>UQMR01000001.1 GCA_900542255.1 uncultured Porphyromonadaceae bacterium
GTTTTTGGGGATGAATATGTCGTTGGCGAGTGTTTTGTCGTCGGTGATGAGGAAGGCATACTGTTTCTGTACGCAGAGTGTGCCTATGAATACCTGTTCGCTGCGGTTGAGAATGGCGGTAACTTCGCCCTCGGTCTCTGAGTTGCGGCGTTTGGCATATACATATACCTCTACGGTATCGCCGTTGAGGGCGTGTAACGAGTTGCGCTCGGCGATGAAAATCTGCTCGCCGTCATCGGTTACCACATGGTTTTTGCCGGTACTGCGGCGCTCGAAGATGCCTGTGACCTTGGTGCCGCGGTTTTTCTTCCGGTAACGCCCCGGAGTCGTTTCTGTGAGAAAGTCTTGTTGTGCCATGGTGGCGAGCATCCCATATACACGTTGTCTTTGCTCGTTTTTTTCTAAACCGAGGGCGTGGGATACCTGGCGGTAGTTGAAGTTTTTGTTGGGTTCTCTGTTGAAGAGAGCGACGATGCGTTGCAACAAATCTTCGCTTGACATTCTTTTGCCTGATGTTTTCTGTTTCGAGGACATAGTGATAACTTTTTACCGGTTTATAACGGTGCTGTGTCGTTGTAGGCCATATTGCACGCTTTACAGGGCTTCGGCTTCCTGCGGCCTCTTATGCAAAGTAAGTTATTTTTTTGGAGCGGCATCTTCTCTGTCGTATTAAATTAACATAACGAAGTTATAAAATAGGGTATAAAAAAGCCTGCCCCGGGAAAGGGGCAGGCTTGCTATGGTGTGTGTTATGGAGGCGGGGGTTATGCGTCGATGTTGGCATACGTGGCGTTCTCTTCGATGAAATCGCGGCGCGGGGCAACATCTTCGCCCATGAGCATCGAGAAGATGCGGTCGGCCTCGGCGGCATTCTCTATGTGTACTTGTTTGAGTATGCGGTTCTCGGGGTCCATGGTCGTTTCCCACAGTTGCTCGGGGTTCATCTCACCCAGACCTTTGTATCGTTGTATTTCTATGTTTTCCTCTTTGCCTTCGCCGTATTGGGCTATAAAGCGGTCGCGTTGCAGGTCGGTCCAGCAATACTCCTCTACTTTGTTGCGCTTGCTCTTGCATTTATACAGGGGCGGTGTGGCGATGTATAGGTAGCCTTGCTCGATAATGGGACGCATGCGGCGGAAGAAGAAGGTCATCAGCAGTGTGGCGATGTGTGCGCCGTCGACGTCGGCATCGGTCATGATGATGATTTTGTGGTAGCGCAGTTTCTCTATGTTGCAGGCCTTGCTGTCCTCCTCGGTACCGATGGTGACGCCCAGCGCCTTGAACATGTTGCTGATTTCCTGGCTCTCGAATACCTTGTGGTCCATGGCTTTCTCTACGTTGAGGATTTTACCTCTCAGAGGCAGGATGGCCTGGAAGATGCGGTTGCGTCCTTGCTTGGCCGAGCCGCCTGCCGAGTCACCCTCGACGATGAAAATCTCGCACTCGTCGGCGTTTTTCGAGGAGCAGTCGGCCAGTTTGCCGGGCAGTCCGCCGCCGGTGAGGGGCGTTTTGCGCTGTATCTTTTCGCGGGCGGCGCGAGCGGCGTGGCGAGCCTGTGCCGCAAGGATTACCTTCTCTACAATCGATTTGGCCTGTTTGGGATTCTCTTCGAGGTATTTGCCCAAGGCGTCGTTTACGGCCATTTGTACGGCACCGGCGACTTCGCTGTTTCCCAATTTGGTTTTGGTTTGTCCCTCGAACTGGGGTTCCATCACTTTTACCGAGATGACGGCTGTGAGCCCTTCGCGGAAGTCGTCGCTGCTGACTTCGATTTTTACTTTTTCAAGCATCTTCGAGTCCTCGGCGTACTTTTTGAGCGTGCGGGTGAGTCCCATGCGGAAGCCGGTGAGGTGTGTACCGCCTTCGATGGTGTTGATGTTATTGACATACGAGTAGATATTTTCGTTGTACGTCGTGTTGTAGGTCATGGCAACTTCTACGGGTATGCCTTGTTTCTCGGTAGAGATGTGTATGATGTCGTCTATGAGGTGCTCTTTGTTTGAGTCGATGTAACGAACGAACTCTTTGAGCCCTTCTTTTGAATAATATACCTCTTTGTAGGGTGTCCCGTCTTCGTTGAGCCGGCGTTTGTCGGTCAGCGTCAGGGTGATGCCGGCATTGAGATATGCGAGGTCGCGCAGGCGGTTTGAGAGGATTTTGAAGTCGTACTCGGTACTCTCCCTGAATATCTCGGGGTCGGGCTTAAAGGTAATCGTTGTACCGGTTTCGTTGGCGGTGCCTATCACTTGTATCTCGTGCAAGGGCTTTCCGTAGGCAAACTCTTGCATGTAGACTTTGTTGTCGCGTCGTATCTCGGCACGCAGGTAGGTAGAGAGTGCATTGACGCAAGAGACGCCTACACCGTGTAATCCGCCCGATACTTTGTATGAGCCTTTATTGAATTTTCCTCCTGCGTGTAGTACGGTGAGAACGACTTCGAGAGCCGATTTCCCCTCCTTTTCATGCAGGTCTACCGGTATACCGCGGCCGTTGTCTACGACGGTTATGGAGTTATCGGCATTAATGAAGACTTCTATGTGGGTTGCATAGCCTGCAAGGGCTTCGTCTATGGAGTTGTCCACGACTTCGTATACAAGGTGATGCAGGCCTTTTATTCCGGTATCGCCGATGTACATGGCAGGGCGTTTTCTCACGGCTTCAAGCCCTTCGAGCACCTGAATACTATCGGCGGAATAGGTGTTTTTTTTCTCTTGTTCTTCTGACATATTTACTCGTTTTGCTCTGTAAGAAAGATTTTTATGCCATATACAGGCGATGTAGACGGTGTATGTGGCAAAGGCAAAACGCCCTCTGTGAGGCGTCGCATTTTTAGCAAACAAAGATACGAAAAATTTTCGAGCTGCCGGCAGTCTCCGGCTATTTTTTCTTCCTTGGGGAGAGGGGTGCAGGTGTTAAAAAAACGATACTTTGCCGTGGTTGGCAAAGTATCGTCGAGTGTAGCCGATAGGGGAATCGAACCCCTCTTTTAAGATTGAGAATCTTACGTCCTAACCGATAGACGAATCGGCCTTCTGTGCTTTCTGTTCGAAAGAACGCCGCAAAGGTAATACAAAATATCTGTATTCGCCAAATATTTTGGGATGTTTTTTTGTCATCATTTACATGGCTGTCGTTTGTGTGCCGGTACGGGATGCAAAAACTGGTTTTTTACGGCTCCGGCAGTCGTTTGGATAGTTTGTCCACCATGTTTTGATAATTTTTAGGGCTGGTGGAATATAGGTGGGATTTATTTTTGTGACAGAGAATTTTTCAACACACTTATATACTTTAATGTACCAACACCAAAATCTTTGCCTTGATACATATACAAAGATATATAATTAAAATATGTATCATGGCAACTGATAACTTTTTAGATAAAAAATCTGTTCTCGGTTTGGCGGAGCGAGTTCCTATGTGTCCCCCCCCGAGACAATAGTCTTTGCTGATAGTATACAATGGGGCGGCGTTTCTTTATTAAACAAAAATCAACATCAATATAGTGAGAATATATCCGCTATCAATGTCTCAAATCGAGAAATGATACGAAAACTGGCTATTGGTCAAAGCATTGCCTGTAAAATCAAGATAAATGCAGAACAAGTCTTGACTATTACACATTATTATCTTATGGAACGTGTCATAAAATATCGTCATGCCAGAGCCTTGACATTATCTATTTTGCAGAGAACAATCTTTCGCATCGTTATTTTAGTTATATTTGTGGGGGAATCCGTTTGGCAGCAAAAGTCAGGTTCATCCCGTTTATAGAAAGAGTGAAAACAGAAATATTTGAATTGTTATGACTATTACCGCCGGTAATTTTTTGTTGATAGGGTCGATACTTCTTTTTGTCAGTATAGTAGTCAGTAAGGCCGGTTATCGTTTTGGAGTGCCTACGTTGTTGATATTCCTGCTTGTCGGTATGTTGTTTGGCAGCGATGGGTTAGGCTTGCAGTTCAATAATGCTTCGAGTGCGCAGTTTATAGGTATGTTGGCATTGAGTATCATCCTGTTTACCGGTGGTCTCGATACGCGCTTCGGCGATATTCGTCCGGTGCTGGCGCAGGGCATTGTGCTTTCTACATTGGGAGTGGTGTTTACGACGCTGTTTGCAGGCTTGTTTATTTATTGGATTTCGGGGTTCGGGTGGATAAGTATTACTTTGCCGCTTACCACTTCGTTGTTGCTGGCGGCAACCATGTCGTCAACCGACTCGGCATCGGTATTCAATATTTTGCGTTCGCAACGCATGACGTTGAAGTATAACCTGCGACCTATGCTCGAATTCGAGAGCGGTAGCAACGACCCTATGGCCTATATGCTTACGATAGTACTCATACAGATAGTGAGTGCTGGCAGTATGTCGGCTGGCGATATTGCGACTACGTTGCTGGTGCAGTTTGCCGTGGGCGGTGCGGCCGGCTATTTGCTGGGAAAGGTGGCTGTATGGACTATCAATAAGTTGTCATTACCCAATACGGCTCTCTACCCCATCGTGGTGCTTTGTTTCGTCTTTTTTGTCTTTTCGGTGGCCGATTTATGTCGGGGCAACGGTTATCTGGCCGTATATGTTGCAGGTATCGTGGTGGGAAACAGCAAGCTGAGTTTCAAGCGCGAGATTGTGACCTTCCTCGATGGTGTGACGTGGCTTTTCCAGATTATCTTGTTCTTGATGTTGGGATTGCTGGTAAATCCGCATGAGATGCTTTCTATCGCTTTGGCCGGTACGCTTATAGGAGTATTTATGATATTGGTGGCGCGTCCGTTGAGTGTGATGCTGTGTTTGCTTCCTTTCCGTAAAATGAAATTCTCTTCACGGCTCTTTGTGTCGTGGGTGGGTTTGCGTGGAGCAGCTCCCATTTTGTTTGCTACCTATCCTATTATTGCCGAGGTCGAGGGGGCTAATATCATTTTCAATGTAGTCTTTTTTGTCACCATATTGTCGCTTATTGTGCAGGGCACTACCTTATCGGCAATGGCAAAGGCGTTGAGGCTTGCCGAGCCGCAGCAGGAGGCTCCCGACCATTTCGGGGTGGAAATCCCCGAGGAGCTCGATACATCGCTCAATGCCATTGATGTTACGGCCGATATGCTTGTCGATGGTGCAGCTCTCAAAGATGTAGCCTTGCCGCATGGTTCTTTGGTGATGCTGATACGCCGGGGCGATGAGTATATTGTGCCAAACGGCTCTGTACAGCTTGTTGCGGGCGACCGCCTTTTGCTCATATCACGCGACAAGCCTATGCCTAAGATAACAGCCAAAGAGGCTGCCGATAGTATTCGCGAATAGGCGAAATTTCAACCATTTATAACTTGAATTTTGTCGGCCATGCCATAGCAATACAGGGCGATGCCGACTGATGGATATACCCGTACGGATACAAAAAAACGGATGCTGTAAAGCATCCGTTTGTAGCCCATAGCGGAATCGAACCGCTCTTTCAAGAATGAAAATCTTGCGTCCTAACCGATAGACGAATGGGCCTTGTAAGGCAGAAAGAGATGCTTTCTGTCTTTGTGTCGGCTCGTTATATTAGAGCGCGTTTACGTGCAACGCAAGTTTCGACTTCAAGTTCGAGGCTTTGTTGCTATGTATGATATTCTTGTTGGCGAGTTTGTCCAACATAGAGCTTACTTTCTTGTACAATTCTACAGCCTCGTCTTTGGTTGTTGTAGCGCGTAATTTGCGTACGGCATTGCGAGCTGTTTTGGCATAGTAACGGTTGTGCAAGTTTCTTGCAGCAGTTTGCCTGATTCTTTTCTTCGCAGATTTATTGTTTGCCATATCTTCAATGTTTTATTTTATTTTTATCGTAGCCCATAGCGGAATCGAACCGCTCTTTCAAGAATGAAAATCTTGCGTCCTAACCGATAGACGAATGGGCCTTCCCTGTTGTGCGCTTTCTCTTTTACCGCTTGGCGGGTTTTATAAAAGCGAGTGCAAATATACGGCACTTTTTTTTATTTGCAAAAGAATTGTATCAAAAAATGCTTATATACTGTTTTTTATCTCTCCCCGATGCTCTGTTTGGCCCGATACGAGGCTTTCTGAACTCTATTTTGAGTCTTCCGGAGTTTGTTTCTTTCATTTCTATTCTCTTATTTTGCACCTATGTACGAGAAGACGCGCGGCATAGTATTGCATACCCACCCTTATAACGATACGCTCTCTGTGGTGCATATCTACACCGAGCGGTATGGGCGTATGGCTTATATTCTCCCTCGTGGCGCCGGTCGGGCAGCCAAGATGGCACGTGCGCTCTATACGCCGTTATCGTTGATAGAGTTTGAGATGGAATATCGTCCCGGGCGCGAGTTGCAGCGTATAGGAGAAGCGCATACGTGGCAGGCTTTGCCGCTTTTGCAATGTGACCCGGCGCGGGCCTCGTTGGCGCTTTTCCTTGCCGAGTTCTTGGGTAAGGTGTTGCAGAGTGGCGAGGCACAGCCCGATATGTTTGCCTATATTGCCCGTTCTATTGAGCTGTTGGGGCGCATGCAGGGGAGTTATGCCAATTTTCATCTCTGTTTCTTGGTGGGGCTTGCACCTTTCTTAGGTATTACTCCTAATGCCGATAGTTATCGCGAGGGGTATTGTTTCAATATGCAGGAGGGTGTTTTTACGGCCGGTCAGTCGCTGCTCTCTCCCTCGCTTTCGCCGCCCGAGGCGCGTTTCCTTACCCGGCTGTTGCGTATGGATTTTACCAACATGCACCTTTTCAGGTTGTCGCGTCAGCAACGCGCTTATGTGCTCGACTGCATCATACTTTACTACGGATTGCATTTGCCCGGTGTAGGCAGTATGAAGTCGCTTGCCGTGTTGCACGCCATTTTCGATTGACCACCTGTTGCGGCGATATAAAAAAAGTTGTACTTTTGCACGTCGTAAAGAGTTGCCTCTGTAGTTCAACGGATAGAATAGAAGTTTCCTAAACTTTAGATAGGGGTTCGATTCCCCTCGGAGGTACTGCAATAACAAGCCAACAGAGGAAGCGGCAATCAAGATTGCCGCTTCCTCTGTTTTGTATCGTGGCATTTATTGAAGTAGAAGAGAGGATTCGCGCACTCTGGTTGTGCCGAATGAGACTCTTGCCGCTTGTTGCAATCTCTTATATGCGCCGGCATCAAAAAAAATAGGATATGCTGTCACAGCATATCCTATCACATAGACATGAAGTCTTCTATTACAATCTGTTATCTTATGAGTATCTTTGTTCCGTTGACGATATATATACCGGCTTTCAGCGGGATAAGCGTACGAGAGCTGCGCGCTTTGTCGTTATATACAATGTGCCCCGCCATGTCGACTATCGAAATGTTATCGCCGACGGCAGTTTCAACCACGGCGTAACCCTTTGTCGCATATATATGGTGCGAGTTCAACATATTGTCGTTTATACCCGTAGGCCTGATTGCCGATATGGCATAATACATATTGGCAATGCTGTTTGTGGTGTTGTCGCGATACATTGTATAAGTGATGCGGGAGAGGCGGAAGAGGGTGAGTTCATCGCCCGCTATCTGGTCGTCGATAATCTCTGAGGTTGCACCGCCGTCGGCCGTGAGGCTGGTAATGTAGTATCCGTTATCGGTCCATCCGTGGTAGTCGTGCCCGCGGGTGGTGATGTCCAACATGAGTGTTGCACCGTCTTGGATGAAGAGGCTGTTTTCAAATCCGGCAACTTCGGGAAGCGTGCGCAGGGAGCTTTCGTTGATAGTGGTGTCGGCGTCGAGTTTGGCTTGGTCGAAGTCCTCTTCGGTGATGTCCAGCCGGTAGAAACTGTTGGTCTCGGGAGTACCGTCCGATACCATCGGTATGCCTACGGGAGTACCGTCTGAGTCGTTCATGAAATCTTTGATGGCAGCAAGGCAACCTGTTACGGTTCCGTTGTTTTGTCCACAGATGCTGCCGGCATAGTGGCCGCCTCGTACTTCGGGGCTTACTTGTATGGCAGTACAATTTTCTATCGTGCCGTTATTGACGCCGGCAATAGCTCCTGCATAGTCGGTTATGAAAAATCCTACTGCTCCTCCATCGGCAAGGAAATAGCCGTTGCTTACAGTGAGGTTTCTGATGGTTCCGCCATTATATCCGAATATTCCCGCTACCCGGTCATAATGTACAGCGCCGTCATAATTGTTATCGACGAGTACATTGCTGATGGTGTGACCGTTTCCGTTGAATGTGCCGCGGAAAGGATTGTCGTCACCATCTCCAATCATAGGCCACTCCAAGCCGCTTGCTCCATTGGCACCGAGGTCTATGTCGGTCATCAACGTGATGGTTTTACCTGCAAAATCTACGTATTCCATCCCCCAAGGCCAAGAAGAAGATCTTATGCCGTTGACCAGTTGTGCCAATCCGGCAAGGTCGGCTGCTGAATGTATTTCATACGGTTCGCCGTTTTCATACCATGCGGTAGAGATACTGCCATCCCAAGTGTCGGCTTTCGCGATACCTACTGCTGCTATCAATGTAGCGACAAGCAGTATTGTTCTGTGTAAGTAATAGTTTCTCATTGTCCGTTGTTTAATTTGATTATTATGTCACTATATAAACCTTTTATTGAAAAATGTCGTTGCCACTTTCCTATTTCGGATTTTGTAAGGGCAAAGGAATATATTTTTATTGACTTAAAAACATGGTATAATGGTAATAAATGTTAAAGTTATCGACGTAATATTTTAGTCACCCCATGCAGTCCTATTTAGTTATGCAGGTAGATGTTGCAGAAAGAGTCTAAAAATGAGTATGATATGAGAAAGCAGAACCGGCCTCAGACGAGACTCTGAGGCCGGTTCTGCTTATGTCGAAAACTCTATTTTTTTTAAGAGCTTTTATCGTTTGGCGATTCGCAAGACTTTGTCGCCGCAGCGTACGATGTAGATACCGCTTGCATAGCGTGTCATATCTATGGTGTATCTGCTTTCGGCTACTTTCATACCTTGCAGGTTGAATACATAGACGATATCGTCGCTTGTGCTGTGCAGGGTCGTACCGTCGAATGTGAGGGTGCGGTCGCTCTCGGCATTCTCTATGCCCGACCCGATAGGTTCAGTCGTGAATGTCCATGCAAATGCGGTGTTGGTTTCGTCTGCTCCGCCTGTCTCAGATGCCAATGTTACCGCTCCGGCCTCTACGGTGATGGTGTATACCGTTGAGTAGTCGAGGAGCCAGTTCCTTGTGACAGGTTGGAATATGAGGGTGGTAGAGCCTACGTTGTTGCCAACTTCTTGCAGCGGCAGGTAAGGTGCGATGCTTATCTTGCTCATATCTACCGAGGTTATCTCACGGCCGAAGTCGATGCTCAGTTCGTCGGTAGAGGCTACGCTTACATCGGTGCTGTTATTGGCAGGTATCAAGGTGTAAGGTACGGCATGCTCTATGACGAGAGCGTAAATTCTGATACCGCTGTTGGTTGAATATACGTAGTATGTTCCGCTTTCGGTGAAAGTGTAGACGAGCATATCGTTCGACTCGCTGTATACTACGTCGCTGCCGTTGCTGATAGCGAGATAGCGTACATTGCTTTCGCTTGCAGAGGTGTTGTATATCGTTATCTTGTCACCGGCGTTGGCTGTGAAGCTGACAGAGCGATACTCGGTGCTGCCGCTGCCGCCTAAGCTGAGGCGTTTGGTGTAAGTGTTGCCGTCGGCGAAGGTCTTGCGATACTCCTCGGCATTCTCGAAGTCGACAGGCTTGCTGGCTGTTGCATGTACCGTGAGACCGTCATGCGAGAAGTTGTAATCATATTTGCCCTCTTCGCTCCAATTATCGAATATCCAGCTTGTGCTCGTAGAGGGTATGTATATCTCTTGGCTGAGGCTGATGGTATATGTCAGTTGTGTGGTGCCGTCTTGGGCCGTTACAACGATGGTAGCCGTTGCGGGCAGTTCGTCTATGGCAGGTGTCGTCACTTGGTAAGTAGCCTTGCTGTGCGATGTTGTGGCCGTTATGTCGATGTCGGTGGCATCGGAAGGAAGGGCGTAGCTGTAATGATATATGCCCTCTTGCAACGTGACGCCTATGCCGTTGACAAAGAGCTGACGCAAAGTTGCATCGCTACTCGGTGCGAGAGCGCCTATTGTCAAGGGGTCGGAGAGTGTTGCTCCCGCGCCGTTATCGGGGTTGGAAACTACATCGGCCACCTCGCGTGCATCGTAAAGAGAGTATTGGTAAGGTATCGAAACAGACCCTTTGTTCGAAGGTTTGTAGCTTCCTTCGAAATAGTTGTCGTGCCAAACATACGCTTTGGCATCTGTTTGGCTGAAAATATTGACGCCGCTGGCAAAATAGTTGTTTTCGATAAGGAATTCCGAGTCTTTGCGCGGGTTGATAGCAACCTTGTTGCCGCTGCAATTATAGTAGCAATTATATATATGGATTGTGCCGAAACGAGCCATAGGCATACGTTGGTCGCAGCCCGAGCCCCACATACAGTTGGCCCAGGTAACGTTGAGGTTGTCGGCTCCTTGTTTCGACGCTGTGTCGTCGCCGCCGATGAGGTTGGTGTTCATGTGGTTGTAAGCCCGTTCGGTGTAGCTGAAAGTACACCACGATACGGTGATGAAGTCGCTCTTTACCGTTATATCCATATTGCCGTCGATACCGTCGGTATATTCGCAGTGGTCGAACCAGCAGTGCGTCGTTCCGTCGATGACCGCGATGAGGTCGTTGCCGCCTACATCGACAGGACCCGGGCCTACCAATTTGAGGTTGCGGAAGATGAGGTTTTCACAGCCCGAGAGATGGAACAGTCCGGCCTTGCGGAACATTTCGCTTTCGTCTTTTGTAAGGTCGATGAGGGTTTGGCGGGTCAAGTACTCGCACTCTTCGTCAACTTTCTCGCCGTTGCTCAGCGTGCCGCCACCACCCGATGTGCTGGCATCCTTGACTCCGGCTTCATCGAGAGCCTGTTTTATTTCGTCGGTAATGTAAAATTCGGTGCAGAGGCGTGCGCCGTTGATGCCGACAAAAGTTTTGTTCTTTACGCCTTCGAGTACGATGCTCTGCGATATGGTGAAGTCGCCTTTGCTGCCATCGAATATGATGATATCGTAGTTGTTGATAGCATTCTCTATTTCGGAGCGCATGTCGCCGCCTTTGTTGGTGAGAGTGATGCTTCGTCCGTCGGTGCCGCCTCCGGTGAGGTCATAGTCATCGCCTTGTGTGAGGCTCGAAGAGGTTGCCCATCCAAATGGTGCGTTTAGGTCATATTCCGACAATTGCGCGCCTGCCGGTAGCGTCATGGCGCACAACAGGGCGCCGATAGTTAATGGTAAAATTCTCATAATGCGATTGTTATAACAGATTGGTTCGATTTCAGGTATTCTGATGCAAAAAACATCGCAAAGTTATCTTTTTTAAGATACGCATGTGTGTAAAAAATGTTATAATTATTATAAAAAATTCGCCAATACAACGAGCCAGTTGTATTGGCGAATCAAACATGAAACGATTGTGAAAAGATAGTTTTAGTAAATCGTATTTTGCGGGTCGAAGTTTGTCCAGCCGCTCATCCAGTTGTCAGCCACTGTTTCGTTGGGAGAGAAAGCTCCTATGTATGATACCTGGTCGAAGCCGCTGCTTACATACGGGTGCTCCCAGCTTGCTCCGTTTGCCAGCGGGCTGTTGCTGCCGGGTATCATGCAGAAGGATGTAAGATTAAACGGGGAGCCCTGCAAAGCCAGCTCGTCGACTGTGGCAAATGTGCGGTTGTTGCCACCGTTGCGGTTGAAGTAACTGTCGGCAAAAGTTCCCGGGTCGGAGTCGTTCAGCTGACTGTTGTTTGACCAGTATTGGGCGTCTTGGAAGTTCTTTATCATACCAGCCATCACGCAGTTCGTAACCTGTAAAACACCATCGGTGGCGTGTTGTTGTGTCGTTGAGCCTTTATCGTTTTCTATGATAAGACCTATGGGGAATGCTGCAAAAAGAGAGTTGAATACGCGAAGCTCGGTGTTGCGGCGCAAGTGCATGGCGGCTTGGAAACGGGCATCTACCGGGCTGCCGTTTATGCCGGCCTGATTGGTGTAGGATGCAGGGTCGGTGACAGGACCGAATACCGAGAAGTTGGAAAATACACATGAGGTGTAGGGTTCCATGGCTGCGCCGTCGCTGTTATTGTCGCTTTCGAAACCGTTCGATGCACTTTTGTCGCCGGTGAGAGGGTCGCGCAGTACAACGGCATATTGCACCTTGCCGCTGAAACCGTTGTCGGTATCGAAATCGTCGTCCCATGTTCCCAGTGCTACCATGTGCTTGCAGTTGACCGTTCCGCCGAACCACTCGAAGGCATCGTCGCCCGAATAGGATACTTGTACGTAGTCGACGGTGGTGCCGCTGCCGACAGAGCCGAAGGTTATGGCGTTGATTTCGTTGTCGGTCGTATATTCTATACCGGCGTATTCGCAGCGTACATAACGGAGTACACCCGAGTTGTCGGCGTCGTTATTGCCGCCGTGTGTGCCGCGCACACCGCCTTCGATAGACATTTCGCCTTGATTGTTGCGTGCATTACCCATGAGGATGATACCGCCCCAGTCGCCGGGTTTGCGGCTTCCGGCCGGTTGGGCCGACGTGAAGACAATCGGTCGTTCCTGTGTGCCGTCAGCAATGAGTTTTCCGCCGGGCTCGACAATGATGGTTGCTTTGGTTGCTTTGTCTCCTTTAATGACGACACCCGGTTCAATGGTGAGTGTAGCTCCGTTGGGGACATACACAAAGCCTTTCAACGTATATTTGTTGGGGTATGTGAGGGTAACGTTACCGTCTATCTCATAGTCGTCAGAGCCATCTCCTATGGTATATTCCTGTCCCGGGAGAGTGCCTCCGTTATCGTTGTTATCCTCTTGACAACTTGTACCGGCTGCTGCGATGAGTAGAGCCAATGCCGGGAATAATACAATCTTTTTCATTTTCTTCTTTTTAGAGTTAGATTTGTTTGTATGGATTAAGTATGTATGATTTACAGTATCTTGTAGGCAACACCTAAGCTGATGGAGGTTCCCGGGCGGTATCTTTTGGTAACCTGTGTGCGGGTTTGGTGTGTGCCGTTGAGGTCAAATTCGGGATATTGTGCATAAACGATTTCCTCGCACAGAATATCTTTTGCACCCAGCTTTACGACAAACTTCCCGAACGTTTTCGACACGGTGAGGTCGAGGCTGTTGCGAGGCAACTCGTAGGTGTCGGGGATATTGGTGCTTTCATCGCCGGTGCTGTTGTTGGCCTTGCCTATGCCTATGATGCGTTTCCCCACCCTGTTGTATTGCAGGGAGGCCTCCCATCCATATTTCTTGTTGCTGTAAAAGAGAGCGGTGTTGATTATATAGGGCGATTGGCCTTGCATGGGGCGGTTTTCCTGCTTAATGACGCCGCTGTCGTCGAAGGTGACATTGCTGGCAATGACCGAGGCGTTGAGCAACAGGGTGAAACCCTTCATGCCTATGAAATCGAGTGTCTTGCGCAGTTCTATTTCGGCCCCGAAACACGAAGCCGAGATGGCGTTCTGGTAATTGTAGCGTAAGGAGCCTCCCATGTCGGTGTATGTCCATTCGATGGGTTTGTCGAAGTATTTGTAGAAGAGACCTGCGCTGATTACTTCATTGGAAGCCGGATAGAACTCATAGCGAAGGTCGACATTCTGGATTTTGCAACTTTCGAGGTTCTCGTTGCCGCCGATTTCATTGAAGAGGTCGAAGTCGTAGTAGACCGCCGGTGAAACTTCGCGGAATTCTGGCCGGTTGAGCGACATGCCGTATGCCATGCGCAAGAGATGCTTGTCGTTGATATCGTAGGTGATGTTGACCGAGGGCAGTACATCTAAATCGATATAATTGCGGTGTGATATGAGCGATGTGGCAGGGTCCATCGAACGGTCGCGAGTGAGTCGCATGTTGTTGTATTCGAGGCGCGCTCCGGCGTGAATGTTTATTTTGTCGATGGGAAACTCAAAAGCTGCGTAGGCTGCACCCAAGAAATTGGTTGCCTGGTATGCGTTGGTCTTTTTGGTTACCTCATCGAGGTATACCTTGTCGGCCGAGAGCCATGTGTCGCTCATCATTTGTTCGAAAGGGAGATAGAGATATTCGTTGCGCTCCTCGTATGAGAGTTTGTCATAGCGGTAAAGAAATTCGCGGGGGCGGTAGTCGCGGGCGCTGTATTCGGTAAATAATCCGGCTTTTATGATGGGGACATATCCCCAGAGAGATATTTCGCCGCGATAGTTGAAGGCCAATGAGCCTACGTGGTCCGAGAGGGATTGGTAGTAACGGGTTATGTTGTCGTTCCCGGTGACGATTTGTGAAATATCGTTTGTATCGCTGATGCCCGACTGGTTGGTGATGATGCGTCGGTCCGGCTCATCGCGGAAAGCATAGTTGTATGCAAGAGTCCAGTCCAATAGGTGGTGTCCCTGTTTGTCGGCATAGTGTTTGCCCGAGAGTTGCCCGGCGTAGGATAGCCGCGACTGATAGAGCATTTCTGTTTGCTCGCGGTAGTATGGCGAGCTTATGTCTTTGATACCACTCCGCTCGGTGAGCCGGTTTTTACTGAAAATATTGAGAAGATTGTGAAATTCGATACTGTGACGTTTGTCGAAGCGGAAAAGCCAGTTGTGCATCAATCCTACCTTTACTTCGTTCATATATTGATTGTCGGTGTAATTGTCTAAATATACGGGAGAGTCGGTAGCCGCCGAATAGATGCCGTACCGTATATTGGTCATGTCGGTAACGGTTTTGTAGGCATTGCTGTAACTGAGTGCAGAAACGTTGCTGATTTCCATGCTGTTGTCGGTCGGGATGATAAACTCGGCATCGATGTTGAACTTTTGGTCGGGCATGGGGCGGAACTGACGTATGCTCCAATCGCGGTTCATTCCGTATCGGGTGAGATATGTGAGACGCTCCGGGTCGGTTGATACAATATCGAGATGTTGGGGGAAGTCGGCCGAGAGCTGCCGTTTGCTTGTGTCAAAACCGAGCCAGTCGGTGCAGCTTCCCGGGTTCATGCGGGTGTCGCAAAAGTGCGTCGATGTATTGAATCCTGTCGTATAACTTACTTGTAAGCGGTTGCGTAAAGGGTGGTTCTTGGTTGCTATTTTGATAAATCCTCCGGCAAATTCGCCCGGAATTTCGGGAGATGGCGACTTATATATCATCATATTGTCGATTTGCCCGCTCGGGAGCATGTCGAACGAGAAAACGCGGCTGTCGTTCTCGACACTGGGAGCGCTGCCGTGGTTAATCCAAACCTTGTTGTACCGTTGAGCCAGTCCGCGAATGACGATATATCGGTCGCTGAGGATAGAGACACCGGGCACCCGGCGTATGATTTCGGCGGCGTTTGTGTCGCCGGTGCGTGCAATCTGGCTTGCCGATATGCCGCTGGCTACACTGAGAGTCGATTTGACGCCTTGCAGCATCGCTGTCTCTGTGTCTTGTCGCCGTTGCGTCGTGACGGTGACCTCTTGAAGAGTTAGGTTATCTTCGGTAAGGGAGATTTTGATGGGCAATGGCGTTTGCTTGTCGATGGGGATGCGTTGCTTCTGATAGGCGATATAGCTGCATACGAGAATGTGCTTGCCTTCCGGGATATTTTTCAGTGTGAAGTTGCCGTTGATGTCGGAGGCGGTTGCGATAGCCGTATTCTCGATAGCGAGAGTTGCACCTATGATGGTTTCGCCGGTACGGGAGTCGATTACATTGCCGCTGATAGTGTATTGCGCATGGGCGGTGAAGAGTAGGAGAGAGAAGAATAATGAGGTGAATAAAAGCCTCTTTAAGAATGTCGTTTGCATTAATTTCTCATGTTTCGTTTACGCCGCAAAGGTAGGAGTGGCGTAATACGAAACAGTTGCAACATTGTGAGAGTATGGTTACCGGTGTTGCAATCTTGTGAAGAAGCTGTTTCTGCAAAGTGGCGGTTGTTGTCCGGTGCTATTTCCGGCCGAAGTCTGCCGGTATCTCGCCCCAAGTATCGGTCTCCCATTTGATAATGGGGTTGGTGTATGTATTGTTGCGTAACCAGGCCTCGGCACGAGCGATGAGGTCAAAGATGGGGGCATTTACCGTTGTGCGTTGCAAGCGGGTCTTGCATTGCTTGTGTTTCACCCATAATATGGCGTTTCGCGAGTCGCTATATATAGGTATATTGCTGTTGTGTTGTTTGAGGTATGCCAGCCCGTGTACGATGGCAAGAAACTCACCTATATTATTAGTGCCTTGTTGCATGGGTTTCAGCCTGAAAATCTCTTGGCCGGTAGCGACATAGACCCCTCGGTACTCCATCGTGCCGGGGTTGCCGCTGCACGCGGCATCGACGGCCAGGCTGTCGCGTATGATGGCGGGAGAGGCTATTGCCGGTATTTTCTGTTTGGGGGTGGTGTTCGAGCCTTTGCAGTGGTCGCTTATTCCCCGCAACAAACCGATATGCTCCTCGGCTCTCCCTCTGAATGCCTCTATGGCATCTTCCTGCGAGTCGAAGGCTTTGTATTTGGCTCCTTTATATCCTTCTACTTGCAGCTGGCACTCCTCCCAGGAGTCGTACACTCCCGGAGCAAAGCCTTCCCATACGACATAATATTTGGATTTTTTCATGCGGTGAGCGGTATGTTGTGTGCAAAGATACGTTTTTGCCGTTGAATAGAAAGTCATATCTTTGCAATAATATGTAGAAAAGCATGAGCAACCCAATATTTCTAATCGGATATATGGCGGCAGGCAAGACGACGCTGGGCCGGTATGCCGCCCGTGAGATGAGGCGCGACTTTATCGACCTCGACAAGTATATAGAGGCGCGTTACAGAAAGAGTATTGCCGATATTTTTGCCTCCGATGGCGAGATGCGATTCCGGGAGATAGAGCGTAATATGCTGCATGAGGTTGCCGAGTTTGACGATGTGTTGGTGGCAACCGGGGGCGGCACTCCATGCTTTTTTGACAACATGGCTTATATGAACGGGCGCGGTGTGTCGGTCTTTTTGTCGTGCCCGGTAGAGACGATATGCCGTAGAATAAGAGTCTCGAAGGTGAAACGCCCGCTGCTCCTGTCGCTCGATGACGAGGCGCTGGCATCCCGGGTGAAAGAGATGTTGTCGGCCCGTATGCCTTTCTACACGCAGGCGGCCCATACGTTCGATTCGAGCAGGTATGAGTCGCGCGAGGCTTTGGCCGCTGCAACACAGGCGTTGCAAGCTCTTATCGGTGAGGGGTGAGCGACTTAGAAGACGTATTCTGTTACGTTGCAGGATTTCAGCAGCTTGCGGGTGTCGTTGAGAAATATTTGCATCCCCTGCCTTACGGCTGCCGAGTACTCCTCGCGGGGGCGTGCGGCGGGGATAAGCTCAAAGTTTTTCTTGCCGCTCTTAATGGGACGTGCGGTATAAACGAGGCTGTATGCGCAGTCGGCAACGCGGGTGACTGAGTCTTTCTCCAACACCAGGCGCACCATCATGCCCCCGTCGGTGGCTCTTATCTTCATATTGGAGATGTAGTTCCCCAGCGAGTACACTACAAGATGCTCTTTGCCGGTAGAGTCGCTTCTCATTTCAAGGGGTTGTATCACATGCGGATGGCTGCCTATGATATGGTCGACGCCGTGGGCGATGAGCCAGTCGGCCAGCTTGCGCTGCTCTCTGCTGGGTTGTTGCTCATATTCTATACCCCAATGTATGCAGGCGATAATGGCGTCGGGGGTAGCGGCCCGGGCCTTGGCAATGTCTTGTGCCATGATGGCGGTATCTATGCGGTTTACTATGTTGGGCGCCGATTCCGTCAGCCCGTTGGTGCCGTATGTATAGTTGAGCAGAGCTATCTTTATCCCGTTCTTTTCGAAAGTATAGGGGTAGCGTTTGTCGCGGTCGGCGCGGTCGATGTATGTGCCTACTTGGGCTACCTGTTTTACTTTCCCCATCTGTTCGATAGTGCGTTCTATGCCACGTTTCCCGGTGTCGAGGCTGTGGTTGTTGCACGTGAGGAATATGTCGAACCCCGCATCGACGAGCGATGTGAAGAATTCGTCGGGGGCGCAGAAAGAGGGATACCCGCCATAAGGTTTTCCTCCCAGCGTGGTCTCGAAGTTGCCGATGGCGACATCGGCACGCGTTATCTCGTCGCGGACATATTGCCAGCAATCGTCGTATGAGTAGCCGCTGTCGGTCTGTGCCGCCTCTATCTGTGTGAGGTGTTGCATGAAATCGCCGGCAAAAAGCAGCGAGAGCTGCGAGGTTGCCGGTGCTGTGGTTGTCGGTGCAGCCGTATGCTGCGCAATGAGGGACGGGGACGAGAGTGCGATGATGAGCAGGGTCGCTATGCTGCGTGCTGTTTGTTTCATGACGGGATATTTAAGAATGTGTGATATGACGATATATAAGAGGGGGTGGAGTGCTGTGTTATTCTCGTTTGTCGGCGCCCCACATCAGTTTGGTGCGCAATGTCTCGGAGAAGCTATGGTTGTACCCTTTAACGACTTTGATGACAAACGGAGCCTTCTGCAAAGAGATGGTGGCGCTGGTATCGAGCATGGCCGACCGGCCGTCGCAACTGAGTAGGAACTTGTCGGTGCGGCTCGATACTTGCAACGATATCACGACATCGTCGTTTACAATCAGCGGCCTCACGGTGAAGCTGTGGGGGGCCACCGGCGCAATCACCCAGTTGGCGGCTTGCGGCACCAATATAGGGCCTCCTGCGCTGAGGGCGTATGCCGTAGAACCGGTAGGGGTGGCTATGACAAGGCCGTCGGCCTGGTATGTGTTGAAAAATTCGCCGTCGATATACATGCGTATCGAAATCATCGAGGCGCTGTCCTGTTTGAGAATGGCCGCTTCATTGAGAGCATAAGGCCATGACAAGGCCGAGGCGTTTTGTGTCTCTACTTGCAGCAGCGAGCGGTCTTCTATGCGGTAATGTCCGTTGAAAATCTCCTCTATCTCATGGTCGATGTCGTTGCCCGACAAATCGGTGAGAAAGCCCAGCCGCCCGGTGTTGATGCCGAGGATGGGGATACCCTTGCTGCCTATGCGGGCGGCTGTGTGCAGGAAGGTTCCGTCTCCGCCTATGCTCAGCACCATATCGGCCGAGAAGTCGTCGTGTGCAATCGTTGCAACCGGGGGCAGTTGCAGCGAGGGGTTACAACCCGAAAGTTCTTGGGCGAAAGTGGCGTCTACCCCAATCTCGGCGTGCCGGCGTGCCAATGCGTCGAAAACCGATTGTATAATGGGATAATCTTGTGGAAGGCAATGTTTTCCGAATATTGCAATTTTCATGATACGCGTTTTTGAGATTTTTCGGGGTATAACCAAGATATAACTCTCTATTTGGCGGCAAGCATCTCGGGCTTTGCAGAGTATATTCCCTGTATCGGGCTGCCGGATGAGTTGTGAATTTTATAGAGAGTTATATCTTTTATTCTCATATTTTGGCTGTTTTGGGTAAATCATATTATTTTTGCATGTACAAAGATAACGCAAACAGAGGGCTTGTGCAAATGCTGTGGCGGTTATCTTGTGCCAAGGGCTTGCCCCGAAAGAGTGCGATGAACAATGGCACGGATTTTGACAAGCCTGCGGAGAGAAAAAGAGAGAAAGTATGACGAAATTGAGTGTGAACATCAACAAAATTGCCACTCTGCGCAATGCGCGGGGAGGCAATATACCCAATGTGCTGAAAGCTGCCTTGGATTGCGAAGCGTTCGGCGCAGATGGCATAACCGTACATCCCCGTCCCGATGAGCGGCATATACGCTATGCCGATGTCTATGAGTTGAGGCCGGTGTTGAAGACCGAGTTTAATATCGAGGGCTACCCCTCGGACAAATTTATGGACTTGGTATTGAAGGTGAAGCCTACACAAGTAACCCTTGTACCCGATGCCCCCGATGTGCTTACCTCCAATGCCGGATGGAACACACAGGATAACTTCGATTTTTTGTCGAAGACAATCGATGTGTTGAAGTCGGTGGGCATTCGTACCTCTATCTTTGTAGATGCCGACCTGAAAATGATAGAGTATGCTGCCAAGACGGGAACCGACCGTATAGAGCTATATACCGAGCCGTATGCCTGCGGCTACGATACCGATGCCGAGCAGGCGGTTGCGCCCTATGTCGAGGCGTCGATATTGGCGCACAAGTTGGGCATGGGCGTCAATGCCGGTCATGACTTGAATCTGGAAAATCTGATGTTTTTCCACGGCAAAGTGCCTTATCTCAATGAGGTGTCGATAGGCCACAGTCTGATAGCGGATGCTCTCTATCTGGGCTTGAAGACTGCGATTGCGCGATACAAAGAGTGTTTAATTTAACCCCTGCCATATAATGATGAATACGATACTTGCCGCAATATTGTTACAGGTAACCGATACCGTTCCCGCACCGTTGGTACTGACACCCGAAGTGACCGATGGCAGCGTAGAGCTGAACCTGTGGGACCTGACCTTGAAAGGCGGCTTTTTCATGATACCGTTGTTGCTGCTCTCCATATTGGCGATATATGTCTTTGTGGAGCGGTTGTTGGTTATCCGCAAGGCTGCCCGCGAAGACCATACGTTTATGGACCGCATCAAGGATTACATCCATGACGGCGAGATAGACACCGCCTTGAAGTTGTGCAAGAAGACCGATACGCCTGCCGCACGGCTTATAGCGAAGGGCATCTCCCGGTTGGGTCGCCCCATGAACGATGTGCTTGTAGCCATAGAGAATGTAGGCAATATAGAAATCGCACGCCTCGAAAAGGGCTTCCCCTGGTTGGCAACAACGGCCGCCGGTGCGCCCATGATAGGTTTCCTGGGTACGGTGACGGGTATGGTACGCGCTTTCTACAACATGGCATCGGCCGGCAATAATGCCGATATTACCACGTTGTCGGGCGGTATATATGAAGCCCTTGTCACGACGGTTGCCGGGCTTGTCGTGGGAATCATCGCCCTCTTTGCCTACAACTACCTTGTAGCCCGGGTAGATGGCGTGATGAACCAGTTGGAGACGAAAACGATGGAGTTTATGGACCTGCTCAATGAGCCGGCCGAATAAAATTGCGCTCTCATGGCTATCAAGAGAAGACATCGCATCAATGCCTCTTTCAGTATGGCGTCTATGACCGACGTGATATTCTTGTTGCTTATCTTTTTTATGGTTACCTCGACGGTCGTATTCCCCAATGCCATCAAGGTAAACCTGCCCCAGAGTAAGCAACAGGCTGCCGCCAAGCCCTTGTCGCGCGTGACAATCGATGCCGAAGGGCGTTATTTTGTGGCGTTTGGCAATGAGCGGGAGCAGCCGGTAGATGAGGCCGCATTGACCGAGTTTCTGTTGGCAACACAGGCGCGCGAGCCCGAAATGTATGTCGCCCTGTATGCCGATGAGTCGGTACCCTACCGGGAAATAGTGAAGATACTCAATATTGCCAACGAGCATCATTTGAAGATGGTGTTGGCTACACGACCTGTGAGAGAATAACAGATATGGCAGACTCGGCACGCAACAAATGGATAGGCGCCGCATGTACGGTTGTGGTGCATGTTGCGGTGTTGTGCGTACTGCTTCTTGTCGTGATAAAAAACGACCCTGTTCCCCCCGATGCCGGCGGAGGTGTATTGGTACAGTTCGGTTCGGTCGATGAAGCCTCGGGCATGTTTATCCCCGACAAGGTGCCCGAGAGCAGCAGTAGGCAGGAGCGTGTGCAGGCAGACGATGAGCCGCTTATTACACAAGAGGATGAGCCTACCGTGGCAATACCCGACGAGAAGAAAAAGACGCCCGAGAAGACTCCTGTGGAAAAACAACCCCGGCAAGACGATAAGGCCATAGATAACAGGCTGAAAGCTGCTTTCGGCAGCGGTGTGGCCTCGTCGGGTAGCAAGGGCGATGCCTCACAAGGGAGCGGCGTGCAGGGCAATCCTTTCGGTGCAACCCCCGATGGCGAGTTGCAAGGCGTAGGCGGGTACGGCGGATACAGCTTGGCAGGCCGGGGCCTGCTGGGAGAGTTGCCACGTCCGCAATACGACAGTAGCAACGATGCAGGTACGATAGTCGTAGATATCGTTGTAGATGCCCGCGGCAGGGTGACGGATGCCCGTATCCGTGTTTCGGGCAGCGAGGGCAGTGCGGCGTCAAACGCCAATTTGCGGCGTTCGGCCGTAGAGGCAGCCCGCAAGGCCTCCTTTGAGGCTGTGGCCAAGGCCGGCAACCAGCAAGGATATATTGTCTATTATTTCAGGCAGAGATAGCGCGTGTGGCGCAAGGTCAGTCGCGCAGGAAAGAGAGCAGTTTCCCCCGGTAATTTTCGTTGATGTTGCCATTGTCGTAGACGGTTGTACCGTTGACAATCGTGCGAATAACTGTCGAGGGGAATGTGTGCCCCTCAAAGGGCGACCACCCGCATCGCGACACAATCTTGTCGCGGGTGACGGTGTATCTTTTTTGTGGCGCCACAATCACTATGTCGGCATAATAACCTTCTCGCAGGAAGCCGCGGTGTTCTATGCCGAACAATAGAGCCGGGGCGTGCGACATCTTCTCGACCACAGTCGTAAGCGGAAAAGCCCCGCGTCCCGACAATTCGAGCATGGCTTGCAGCGAGAATTGTACTAACGGGCCTCCTGATGCCGCTTGCAGGCATGAGCCTTTTTTCTCCGATAGCAGGTGTGGTGCATGGTCGGTGGCTACGACATCCAGTTTGTGCGACGCCACTGCTGCGAGCAGCGCTTTGCGGTCGCCGCAGGTTTTGATAGCCGGGTTCCATTTGATGCGGTTGCCATATTGCGCATAGTCGTTGTCGTCGAACCAGAGGTGATGTACACATACCTCGCCCGTGATACGTTTCTCTTGCAGCGGTTTGTCTTCCAGCAGTGCCAGCTCGCGGGCTGTCGAGAGGTGTAGCAGATGCAGGCGTGCGTTATGTCGCGCAGCCAGTTCTACGGCTGTGGCCGATGATTGGTAACACGCTTCGGCGCTGCGTATAAGCGGATGAAAAAAGATGGGCAGCTCCTGCCCGAAGAGGGTCGTATAGTATTGCCTGTTGGCCTGGATGATAGACTCCTGCTCGCAATGAGCGGCTATCAGTACGGGCGCTTCGGCAAAAATGCGTTCCAGTGTGTGCCTGTTGTCTACCAGCATGTTGCCGGTAGATGAGCCCATGAAGAGTTTGATGCCGCAAATGTGTGTATAATCGAGCCTGCACAATAGGTCGGCATTGTCGTTGGTGGCTCCTATGTAGAATGCGTAGTTGACGACAGATGTTTCGGCTGCCCGGTGTTGTTTCCATGCAAGCTCTTCGGCCGTTACCGTGGGCGGTTTCGTGTTGGGCATTTCGAGATATGAGGTGACGCCCCCTGCTGCTGCCGCTCGACTTTCTGAGGCTATATCGGCTTTGTGCGTAAGCCCCGGCTCGCGGAAGTGTACCTGGTCGTCGATAACTCCCGGCAAGATGTAGCATCCTGTGGCATCGATAGCCTCGTCGGCATCGGCTGTGAGAGATTCGTCGGGCTTACCCTCGGCCACCTTTTCTATCCGTTCGTCTTTTATGACGATATATCCTGTATATTCCTTTTGTTCGTTGACGATGAGGCCGTTGTATATAATCGTGCGCATCGCGGTTACTTCTTATGCGGATATTTGCGGAAGAAGCTGCCCAATTTGAGTTTGATAACTCCGAAGACGGCCTCCCCAAAGATACTCGTATTCATTTTGCTCTCGCCCAGGACCCGGTTGATGAAGATGATGGGTACCTCCTGTATGTTGAACCCGCATTGGTAGGCTGTAAACTTCATTTCTATCTGAAAAGCGTAGCCTTTGAATCTGATTTTGTCCAACTCGATGGTTTCGAGTACCTCACGGCGGTAGCATACGAATCCGGCAGTGGTGTCGTGTATCTTCAACCCTGTGATGAAGCGTACATATTGCGAGGCGAAGTATGACATGATGACGCGTCCCATAGGCCAATTGACGACATTGACTCCTGTGACATAGCGCGAACCGATGGCGACATCGGCCCCTCTATGGCAGCAGGCGTCTTTCAGCCTGAGCAGGTCGTTGGGGTTGTGCGAGAAGTCGGCATCCATCTCGAAGATGTAATCGTACCGGTGTGCGATAGCCCATTGGAAACCGGTGATGTATGCCGTGCCAAGCCCGAGTTTCCCGCTGCGTTCCAAGATGTGCAAACGGTCGGCGAACTCTTTTTGCAGCTCTTTTACAATATGGGCGGTGCCGTCGGGAGAGTTATCGTCGATGACTAAGATATCGAACTCTTCGGGTAGTCCGAAAACAGTGCGTATGATATTCTCTATATTCTCCTTTTCGTTATACGTGGGGATGAGAACGACACTGTCGTGTTTGTAAAGAGGCTTGGAATCCGGCATATCACTATTCTTTTGAATGTATGGGGTAAGCATGTTGCAGGCAAATCCCCGGGTGCCGATGCTCTATGTACAAGGATACAAAAGGCAGACGGAATCTTGCTTTCGGCTCTTCGAGAGAACACGCTTTATGCAAAGATATAGATTATTTTTTGTCTTTATCAAGTATTGTAAGGCACATTTATTAGAATTTTTACTCTCCGAATGGGGGTTATATTCTTTTTGACAGAGAGGCTCTCGCCGTTTTGTGGTTGAGGGAAGAATGGTGTCCGGCCAAAGAATTTAGGCCGCCGGTTGTTTCGTTTTGTGGGCTTTTGTATTATCTTTGACATCGGTAAGCAGACCTATGCTGCCGGTCAGGAATCTGTTTTTGGTGTAAAAGTATCAGATTATCAGTATTTTATATCGTTGTTATTTTCACGGGTTATATTTATCGCAAAACTATCAGATGCCTATGAAAACATTTATCCACTTTGACAAAATGCACTTTTATGCGTATCACGGCGTAGACAAACAAGAACAAATTGTCGGAAACAATTATAGCATAGAACTTATGCTCAGTGTGCCGTACGAAGCTGCCATGCGCAACGACTCATTGGCGCACACGATCAACTATGCTGCAATATATCGCGAAGTGAGTGCCGTGATGGCAACCCCCTCTCACCTGCTCGAAAATGTGGCGGGGCGTATTATCATGGTTTTGCAGTCGAAGTTCCCCTCGATTAAGGGAGGGCGCATCGCTCTTTATAAAGAGACCCCGCCTATCTCCGGCAAGATAGACAAGGTGGGGGTTGTTGTAGAGTGGTAGTGAAGGTGTCAGCCGACCGGTATCTTGGCAATTCTGCGGCTGTGTCTTCCCCCCTCGAATGCGGTGGAGAGGAAAGTCCCGGTTATTCTTTCGGCCTCCTCCAAAGAGATGAAACGCCCCGGCATTACTAACACGTTGGCATCGTTGTGTGCCCGTGCCAGAGTGGCAAGCTCCTCGTTCCAGCACAGCGCGGCGCGAATGCCCTGGTGTTTATTCAATGTCATGTTTATGCCGTTGCCGCTACCGCAAATGGCGATGCCCGGCATACACTCTCCTGCTTCTACGGCCTTTGCCAAGGGGTGTGCATAGTCGGGGTAGTCGACGCTCTCGGACGTGTACGTGCCGAAATCGTGGCATGCATATCCTTTCTGGGTGAGCCATCTTTTGATGTGTTCTTTTACCTCATATCCGGCATGGTCGCAGGCAAGACCTATTGTAACACCTCTGTTTTCTGTATCCATAGTATAAGTTTTAGTTAATGCAAAGGTAATATAAATGAGGGCAAAACGAAACAGCCGACGGCTTAAATTCATCGGCCGGATAATGTTGTCCTTCGCCCGAAAGTACAAAGAATAATGGAGAAATGAGTCGCGGAGAGAGAAAAATCGAAGTTTCTCGAAATAAAAGTGTAATTTTGCATATTCATAACAAGCGCAATTACACACACAGATGGAATTACAGGTAATAGACTACATCGTACTGGTACTGATGATAGTGATGGTAATATGGGGCTTTGTTCGCGGTATCGTGTGCCAGATAGGAGATTTGGCGGCATTGGTATTGGGAATTATCGGCTCGCATGTGTGGGGCGGTACGTGTGCCGCATGGTTGCAGGCTCATACCTCGTGGGAGGCTGTGGCGTGCAGCGTGATAGCCTATATAGGGCTATTCCTGCTTATTTACCTGACGATACGCATTATAGCATCGTTTATAAAATCGCTGACCAAATTGGTGCGTCTGGGGTGGATGGATTCTGTATGCGGCGCCTTCTTTGGGGCATTCAAGCTATTGCTTTTTGCCAGCATGATTGTCAATGCGTTGTTATGGATTGCCCCCCATGCGTCGTGGTGGCACGATGCGTCGTTCGAGAGGTCTGTTTCATACCCTCTTATACGCGATTTGCTCCCCTGGCTGCTCGATGCGGTATGGCAGTGAGAACTGTCGGAGGCAATCGGATGTTTGGAATATAGAAAGCGAAACATAGAATGGAAAGAAATATAGAAGATAAGGCTCGTGCCGCGTCGGCAAAGGGAGAACCCGAAGAGCTTCGTCGCGATACGTTGCTTGATGATGTGACGAGCGGCGATTACAAATATGGCTTTGTCACCGATATAGAGACCGATGTGATAGAACGAGGGCTCAACGAAGAGGTGATACGCCACATCTCGCAACGGAAGGGCGAGCCCGATTGGCTGCTCGATTTCAGATTGAAAGCCTATGCGTATTGGAAGACTCTCGAAATGCCCGCATGGGCGCACCTGAAAATACCCGCCATAGACTTTCAGGCCATCAGCTATTATGCGGCACCCAAAACGCGAAAGAATCCGGCTTCTCTCGATGAGGTGGACCCCGAGTTGTTGAAGACTTTCGACAAGCTGGGCATCTCGCTCGAAGAGCAGATGCGTCTCTCGGGTGTTGCCGTAGATGCTGTGATGGATAGCGTCTCGGTGAAGACGACGTTTAGGGAAAAACTTGCCGAGTTGGGCGTGATTTTCTGCTCTATCAGCGAGGCGGTAAAGGACTATCCCGACTTGGTGCGCCGTTATTTAGGTTCGGTCGTGCCATATCGCGACAACTTCTTTGCGGCCCTCAATTCGGCCGTGTTTAGCGACGGCTCGTTTGTGTATATTCCCAAAGGGGTACGTTGCCCTATGGAGCTCTCTACCTATTTCCGCATCAATGCGGCCAATACGGGACAATTTGAAAGAACGTTGATTGTGGCCGACGACGACAGCTATGTAAGTTACTTGGAGGGCTGTACGGCTCCCATGCGCGACGAGAATCAGTTGCATGCCGCCATTGTAGAGATACGGGTGCACGACCGTGCCGAGGTGAAATACTCGACCGTACAAAACTGGTATCCCGGCGACAAAGAGGGGCGGGGCGGCATATATAACTTTGTGACGAAGCGCGGCCTGTGCAAAGGCGACCACTCTAAGCTGTCGTGGACGCAGGTAGAGACCGGGTCGGCCATTACGTGGAAATATCCCAGTTGCGTATTGGCGGGCGATAACTCTACGGGCGAATTCTATTCCGTCGCCGTTACCAACAACTTCCAGCAAGCCGATACGGGGACGAAGATGATACATATAGGCAAAAATACGCGCAGCACTATTGTCTCGAAAGGTATCTCGGCCGGCAGCAGCCAGAACAGTTACCGGGGATTGGTGAAGGTTACGGCCTCGGCCGACAATGCCCGCAACTTCACACAATGCGACAGCCTTTTGCTGAGCGACCATTGCGGTGCGCATACCTTCCCGTATATAGATATAAAGAACAATACGGCCGTGATGGAGCACGAGGCCACTACCTCAAAAATCAACGAGGAGCAGATTTTCTATTGCAACCAGCGGGGTATACCTACCGAAGATGCCGTGGGGCTTATCGTAAACGGTTATGCCAAAGAAGTCATGAACAAACTACCGATGGAGTTTGCCGTAGAGGCGCAAAAACTGTTGCAAATCACCCTCGAAGGGTCGGTAGGATAGTCTGTAAGAGAGATTATCAAACAGGTCGTTTTTGATATAGGAGAAGTCTTCCTCGAAATATGGCCCGGCCAGGCGATTGCCTGGCCGGGTTTTTGTATTATGTATGCGATGCTGAGAACTCTGGCCTGATACGAATGGGGTATGGAGCTGTGATAATACAATAGTGGCTGCAACAGAAAAATGTCGCAGCCACCGTGCTTATGAGACTGGTACTTAGTATTGTTCTTTTTCGTTGGGAAAGTCGCAGCTTTTTACGTCTCGGATGTAGTTTTGTACAGCCGAAGTGATGATGCTGTGTAAGTCGGCATATCGACGCAAGAAGCGGGGCGAGAAGTTTTGGTTGATGCCCAGCATGTCGTGCATGACCAGTACCTGGCCGTCTACACCGCCGCCGGCACCTATACCTATGACAGGAATAGAGAGCTCCTTGGCTACACGTGTGGCGAGTGCTGCGGGTATCTTTTCCAATACAATAGCGAAACAGCCCAGTTTCTCTAACAAGTGGGCGTCTTCTACCAGCTTTTCGGCCTCGGCCTCTTCCTTGGCGCGTACGGCGTAGGTGCCGAATTTGTTGATTGACTGTGGCGTAAGACCCAAGTGTCCCATAATAGGTATTCCGGCACAGAGTATGCGCTCTATCGACTCTTGTACCTCGGCACCGCCTTCGAGTTTGATACAGTCGGCATGTGTCTCTTTCATGACACGTATGGCCGATGCGAGGGCCTCTTTCGAGTTGCCTTGGTAGGTTCCGAAGGGCATGTCTACCACTACCAACGCACGTTTTACGGCTCTTACTACCGACTTGCCGTGGTATATCATCTGGTCGAGTGTCATGGGTAGTGTCGTTACGTTGCCGGCCATGACGTTCGAGGCCGAGTCGCCTACGAGAATGACGTCCATCCCGGCTTCGTCTATGAGTGAGGCCATGGAGTAGTCATAAGCGGTGAGCATCGATATCTTTTCGCCGCGTTGCTTCATTTCTATCAGGCGGCGGGTGGTTACTTTGCGGTTGTCTTCTGTATAAGTTGACATGTCGTATTACAGTTTTTTGCGAGTGTCTCTCGTTGTATGTGTTGTTATTATAAAAACGGCACAAAGGTATAGTATATTTTTCTATTTCATGCCGGAAGTGTGACGAAATAAATTTCAGGGCCTGCTGTCGTGGTAAAAACAAAGCCTCCTCGGCGTGATGCCGGGAGGCCTCGTTCAAGTTTTCCGATGGTAGGTTATTTTACTTCCCACGTGTCGCCGCTGAGTATGATGTCGCGCAGTGTGGGATAGTTTTTCTTTTGTCTTACCTCTTCTACCTGGCGGGTTACTTCTCCGTCGTAGGTGGGAGCTTCTACGTTGCGTATTACGCCTATGGCAAGGGGCAGTTCGTGGCCGTCCATCATGGCAAGCATCTGGTGCATCACGAAATTCTGTGTCGTGGCGTCATGTACGAGTACATCGTCCATCGTATAGCCGTCCTGGCCTATGGTTACGGCTTTCAGCAAATGGCCGTCGAGTACGAGACCGCGGTTCATCTCCTTGCCGAAGAGCATCTTCTCGCCGTGGCGCAGGTGGATGGTGCGTTCGGCGCGTACCTCTTTGTCGGTGATATACGAGTGGATGTTGTTGTTGAAGATAACGCAGTTTTGCAATATCTCTACGACCGAGGCTCCTTTATGGCGGGCTGCCGCAGCAAGAACCTCTACCGATGTGGCTGTGTCGACGTCTAAGGAGCGGGCAAAGAATGTGCCGCGTGCTCCGAATACGAGTTCGGCCGGGATAAACGGGTCTTCTATCGTTCCGTAAGGCGACGATTTGGTGACGGCTCCACGGTCGGTCGTGGGGGAGTATTGTCCCTTGGTAAGACCGTATATCTTGTTATTGAGCAATAGGATGTTGATGTCGATGTTGCGGCGTACTTCGTGGATGAAGTGGTTGCCTCCGATGGCAAGACCGTCACCGTCGCCCGATACCTGCCATACGGCGAGTTCGGGATTTGCCACTTTGGCACCTGTTGCTATGGCGCCGGCACGTCCGTGTATGGTATGGAAGCCGTAAGTGCCCATGTAGTAAGGCAGGCGCGATGAGCAGCCTATACCCGAAATGACGGCTGTTTTATAGGGGGGTATGCCCACCTCTGCCATCGCTTTTTGCAATGCGTTGAGTATGGCGTGGTCGCCGCAGCCGGGACACCACCGTACATATTGGTCGCTTTTATAGTCTTGTGCTGTATATTTCTTGTTCTCTTCCATGGCATTATTTCTCTAACAGGTGTGCAAAATGTTCTACTAACTCGCTCGTCGTGAAGGGTTGTGCTTCAACCTTATTGTATTGCAGGAAGTTGACGCCGTGTATCTTGCCCGATAGATAAGAGGCAAATTGTCCGCTGTTGAGCTCGCATACGACCACTTTCTTGTAGCGACGGATGATTTCTTCGGTATTGCGGGGGAGCGGGTTTATGTAGTTGAAGTGTATCATTGCTACCGCTTGCCCGGCGTTGCACATCTCGGTGACGGCCGAGTATATATGTCCATAGGTTCCGCCCCATCCGATGACGAGGAGGTCAGAGTCGGGATTGCCCAGCACTTTGAGGTCGGGAATATCGTTTACGATATAGTCTATTTTGGCTTGTCGGGCTGCTACCATGCGGGCGTGGTTCGACGGTTCGGTCGATATGGCTCCTGTCTTGGCATCTTTTTCCAAGCCGCCCAGCCGGTGCATGAATCCTTCCGTACCGGGTATGGCCCAATAGCGTACGTATGTCTCGGGGTCGCGCAGATAGGGGCGCCATCCGTTGTTTGCCATCTCGGGTTTCACGTAGTTGGGGTGTATCTCGGGATATTCGTCGGCCTCGGGGATGCGCCATGCCGATGAGCCGTTGGCGATAAAGCCGTCGGTGAGCAGGATGACGGGGGTCATGTGTTCGAGGGCGATTTTGGCGGCATAGAAGGCCATGTCGAAGCAGTTGGAGGGCGTAGAGGCTGCCACTACTACGATGGGGCTTTCTCCGTTGCGGCCGTAGAGGGCTTGCAGGAGGTCGGTTTGTTCGGTTTTTGTAGGCAGACCGGTCGACGGGCCGCCCCGTTGTACGTCGATTACCACTAAGGGGAGTTCTGCCATAACGGCGAGTCCCAGGGCTTCGCTCTTCAAGGCAAGTCCCGGTCCCGAGGTAGAGGTGGCGGCGAGGTTTCCGGCAAAAGCGGCACCTATTGCCGAGCATGCTCCGGCTATCTCGTCTTCCATCTGACATGCTTTTACACCCACATCCTTGCGTTTGGCAAGTTCGTGCAGGATATCGGTGGCGGGTGTGATGGGGTAGCTTCCCAGGTAGAGAGGCAGTTTTGCCTTCTCGGCAGCGGCTATCAATCCCCAGGCCGTAGCCGTGTTGCCGTTTACGTCGGTATAGATACCCTTCTTTACCGATGCGCTCTCTATGCGGTAGGTCGATACCGATGCGTGTATATTATGTCCGTAGTTATATCCGTCGTTGAGTACTTTGATGTTTGCCTCGGCCACGGTGGGTTTTTTGGCGAATTTGTGGCTCAGCATCAGGCCGGCCTGCGATACCGGACGGTCGAAGAGCCAGCATACGAGTCCCAGGGCGAAAATATTCTTGCAGCGTACGATGCTTTTCAGGTCGAGCCCCGAGTCGGCCAACGCCTCTTTGGTGTGCGTGGTGATGGCTACCGCCATGACTTGCGACGGGTCGATGTCAAGCTCCGATATGGCGTCGTTGGTGGTGTATGCTGCCTTTTTGAGGTCGCTCTCTTTGAAGGAGTCGGTGTCGATGATGACAACACCGCCTTTTTTCAGGAATTTGATGTTGGTTTTCAGTGCCGCGGGATTCATGGCTACCAGAACGTCGGCTTTGTCGCCCGGAGTGTAAACCCCCTTGCCTATGTGTACTTGAAAGCCCGAAACTCCGCTCAATGTTCCTTGCGGCGCGCGTATCTCTGCCGGATAGTCGGGGAACGTCGATATTTCATTGCCTATGGCTGCCGAAATAGCCGAAAAGATATTACCTGCCAGCTGCATTCCATCACCCGAATCTCCCGAGAAGCGGACAACTACTTTGTCCAAAACTTTCACCTTTGTGGATTCTGTCATTTCTTTGTAATTAGTTGGTAAAAGATTAGGTTAACTTCTCCGTTGGTGTCTTGCCCAACGGCTTTGCGGCAAAGATAGGTAAATAAGGCGTGTAAACAACCGAAAAGCGCAAATATTTTTTACGTCATCCGTTTTTCTTTGGGGCTTGGTCTCTTGTGCGGAATGTGTACCTTTGCAAAGTTTACGAGACCCGCTTGTAAGGCTGTTTTCTCATGCGTGAAATCATGCCGTAGCGGCGGCGATACTTTTATGTGCCGGCCGTCTTGCAGGCGGGGCAGGTTGGTGTTTTGTATGGTTGTAACTGAAACATATAACGACAAGGAGTTCGGTATTTGCGACATTGTGAAGAGTGCGCGAGCCAGAAGTGTGCGCATTAGGGCGGTCGATGGCAGGTTGCGGGTCGTATTACCCGGCCGTTACTCTTTCTCCGAAGCCGCCATAAGGAGCTTTATCGACGAGAAACGCCCTATCTTGCGGCGTATGTTGCAGGAGTCGCGTTCCCGCTATGAGAAGCGGGCCTTCCACGATGGCAAGGTGATATCATTTTATGATGGCTCCATACGTTTTGCGGCCTCCGACGCAATAGGAGCCGGCCGGGTGCGGCTTGTCGATGGCGGCAACAATGAGTACAGGCTCGAATATCATCGGGGCGATGTTATAGACTCGCCGGCATTTACACGAGCTGTCTCGAAATATCTTCTCCGTTTCGCCGCGTCAAAAGCACAGGAGATATTGCCTCCGCTGGTGGCCGAGATATCCTCGGCGTTGGGTGTATATCCGACGAAGGTGTGTATCGGGCGGGGACGTTGTGTGCTGGGGCATTGTTCGCGCCGGGGCGTGATTACGCTTTCGGCCTACGTGCTGTTTCTTCCCCCGCACTTGCGCCGTTACATTATCTGCCACGAGCTGGCGCACCTGTCGCATTTCAATCATGGCAAGGCTTTCCATCAGCTGTGTGACGCCTATTGTGCAGGCCACGAAAAAGAGTGGCGTGCCGAGCTGCGAAAAGCAGAATTTCCGATATGTGTATAATGGTTATATAATGACAAAAAAATATAATACGCGCTCTGTGGGGATAAGTATATATTGAAATTTGACGCAATCATTTGCATACACTATAATAAAGTATTATCTTTGCAGCAACCGTGGAGGAGGGGGCAATGATGTCCCCTCGTTTTTTTCTCGGGACCGAAAACATGATTGACAAACAAACCATCTATTCGATTGTCGAGCAAGGGCTGCAAGGCAGCGATTGTTTCCTTGTCGATATAAGTGTCACGCCGGCCAATATCATATCGGTGGAGATAGACAATAATACGGGTGTCGATATAGAACGCTGCGAAAAGCTGCATCGTTTTATCGAAGCGCATCTCGACCGCGAGGTAGAAGACTATGAGCTCGAAGTGGGTTCGGCGGGTCTTACCTCCCCCTTTAAGGTGGTGGCCCAATACCGCAAAAACTTGGGTAACGAGGTAGAGACGCTTACCAAAGACGGGCGCAAGCTCGCCGGAGTGCTCGACCGGTGCGACGACGAGGGCTTTGTTTTGTCGGTGGTAAAGAAGGTAAAACCCGAGGGTGCAAAGCGCAAGATAGAGGTAACCGAAGAGGTGCCCCTCAGATACGATGAAGTAAAATACACAAAATATCTAATCAGATTTAAGTAGACGTATGGCAAAAAAAGCAGAAACCATCAGTATGGTAGATACCTTTTCAGAGTTCAAGGAGCTGAAAAATATCGAGGTTACTACCATGATTAGCGTTTTGGAAGAGTCGTTCCGCAATGTCCTTGCCAAGATGTTCGGTACCGACGAGAATTTCGACGTTATTGTCAACCCCGCCAAAGGCGACTTTGAAATATGGCGTAACCGTACCATTGTCGAGGACGACAATGTGACCAATCCCAATATGCAGATTTCGCTCTCGGAAGCCCGGAAGATAGACCCCGATTTTGAGGTCGGTGAAGAGGTGACCGATGAGGTGATTTTTGCCGATTTCGGTCGACGCGCCATTCTGAACCTGCGCCAGACATTGGCTTCCAAAATCCTGGATTTGCAGAAAGATGCCATATACAATAAATATAAAGACCGCATCGGCGAGTTGGTAAGTGCCGAGGTTTATCAGATTTGGAAAAAAGAGATGCTCCTCGTCGATGACGAGAACAACGAGCTGATACTCCCCAAAGAGGAGCAGATACCCTCTGACTTCTATCGCAAGGGCGAGACCGTAAGAGCCGTCGTACTCGATGTGGAGAATAAAAACAACAATCCCAAAATCATCGTATCGCGTGTATCGAACGACTTCCTGCGCCGGCTCTTCGAGCTCGAAGTTCCCGAGATACACGATGGCCTTATTCTCATCAGGGCTATTGCCCGCATCCCCGGCGAGCGTGCCAAGATAGCCGTAGAGTCGTACGACGACCGCATCGACCCCGTAGGTGCATGCGTAGGCGTGAAAGGCTCTCGTATTCATGGTATAGTACGCGAGTTGCGCAATGAGAATATCGATGTTATCAACTACACGTCCAATCCCACGCTCTTCATCCAACGGGCATTGAGCCCCGCCAAGATAGCCTCTATCGAGGTCGATGAAGAGAACAAGAAGGCATCGGTATATTTGAGCGACTCCAAGGAGGTGTCGCTGGCCATAGGCAAGGGGGGTCTTAATATCCGCCTCGCAATGAAACTTACCGGTTACGAAATCGAGGTATGCCGCCTCAAACAAGAGGGAGAGGAGCAAATAGGTATTACACTCGATAAATATGATGGTGAGATAGATGCTGTTGCCATCAACGCCTTCATGGCAGCTGGCTATACGACCGACCAGAGCGTGCGCCGTACCTCTGTTGACGAGCTTGTCGAGAAGACGGGTCTCCCGCGCGATACGGTGGTACAAGTACAGGCATTCCTCAATGCCGAGGAGGATGTCTTCCTCGATGAGTTTGCCAACGAAATAGATCAATGGGTCATAGACTCGCTGAAAAAGATGGGATGCAATACCGCAAAGCAAGTGCTTGCGCACTCTCGCGAGGAGCTTATCGACAAGGCCGACTTGGAAGAGAGTACCGTAGACGATGTTGTAGCCATCCTCAAAGCGGAGTTTGAAGAGTGACCTCTTTTTTGCGGCGAGAAGTTCAGGTGTTTTATTAATCAGTAAATGTAAGTATGTCAGTAAGGTTAAATAAAGTAGCGCGTGATTTGAATGTAGGAGTTCAGACGATAGTCGAGTTCCTCCAAAAGAAAGGTTTTGAAATTAATGTCGATCCTAATACCAAAATCAGCGATGAGCAGCACGAGTTGCTTGTCAAGGAATTCAGTACCGATAAGAAACTGAAAAAAGAATCGGATAATATCGGTCACGACCGTCAGAAACGTCCCTCATCCACGCCCAAACCCGTGGAGCATGTAGACTTGCACACCCGCGAGTATGTCAAGCCGCAAGTGATAGGGCATATCGACCTCGATGCCCCGCAGACTCACGGTGTTGCACCTGCGCCCGAAAAAGAAAAAAAAGAACCTCAACCTGACACATCTCCCAAAGAGCCTGTTGCAGCACCGGTACAGGCACCTGCTGTACCAGAAGAGCCGGCCGTGGCAAAGCAACCCGAACCTGAGCCTGAACCCAAGCCCGAGCCCGTCATGCCGAAACCTGTCGACACGCCTCCCGCCGAGCCCGAATCGGCTCCGGCTCCTGCCAAACCCGAGGTTTTCAAGCTCGGCTCGGTACCCGTAGCTCCCAAACCCCAGGTGTTGGGCAAAATAGACCTCGACAGCCTCAACCAGCAGACGCGTCCCAAGAAAAAATCGAAAGAGGACCGCAAGAAAGAGCATGAGGCCAAACAACGCGCGGCAGGTGTAGCCGGGGCTGTGGCCGGAAGCAACAACAACAGCGGCGAGCGTAAGAAGAGAAAACGCATCAATAAGGACCGCATCGATATAGAGAAAACGGCACTCACCATAGGAGCCAACCCCGAGCGCAAGAACAACGGAGGCAATAACGGCGGTAATAACAACAAGAAAAACAATGCCAAGCAAGCCGTTAAGCAACCCAAGCGTCCGGTTAAGACAGAGGTCAACGAAGAAGACGTACAGAAGCAAATAAAAGAGACGCTGGCACGTCTCACGCAGAAAGGACAGAAAAAGTCGGCAAAATGGCGCCGTGAGAAACGCGAGGCATTCTCTACGCGTGAGCAAGAGCGCGAGGAGCAAGAGCGCGCCGAGAGCAAGATACTCAAACTCACGGAGTTCGTTACGGCCAACGACCTCGCCTCGATGATGGATGTGCCCGTCAATAAAGTAATAGGCACCTGCATGAGCCTGGGCCTGATGGTATCAATCAACCAGCGACTCGATGCGGAGACAATCAATATCGTTGCCGAGGAGTTCGGTTTCCAGACAGAGTATGTCAGCGCCGATGTGGCAGATGCCATTGCCGTCGAGGAAGATGCTCCCGAAGAGCTTACGCAGCGCCCGCCCATTGTCACTGTCATGGGACACGTCGACCACGGTAAAACCTCGTTGCTCGACTACATCCGCAACTCCAATGTCATTGCCGGAGAGGCCGGCGGTATTACGCAGCACATAGGTGCCTATAATGTAAAACTCGAAGACGGACGCCACATCACCTTCCTCGATACTCCCGGTCACGAGGCATTTACGGCCATGCGTGCCCGTGGTGCCAAGGTTACAGATATCGCCATCATTATCGTTGCAGCCGACGACAATGTCATGCCGCAGACGGTAGAGGCCATCAATCACGCCTCGGCAGCCGGAGTTCCTATTGTATTTGCCATCAACAAGATAGATAAACCCAATGCCAACCCCGAGAAGATAAAAGAGGAGTTGGCCAACATGAACTATCTCGTAGAGGAGTGGGGCGGAAAATATCAGTCGCAGGATATCTCTGCCAAGAAGGGTATAGGCGTGGACGAGTTGCTCGAAAAAGTCCTTCTCGAAGCCGAGTTGCTCGACCTGAAAGCCAATCCCAATCGCCGTGCCGTAGGTTCGATTATAGAATCGACACTCGACAAGGGCCGCGGTTATGTGGCTACGGTGCTGGTAGAAAACGGTACGCTGCACATAGGAGATATCGTGCTTGCAGGTACGCATCACGGACGTATAAAGGCAATGTTCAATGAGCGTAACCAGCGTATCAAAGAGGCAGGTCCGTCGGAGCCGGCACTTATCTTGGGTCTCGACGGAGCCCCGCAGGCCGGCGACAAATTCAATGTACTCGATACGGAACAGGAGGCTCGCGAAATCGCCAACAAACGCGAGCAGTTGCAGCGCGAGCAGGGATTGCGTACCCATAAGTTGCTTACGCTCGACGATATAGGCCGTCGCATCGCCATAGGCGGATTCCAGGAGCTCAATATCGTTGTGAAGGGCGACGTCGATGGCTCGGTAGAGGCGTTGAGCGACTCGCTTATCAAACTCTCGACCGACCAGATACAAGTCAATATCCTGCATAAGGCAGTAGGTCAAATCTCGGAGTCGGATGTCACCCTTGCAGCAGCCTCCAATGCTATCATAGTAGGTTTCCAGGTACGTCCGTCGGTAGCAGCCCGCCGTTTGGCAGAGAAAGAGGGAGTAGATATTCGCATGTACTCTATCATATACGATGCCATAGAGGAGGTGAAAGCCGCCATGGAGGGTATGCTTTCGCCCGAAATACGCGAAGAGGTCATTGGTACGGCCGAGGTGCGCGAGACATACCATATCTCTAAGGTCGGTACCGTTGCCGGTTGCGCCGTCAAGGAAGGAAAGATACGTCGTACGGCCAAGGTGCGTCTCATACGCGACGGTATCGTTATCTACACGGGCGAACTCGGTTCTTTGAAGCGTTTCAAAGACGATGTAAAAGAGGTGCTCACCGGGTACGAATGCGGTCTCAATATTGGCAACTATAACGATATCAAGATAGGCGACCTCATAGAGGCTTATGAGATTGTAGAGGTAAAGAAAGCACTCTGATTCCTGTCATGGTGAAATAATAACCGAGGGGCTGTGTCATCCGGCACAGCCCCTCGGTTGCTATATGGCACCGAGAGGCACAGTTATCCTCCGGTATGAGATATTTCCGCGCAGGCAGGCGGCCGATGACGAACGGGAGGCGTATCGGGGTTACACGCCGTAGCCTCGGTGCGGGCGGCCTATATTCAGGTGGATATGGGCTGCCCGATAAAAAGAGGAGGGCGGTTGCGTACCCGTGCGCGGGAAACACGCCTGCCGGGTATCAAATATCTATTCTCTTTTTACGGTTGCGATGGGTGAATCGTTTCTTCCAGGTGATGAGCTTGTCTATGCCGTCGCGCAATCCCAATAGTCCGTGAGAACTTGTTTCGATAACTTGTGAGAGGGGGTCGGCAAAAGTGGGAGCCAGGGAGACTTCGCCAAATTGTTCGGGAAATATGACGATGAGGTTGTTGTTGGCAAAATATTGGGTGAGAAATGCCGGGAGCTTCTCGTGTTCCGCATCGAAGGAGACCGAGGCACGGCGTGCCGTCACGACAACAAACAGGTCGTCGTCGAGAATCTCATTGGCAAGCAGCAGAATGTCGTTCCACGACTCTATGATGTGATGTTCATGACGGATGTTATATCGTTGCCGGGCGATGCAGGCACGTATATAGGGTATGGTCGTCTCATAAGCATAGAAGATGATGCGGCAGCTTATTTGTTGCGACATGTGGGCGAGACGGTCTATCCACCGCGAGAATCCCGTTTCGTATTCTGCTTTGGGAGGTACGACAACGACGATGCGCGTAGCGGTGGCGAGGGGATTGATGCACTTTATAATCCATACCATTTTGTGGGTCCCTTTGAGAATGGCTCCGATTTTAGAACCGAAAAAGGTATCCACTATATTGGTCTTGCGGTGCAAGCCTATGACCACCTCGCTGATATTCTTCTCTTTGATGGTGTGAATGATGCCGCTGGCGATGTTGAGGTCGTATCGGGAGATGGGTATGAGTTGCGTATCGGCAGCCGAGGCTGTTTTGGCAGCCAGTTCGAGTACGCGCCGCGCTGCGCTTTGTGGCTTGTTATTGTTGTCGTCGTTGACATATAGAGCGTACAGCGGAGCGGTGCTCTTGGGCTTCTTCATCAACAGTGCAATATTGACAAGGCTCTCTATGGTAGCCGGGTTGGCGATAGGAATGAGAATGCGCTCCTCCGATGGAGCCTGCCCTATATCGGTCTTGTCGTCTTGTTGCAGCTGCACGATGGTGTTGCTTGCAGCCCTCTCTGTGGTAATGGAGCTTACAGTGCAGGTGACGAGTATCATGATAATGGTGCCGTTGAGAATTGCATCGTCAAACATGCCGTATTGGCGGCCGATGATGACGGCGGCCAGCGATACGGCAGCCTTGGCCGATGTGATGCCGAAGAGCAGACGGCGGTCTGATGCCGTATATCGGAATCTCCGTTGTGTAATCCAAGCTGCAAGCCATTTGGTGCCAAGGGCAATGACGCACATGAAGAGAGCCACCCACAGCGTTTGCGGAGTCTTGGCTACGGAATCGAGATTGATAAGCATGCCTACCCCGATGAGGAAATAGGGAATGAAAAGCGCATTACCCACAAATTCGAGGCGGTTCATCAAAGGCGACACGGCGGGGATGTATCGGTTGAGTACGATACCTGCAAAGAAGGCGCCTATGATGGCTTGCAGCCCTATACATTCGGCAACGAACGACGAAAAGAATACCAGTGCAAGGATAAAGATAAATTGCGATACGTTGTCGTTGTATGTTTTGAAGAACCAGCGGCTCAACCGGGGGTAGACGTAGAGGATGAAAAGAATGTAGGCTCCTACGTATCCTATAAGTCTCAGCCAGTAGGCTGCCGACATATCGCCGGAGTGTATTCCCGTAATGATGGAAAATACCACGAGTGCGCCTATGATGGCAAAGATAGTCCCTGCAACAGCAACCGTGACAGGAGCATAGCGGCTCAACCCGTAGCGGCTCACAATGGGGTAGGATATGAGCGTGTGTGAGGCAAACATACTCGACAGCAGCAGCGAGGTTGCCCAGTCGAGCTGCAACAGGTAGTGGCTGGCCACGGTGCCTATAATCATGGGCAGCCCGAAAGTGTATAGCCCGAATACGAGTCCCGGCTTGCGATTGCGCCGCAGGCTGAATATATCCATTTCGAGTCCGGCCAGAAACATGAGGTACAGGATGCCGACATTGCCGAAAATCTCGAAACTGCTGTCACGTGCCAGCAGGTTGAAGCCGTGAGGCCCTACTATGATGCCGGCAATGATGAGCCCTATGATATGGGGTATGCGGAAACGGTTGAGCAGAATGGGCGCCAACAGGATGATAGCCAAAACGATAAAGAAGATAAGTACCGGATTGGATATGGGAAGTGTCAGCGCAGGAATCATAGAGATTAAGTGTATGGTTGTATGTTGCACAAGCAAGCGGGAACGTATCGTTGTGAGAGTTTCCTGATATTGCTTGCCGTTGGGCAAAGATAGTGCAAATGAGGGCAAAAAACAAAGTTTGCTTTGGTTTTTTGCCGAGTAGGACATGGCAGGGAAACGGGGAGCCCCTCTCTGGCAACGGGCCGGTTCCGTGTAGGGACAATCTTCTTTATCGGCAGAAAGATGCTATTTGTCGTTTCGGTGACGGTTCTGCTTATATCGCGCTAATTCGTCGCGCACGGAATTCACGACATACAACAGTATGCCGACATCATCGACCAACCCGCCGGGCAGAATATCGGGTATAAAGTCGATAGGCGATACCAGGTAAATCAGGGCAGCTACTACCCATAGGAGGCTTCGGCGGTTGTAATCTTTGTATTTCCCTTGTGCTATATCTGTTACGTAGAACCACAATAGCTGCAAGAGCGAGCCTATCTCATGCAGGCCCTCTTTGCTCATGTAGCTGCGCACACGTTGCGACAGCCTCCCCAATCGGGCTGGGTGCCTTACATAAAAAAGAGCCATACGCAGCCATCTGCCGCGACGGAAGTACTCCAATAATTTGTTGCCTGCCTGTGCCATTGTTCTCTTGTCACTACAAAGATAACGTAAATGAGGGTAAAAGGGATAAGGCCCCTGTTATAAATTTTTGCAATGGAGGGCGTGCCATAATATCTGCTCAAATGGCACGCCGCCGGCCGTCGCATGCAAGGCTGTCGGATAAGACCGCCAACGGTAAAAAGCCCAAGCAAACTTTGTTTTTTGCCCTCATTTGCACTACCTTTGTAATGCAATATCGGGCCGCCAAGCAGCGGCGGACAATAAATAAAAAGAGAGAATTATGGTAGAGATAGGGACTGTATTTACGCAGGTGGGTAAAAAAGCCCTCTTGTGCGGTAGCGGCGAGCTGGGAAAAGAGGTCGCCATAGAGTTGCAACGATATGGTATAGAGGTTGTTGCTCTTGATAAATATGCCAATGCACCGGCCATGCAGGTAGCACATCGCAGCCATGTGCTGCCAATGCTCGACGGCAAAAAGTTGCGTGAGGTGATAGAGGCGGAGCGTCCCGATTATATCATTCCCGAGATAGAGGCTATTGCAACCGCCACGTTGGTTGAGCTCGAACAAGAGGGGTACCATGTAGTGCCTAAGGCACGTGCCGCCTACCTTACGATGAATCGTGAGGGTATTCGCAGGCTGGCCGCCGAGGAGTTGGGGTTGCCCACCTCGCCATATCGGTTTGCTTCGACGCGCGAAGAGTTTGAGCAGGCCATTGCCGAGATAGGTATGCCTTGCGTGGTGAAGCCCATTATGAGCTCCTCGGGTCATGGACAGAGTGTTGTGCGCACGGCGCAAGATATAGATAACGCCTGGCACTGCGCCCAAGAGGGTGGCCGGGCCGGAGCCGGTCGTGTCATTGTAGAAGGTTTTGTCCGCTTCGATTATGAGATTACACTGCTCACGGTGCGGCACTCGGCCGGAACAACATTTCTGAATCCGATAGGGCATATTCAGGTCGATGGCGACTACCGCGAGTCGTGGCAGCCGCAGGCGATGAGCCCCGCCGCTCTTGCAGCGGCGCAAGATATGGCACGCAAAGTGACCGATGCACTGGGCGGCTATGGCATCTTCGGGGTAGAGATGTTTGTGTGCGGCGACAGCGTGCTGTTTAGCGAAGTTTCGCCCCGACCCCACGATACGGGTATGGTGACGATGATTTCGCAAGACCTCAGCGAGTTTGCACTTCATGCCCGTGCTTTGATAGGATTGCCTATCCCGTCGGTACGCTTCTTCGGCCCGTCGGCATCACGAGCCATCGTCGTGGAGGGTGATACCGACAAGGTCGTGTTTGGCAATTTCGAGAAGGTGTTGGAAGAAGAGGGGGTACAGATACGTATCTTCGGTAAACCCGAGGTGGTGGGACACCGTCGTTTGGGCGTCATATTGGCAACTGCCGATACGGTAGAGGAGGCACGAGCCAAGGCCGACCGCGCTTATAAGAAACTCGCTGTGAAAGTATTGCCGCGATAAGTGGAATATGAGGCCGTGGCGCAGAGAGAAATGCCCATGGCCTTGTATCGCCGCAGCTTCGTTACAGGTGAGGTTGGTCTGATTTCACCTGTAATGTTTGCGAATCTGCATCCCGTGGTGTGCCGGAGGTAAATATATATGTTGGAAAATTTTGCAGCCATAGATTTTGAGACGGCCAATAATGAACCCACGAGCATCTGTGCCGTGGGGCTGGTTGTGGTGCGCGGTGGCGAATTGTGCGACACTCTCTATCGGTTGGTGCGTCCCGAACCGGAATATTACGTGCCGAGGTTTACGGCCATACATGGCATCAGCTACGAAGATACGGCAAAAGAACCCTGCTTCGCAGCTGTGTGGGACGAGTTGAAGGATATGATAGGCGACTTGCCGTTGGTAGCGCACAATAAGGCCTTCGACCAGAAGGTAATGCAAGCCACGTGCCGGATGTATGGTTTGGAAATGCCCGATGTACCGTTTTATTGCACTTTGCAGCAAGCCCGTCGCGTGATACCGCGCAGGAATATAGAGAACTATCGTCTGCCTACGGTGTGCGCATACCTTGGGATTGTTTTCGGCAGGCATCACAATGCCCTCGACGATGCCGAGGGGTGTGCCCGCATAGCGCAGTATATCTTCTGACCCCTCTGATAGAGGCGTCGCATGTGCCTCCCGAGTGGCGGATAGAAGCCGATACGGGCAGTCTCTCAGTTATAGAAGGGTTCTGATGGGCAGGTGAGCCAGGTGCGGTAGTGCTTCCCCAGGCACTCGACGACATGCATCCAGTAGGCATTCCCGCAGGCCGCCATGGCAGCCGGCACGTTCACGAGGGGCGTGACAGCCCAAGTCTTCTCCGTAATTTCGGTAGCCAGTTGCCCCGGATGCCATCCGCAGTATCCGGCAAAAAACTTGATGCGGTTTTCGTCGTAGGCTTTGCTGTTGATGTAGAGCATTACATCGCTGAAATTGCCTCCTACCGATAGCCCGTTGCCCAAGGGGAGAGAGTCGGCTATAATATCGTTGCCCAGGGTATGGATATACATGAGCTTATCGGTCTCGACAGGCCCGCCAAGGTATAGCGGAATCTCGTGTTTGCAGTCGATGCTGGGCAAGACATTATTCAGTACGACGTGGGCGCTTTTATTGAGTATAAGTCCTATGGAGCCTTCCGCCTCTTTGTGCTCAATGACTAAAATGACCGACCGTTTGAAATAGACTTCGTCTAACAGGGGCTCTGCAATCAGCAGGTCGCCCTCGTGCGGTGTTCGTTGCGGTTGCAAGACGCTAAATAAATCTGCCCGTAATTTCATCTAATAAATATTTATCCACAATTTACGGGTTTTGTTAGTAGGATGTTGCTAAATGGATGCTGTTTTGTGAATATTTAACACAATATCTGACGATAGGGTGATGTTTTTCGAAATAGTCGTATCTCGAAGAGGTACCAATGGCAGTATTATGTAAGTGCGGTTGCAAAAACAACAAGGTATATATAATTTATTTTTCTCATGTAAATTGTCTTTTCTGTTGGATGTGTGTACATTTGCATTATCTTTGTAGCATAAAAGTGAAATCTGTTATGAAAAAAATTATCGTTTTTTTATTCGCTCCGTTGTTGATGGCGTCGTGTTCCCATCCGGGAGTGAAAATGTCGTTTGAAGGTTTCGAGAATGATACGGTTGTTCTCGTACATGCAGCGATAGACGACTTGTCTAAGATAACGTCTGATGACGACCCGTTGGTGTCGTGCGATACCTTCGTGATGCAAAACGGGCACGTAGAGTTTGCCTCAGATGCCGAGCGTGCCCAGCAATATATATGCTTGTTACCAGAGGAAGATTATCCGATTATATTTTTTACCGCTCCCGGTGAAAAATTGGATGTGACGGTAGAGAAACAGCCTTATGGTATGAATTGCGAAATAAAAGGCAGCGAACTTATGGAGAAGATTGGTGCATTGGAACAGGAAGCCGGTGCGTTCCGCAATGCTGCTATCGAGATTGCAAAGACCGAGATGTTTCCCGAGCAAAAAATCGACAGCCTCGAAACTAAATGCAATGAGGTGTACAGTCGTTTCTTGCGTACCAACCTCAACCATCCGGCTGTCGTATGGGCGTTGATGAAGGCTCCTGCCGATACCGTATTGCAATACATCGATCTTTTGGGCGAAGATGCCAAGGTGTCGATACTTACGCCTATACTGAATAGTCTTAAAAAGCAAATGGAGCGGTATGCCATAGTGAAGAATGCCCGCGAGTCTATCGTAGAAGGCAAGCTGGCACCCAATTTTGTTTTGCCCGATCCCGAAGGCAACAATGTGAGCCTGCAATCGTTGCGCGGCAAATGGGTCGTGCTCGATTTCTGGGGTTCGTGGTGTCCGTGGTGCATCAAGGGCTTCGACAAGATGAAAGAGTATTACGAGAAATATAAAGACCAGTGCACCTTTGTAGGTGTCTGTTGCCGTGATACCAAAGAGGATTGGCTTGCCGCGGTAGAGAAATACCAATTGCCGTGGACGAACCTGTACAGCGATCCGAAAGCACAACCGGCCCAATCGGTAGAGGTGATATATGCAGTACCCGGTTATCCTACCAAAATAGTTATTTCGCCCGAGGGTGAAATCAGCAAAATAGTGGTGGGCGAAGATCCGGCATTCTACGAGGCATTGGATACTCTCGTGGGAGGCAGCAACACCAAGGAATGAGCTGAAAAGCAAGATATGACATCGCACAGGACAGGCCTGCGTGCCATGCGATGTATAGAGAGACAGAATAAAATGCGGCTGCATGGATAATAGTGTCGTGCTGCCGCATTTTGTATATGAAAACACTTGTTGCGATAGCATCTTTTAGACGCAGCAAGGCAATAAGAAACATCTTTCGTCGTTTTTACTATACTATGATAATGCGTAGGAAGGTAGAAGTCATACTCATAGGTATAGGGCTGTTGCTTGCTTGCATTCCGGTAAGCGCGCAACGGGCCGGAACGGCGGGGCGCAAGATACAGAACCTGCCTTTTGTCGATTATAAGCTGATACACTTTGGCTTCTCGGTAGGTATGCACATGCAGGACCTCACCTTTACGCATAACGGCTATACGACCGACGACGGGCAGAACTGGTATATGGAGGTGCCCTCCTTCTCGCCGGGTTTCTGTGTAAATCTGCTTGCCGATTTGTATCTGTGCCCTCATCTCAATCTGCGATTGTCTCCCGGTATATATTTCGGAAATAAAGTAGTGCGTTTCCGGGAGTATAACAGCGGCGAAATGATGTCGCAAAATATAAAGTCGAATTATGTGGTAGTGCCTTTGGACTTGAAATTCAGCTCAAAACGTTTCGACAACATCCGTCCGTATATCTCGGCCGGTGTGATGGGGGCTCTCGATGTGGCCAAGCAGGAGAACTCTTATCTGAAACTGAACAAGTGGGACTGTTACCTTACCTTTGCCATAGGCTGCGACACGTATTTGCCCTACTTCAAGTTTATCCCCGAAGTGAAATTCTGTATAGGTCTTACCGATGTATTAGACCGCAACCGGGATTTGCCCAATCCTGCCGACATAAAATATACCAATTCGTTGGAGCGGCTGCGCTCGGGAATGGTGGTGCTTACTTTCTATTTCGAGTGATGCAGGGGGGCGAGTGTAACCGATACTCGCATAATCTTCTCTGAGAGGCAGTATGGAGCACAATTCTTTTTTGTATTTTTGTCATTGTAAAGGCACAAGGAGATATGAAAGTAGTGCTTGTCAATACATACGAACACAGGGGCGGTGCCGCTGTTGCCTGTAATCGTTTGGCACATGCGTTGCAAGAGGCAGGTGTCGATGCCCACATGCTGGCTGTTACAACTACTGGCAAGGATGATATTGCCGTGGGTGTGTGCCGGTCGCGGTGGGCGAAGTGGTGGCAGCGGTGGGCGTTTCTGCGGGAACGGTTGCAGATATTTTTACACAATGGTCTGAGCCGCAAGCAGCTCTTTACCGTCTCTACGGCATCGGCAGGGGTGAGCATTGCTGCGCACCCGTTGGTGCAGGAGGCCGATGTGATACACCTGCATTGGATTAATCAAGGATATATCTCGTTGCAAGAGCTGGGACGCCTTCTGGCACTGGGAAAGCCTGTTGTGTGGACGATGCACGACATGTGGCCTGTCACGGCGATATGTCATCATGCTCGCGATTGCCGCCGCTATACCGCAGAGTGTGGCAGCTGTCCGTTTTTGGCTTCGCATGGCAGCGACTTGTCTACCCGTCTCTTCCATCGCAAGAAGCGTGTTTACGCTGCCGCACCGTTGCATTTTGTGGCTTGCAGCGCCTGGCTGCGCCGTCAGGCCGAGATGAGCGCATTGTTGAAACCTGCCGATACATTATGCGATATACCCAATCCCATAGATGTGTCGTTTTTTGCGCCCGCTCCGCAGGAGGCGGCGCGAAAACGTTTGGGTTTGCCGCTTGGCAAACGGCTTATCTTGTTTGGCGCTGTCAATGCCGCCGACAAACGCAAGGGGATAGACTATCTGATACAAACCTTGCAAATACTGCACGAGCAGTATCCCGCGTGGAACGACCGCGTAGAGTTGGTAGTATTCGGTGCCGCTGCCAATCTGCCGTTAGAGAGCTTCCCTTACAACTGTACAGCGCTGGGCTATCTTACCGATGCCGGGCTGATTCGGGATATGTACCGTGCCGCAGATGTATATGTAACGCCTTCGCTCGAAGAGAACCTGCCCAATACGATTATGGAGGCGATGGCGTGCGGCGTGCCGTGCGTGGGATTCGACGTCGGAGGCATTCCGGAGATGATTACCGAAGGATGCGGCTATGTAGCCCGTTATAAAGATGCGGCCGATATGGCTTCGGGAATAGATTTTGTATTGCAGGAAGATAACCATGAGGCGATGTCGCGCTTGTCGCGCCGTATGGCAGAAGAGCGGTACGCGGTCCCTGTGGTGGCACAGCGATATATCGACCTGTATAAAGAGCTGCCGGCCGTGCAGGTGAAACCCTAAGTGCATGAAGATTTGAGATATGTCAGAGACTCCGTTTTTTTCAATCATTACAGTGGCTTATAATGCCGCCGCCGTATTACGGCCTACCTTGCAAAGCGTAGCGGAACAAAGCTGCAAGGAGTATGAGTATATCGTCGTAGATGGTGCGTCGACCGATGGCACCTTGGACGCTGTACGGAACGCCGGTATTCCGGTGCGTATCATCAGCGAGCCCGACAAGGGTATCTATGATGCCATGAATAAAGGCATGAAGATAGCACGTGGCGAATATCTCATCTTTATGAATGCCGGAGACTCTTTCTATTCTGCCGATACGTTGCAGGCCATCAGACAAAGCGTGGGTGCGTGCCGTCCCGGCGTGATATATGGCGAGACGGCGATAGTCGACCAGCAGAGACAATTTCTCATGATGCGCCGTCTGCGGGCTCCCGAGCACCTTACATGGCGTAGCTTTGCCTCGGGTATGATGGTGTGTCACCAGGCATTTATTGTGCGTCGCGACCTTGCTCCGCAGTATGATTTGCGTTACCGGTATTCGGCCGATGTCGATTGGTGCATCCGTTGCATGAAACGCAGTGACGAGATGTTCAATACGCACTTGATATTGGTCAACTATCTGCGCGAGGGGACATCGACACGCAATCGCCGCGCCTCGTTGAAGGAGCGGTTTCATATCATGTGCAAATATTATGGCACTCTGCCTACGGTATTGCGCCACATAGGCTTTGCCGTGCGCTTCGGTATAGCCAAGATAAGGGGTGTAGAGTAAAGCGGAGTGTTGCGGCCTTCGCAGCAGGAATGGGCTGCAAGGAGGTCTGTTGCCGTAGGTGAGCGGTAAGGCCGGTGAAGCGAAGGGGAAGGGGTGTGAAATTCTTATCGACCGTTTCTGTTTTGTAGAGCTGCCGGGGTGTTATTACCCTCCGGTATCCTGTGTTGGCGCCGTATGCAGCCGCCGGGTTGAGATAGAGCGATGGCAGGGAATGAAAAACGGGTATAAACCGGATTCCCCGATTTATACCCGTATATAGTGGCGATATAGATGAAACTTTATCTTACAGGAACTTTATACACAAACTCGTGGTCGGTGGTATTCACTTTTACAATGACAAATCCTTTGAGGCCGCGGAGCGGGATGATGACATTGTCACAGCTGTTTATCTCCATCTTGTTGAAAGAACGTCCTTGCATGTCGTATATGGTGATATCCTTAACATATACTCCCGAGTTGATGATATTTACATATCCATCGAATGCCGACACTTTCAGCGAAGAGGCATTGGCAAGACTTACAGCTGTTTTGCCGGAGATAAATCTCTCTTGTGCTGCCCATGAGCTGATGCGGTCCATTGTACAAGAGGCTCTTACAGTCCACAAGTAGGCAATCTCGGGCTCTAAGTCGGTGAATGTATAGCTCTCTTCGGCCAAGCCCTCTATCATCTCCCACGATGTGGAGCTTCCGGGACGGTAGCGTACATCCCAAGCCAAATGCTCTTCATTGCCAGTCCAAGAAACCTTGATATATTCGTTCTCTACCATTTCGTAGGTAAGGTTCGACGGGATGGGGCACTCGGGGAGCGGTTCGGTAGTAAAGTTTGCCGTCTCCGACCATTCTGTGGTATCGCCCTCGGCAACGATTCCGCGAACTTTCACCTGATAGTTCGTTTCGGCTGTAAGGTCTATCAGCTCGGCTTCAAATCCGTTGATAACCTTATATGTCCACTCATCACCCTCTTTGCACGAAGCCATTTCGTAATTTTCTTGTTCTCCTCGCCATGTGACAACAGCCGAGTTATAGGTTACCTCTGCTACTGATACAACGGGGATGGCAGGAATTTCACGGCCGTCTATGTTGAATTTCTCGATGATGAGACGAGCGCCGGCAGCATTGTAGTTCTTCCAGTAGATACGTATCTGCACGGTATCGTTGATGTACGACGAGAGGTCGCCTTCTACGACTGCAAATGCTTGTATCGAGTCTAATTGAGGATTGTTTTGGGCGGTGTACTCTTTGATGGTCTCGAAGTTGATACCGTCTTTGCTCACTTGCAGGGCAAAAGTATCGGTCTCGGCCCATTCGTTATAGGGAGTTGAGCCTGTCATGCGCGACCATACCGACATGTTGTATTTGAAGGTGACAGCCACATCACGTTTGTCTATGAGGATAGGACTGGTTGTGAGGGTGTTAAATTTACCATTGGTGGGGTCACCAAATGTAAGGTTACATTCCAGTTGATATTCATCTTCGCCGCCTACTTGGTTGTACTGAGTCGATACGCGGAAAGTGTTGCCTTCCTCATACCAGTCGACGGGCAGGCCATACATCTCGGCTTTTGAGAGGTCGGGTGTGTAGGGCAGAGTAGCTATCGTGGCACCTCTTACATCTACAACCTCAGTAGAGTACTCCATATCGGCGTTTACGCTGAAAGCACGCAGATAATATCCCGTACCTTGTTCGAGGCCGTCTATTTCCACATTTTCGGCGGAGCCGCCTATATATATTACCTTACCGCCGTTTTCTGTGATGAAATCGCCTACCTCGTAGCTTCCCTCGGGGGTGCCGATGTAGGGCTCTTGTCCGTAGTTTATAACAGGCTCATAGAGCGAGTCGCACATAGCAACGAGAACATTGTCGCCGTTCTCATTTGCCGTTACCGATATGAAGAATTTATCGGTATGTTTCTCTGTTATAGACAATCCGGCGGGAGCATTCGGCATTGTGCGTATGGCCGATGTCAAAGGTGCGTCTGTGTTATATACAGGACCTTGCTTGCAGTACGAGTTGGCTGCCATTACAAAGACATGATATGTCGTGGTACCTTGCAAGGAGGCGTCGGTAGAGAATACGGCGGTCGTATCGTAAGATAGCACGGTGGCATTTCCTATCACATCACCTTTGCTATAATATGTACCGTTTTGAGGCAATTCGGAGAGAGCCTCTTCGGTTGTCAGCAGAGTGAGATAGTGGTCGGCTGTTTCGCTGTGTTCAAATGAGCCCTTTATCTGTGTTGTGCTGACTTCGTATTGCAGCTCGGTGGGTTGGCTTGTGGGAGCTTCGCAGGCTGCCGGAGGCATGAATGTGTAGGTCAGGCCATCGGCAATATTGCTGTCGTCGCCAAAGTACATGCTGGCGTCACCCATCTTGGCAGTGGTGTTTTGCCAGTCATCGTCAGCGCTATAACGGCACAGAATGTCATCTTCGTTGCCTCGCAAGCCTACTCTGGCGCCTTTGGAATAGCCATCGAAATTGTTCCAGTTGCGGAATACGAACTCTATATTGCTATTGGCCTCATAGAGTCGTATCTGCATGTCGACAGCCTTGATGTTTTCGCCCCAGAAATCGAGTCCCAGTCCCCAGTTTTTGTATTGTACAACCAATACGCGGTTGGGAGCCTCGCCTGTGAGTTTATAGCTGATAACTGTCGAGTCAGAGCCGTATACATCGGTGTTGGGCATTACACCAAAGCAGTTTGTGCGGCCTTCGCCATCGCGAACAAACATGTAGGCGCCCGACTCAGGGTTGACTGTGACTTGGTCGCGGCCGACTGTTATGTAACCGTTGGAGCCAATGACAAATTGATTGCAGAAAACGTCATTGTATTCAAACTCGAAGCCTATGGGGAATCCGGCTGCCGTTGTAAGTTCCGTTACAGCCGATTCAGGATAGAAAGCGCAACTGTTCAGGTTACTGGGGTCGATGGTGTTGCTTACAACAGTGCCATCTTCTATCTCTTCGTATGTTCCTACAACACTACCGAAGCCATATCCCGAAATGACTTGGCTGCCAGCCATTGTCAGGCAGCCCATCATTATCGATAATAAAAAGAGTTTTTTCATAATGTGATACTATTGTGTGTTAGTTGATGATTATTTTAACGGTGGCGGTACCCTCTTGCGAGGCAAGTGTTGCCAGATATATGCCCTTGCTGAGGTTGCAAGAAGATGCATTCCAAGTTACATAGTTGCTACCTTGCGGCATGACGCCGTTGTAGGCTGTTGTGACGAGTTTGCCTTGCATGTCGTAGATAGAGATGCTAACCGGTTGCTCTTTGGTGTTGACAACTTGGAAGATGGCTTCGTCGTTTACGATGGTAGAGATTGCTCTGAACTGAGACATCTCGCTGCGTGTAGCCTTTACAGCTCCCGGCTCGGGATTGCCTAAGGTCATATTGCGATTGATGCGTTGCATGTATAGGCGGTCTACGTTGTTATCACTGCCGAGAACGCCATTGTCTTCCCATTTGGCTATCCAGTAATCGCCTTGGGCCATCGGGGTGACTTCGAGAGATGCTTTTTCAGAAACATTTTCTGTGAAGGCAAAAGGTTGCTCTTCCCAAACCGATTCGCCTGTTTCGCTATTGAGCAGCATGGCATAGCATGTCACATCGCCAAAACCGTACGAGTGGTTCATCATGTAGAAGACTCCCATTTCGCCTTCTCCTCCCGGTTGCAAATCCATATATGCAATCGGCTGTGTATCCATGGGGCACAGTTCAAGACCCTCTTCACCCCACAACAATTCTCCTTGCAGAGATACGCGTTGGGCTACCAATCGATACCAATTTTGGTTGGCGTCTGTTTCGCGCCACAAAGCAATGAAGCTGTTTGTTTTCGAGTCGTAGCGGGCTGTGACATTGAAAGAACGCCAGTCGGCATATCCCAGTTTCTGTGCCTCTTCACCGGCCGTAAATCCTAGTTCTCCGTTGGGTTTTACATAAGAAAGGTATGCCGATTCTATGTTGGTGTAGTAACGGTCGTCGTTCCAAGAAACGATGACGCCACCGTCGCCCGAAGGTTGTACGTCGAGGATAGTCCACAAGGGGATAGAACCGAATCCACCACGATAGATACGGGTATCCTCAGGCCATACGGGGGTACCGTCGAAGTCGATTTTCCGGGCATAGAGGTCTTGGTTAGAACCTTTGGCATAGACCAGAATAAACTGGTTGTCGCCGGCGTTTACCAGATAAGGGTACGTGTAGGTCGATGTGTTGTCCATGAGGCGTACGTCATCGGCATTCCACAACAGCTCACCGTCGTTCGATACACGTTGCATCTCTATGGCAAAGAGATTGCCGTTTAAGCGCATCCATGCAAAAACGTAACTGCCGTCTTCGAGTTGTATCACCTTCATGGCGGCACTCATCTCATAGGCTATGGCGCCGTCTACAGCGATACCCTCATCACCCCAAAGCATTTCGCCCTCGGGGGAGACTTTATAGATGGTGTAGCTCAGGCGTTGCTCCTCTGAGGGAGAGTTGCGCAGGTCGTGTACCACAACAATGGCATTCCCGTCTTTGTCGACCATTATGAGTTGGTTTACAACCGTATAGGTCATGTTGCGCTCTTCTGAAACGAGAAGGCCCTCTTCGCCCAGAAGTTTCACGCCGGTAGAGTCTATGGCTTGTATGGTGGTGGCTACGGTTCCGTTTTGCGGATGATATACACAAAGCCATGTGGTGCCGTCCTCGCCTATTTGCATTTCGTTGGCATAGTAGCTTTTCCCATCGGGCCATGCCAGCATACTTTCTGATGGATTTGCATTCCATTGTGCCATTGCCATCAAGCATGTAATGGCACAGATACAAGAGAGTAGTCCTTTTTTCATAACACTGTGATTTAGTTGGTTATTATTTTGAATATTTGTGTATCATCATTACCTGTCGTTATTCTGATAATATATGCACCTTTCGATGTGACGGGTATGGCGGTTATGTTGTTGCCTTGCGCCATGAGGACTCCCGAGAGGTTGTATGCGGCAACGGCGTAATCATTTCCGGCGGAGGCGGGAGTGATGTTGATTTCCCGGGCCGACTTATTGTAGCTCACGGCGAAATCTCCTGACATCGCCAGCTTGTTTATGCCTGCCGTGGCCGATGTAGTGAAGAAAGAGCGGTATCCGTGCCCTGTTATTTCGAGTTGTTGGGCTACCAGGCCGTTGCTATCGTCATATAATTTGAAATATCCGCGGGGCGACTGTACGCCGTTGGCCCAGGCGTCGGTTACCTCGAAGCAGTATGTTTTGTCGGCTTCAAGCTCGGCAATTTCGTTGTACACCTCTTTCAGATTGGTTTCGTACGGGCCGTAATTGTAGATGATGTTGCCGTCGGCATCCTTGATGCACCAGGTGTTTTCATCGGCATAAAGGTCGGTGCGCAGCTCTATGAGTGTCTTGGGAGTCGAAACAGCCGGTCCTCTGAACGTTCCGTCGATGGTGTTTCCATCGTATGCCTCTCCGTTGACAGCTGTCAGTTGGATAGAGTAGTCGTTGCTCGTTTCTATAAGAGAGGCTTGGTCTACCGGTACTTTGATATAGCTTGTTGCCAGAGGTGCAATTTCGCCCTCCCACAGGCATTGCATAGTCGTACCGTTTACGGTTACGTCGAATTGAGCCGAGGACAGGGTTTCGTTAGATTTGTTGCGCAGGTAAAGTTCGTAGAAGTTAAATCCGTAGGTGCCTTGTACAGGTATGCGGTATGCCGATATCTCGGCCGCCAAAGGCAGTTCTAATCCTTCGCAGGTGGGTTTTACGCCGGTAACATTCAAAACATCGGTTTTGTCATTGGCGATGAATACGATTACTTCCAGCTCGGCAGGTTCTACGGCTACGTCGTTGATGTATTCAGGAACGGTGTATGTATAATCTTTTGTAAAGTAGGTGCCGGCTGTGCAGTCGCTTATCGTATCACCCCACAGCGGAGTCAGGTAGTCGCGCAACATGTGTTGGTGTACATAGTCAGAACCTACGCCGCCACCGCTCTGCGGGCCCTTGATGTTGTTTTGGGTAAGGGCGACAGTGAGCAGATTCTGTTCTGCATCTACATCCGATGTGTAGTATCCCTCTACGTGTACCGACAGTTGAGCGTCTGCTGCCGAGTAGGTGGCTGTCACAAACAGGTTTACAGGTGCGTCTTCTTGGTGTATCTCTTTGGCGCAGAGAGTCCAGTTGCTGCGTGACATGATAGGAATGGAACCTGCAAATATGTGGCGGTTAATCATGCCGCAAGGGTATCCGCTGCCGGCAACGAAGGTGGCATCGAGCGTCTCACCCTCTTCGGTGCGAAAATCGGGTTGGTCGGGGAAGGGTGATGCGTAGTATCCGCTGTGTATGGCTATGGCGTAGACCGTATGCTCTTGTGCCAATAGCAGGTTGGCAACTATTTTATGTGCATCGGGGCAATTGCCGCAATTGATTCCCGTAAATTCTTCTAACAGGGCATTCTTGGGTTGTACTTCTGTGGATACTTGGTATTGCGCAACACCAGCGTTGCATATAAGTAACATGGAGGCAAGAAAAAGGTAGTAATTTTTCATATTGCTGATTTTTGTGTTCTTTTCTCTGTTGCAAGTATAATTAATTTATAAAATAATGGTCGATTACACGCTACGTCTTTACTACTGCAATATATATAAATGCCGTATAAATACTACGGCATTTATATATAATAATCAAATAATCAATTTATTAAATAACCGTTTTGTAAATCTTTCGTGATACAGTCGAGATGGAATTGATATTTTATCTTTGTTTGTAGCAATTATTTCGTATATTTGTCGCTATAATACTGCAAATAATAAAAATATAGGTGCGCACTACTACTCCATATCACACGTTATTACGGTTTTTAACAATCGCTACATTGTTGATTTTTTGTCATTTAGGCTGTTATGCGCTTACCCCTGATATAAAGCAGGAGATATTGACGAGAGCTTCTGATTTGATAGATGACAATGAGAATAACAGTGTTGTAATGCAGCATAAGATAGATTCTATGGGCAAATTGGACAACTTGCCCGATAGTATCTTCTTTTCGTTTGTTGTAGATAATGTGGGCGAATATTTTAGGCAGCAAGGCCGGCAATCGGCTGCCGTGGAGCTCTTTTCTATGTTGGCCGGAACTTTGGAGCAAGGGAAATGCCCTCCTGCGACACTGCTGAGATTGTATATACCCTTGGGTGCAGCATTGGAGGAGGTGGGCATGTGGAATAATGCCATGGAGTATTACCACAAGGCTCTTGCTATTGCCGAAGAGCAAGGGTTGAAGTCGAATGCGGCGAAAATCTATAATAATATTGGAGCCGCCTATTTCCGGAGCGATGTAAGCATGGCCGAGAGTTATTTTAGGAAAGCTCTTGATATAAACGAAAAAGTGGGCGATAAGAAAGAGTTGTGCCTGAATTATAATAACCTGGCAGGCGCCGCCATGAAGCAGGACCGGTATGACGAGGCATTGGACTATATGCTTGATGCCTTGCAGCTTATCAGTAAAAGCGAGGATGCCTACTTCTATCATTTTATGCAGTGCAATATAGCGTCTCTGTATATGCTGAAAGGCGAAGATTATCTGGCTATTTCCTATCTGCAAAACGCTGTTGAGTATCACCGGCGGGAGGGTAATTTGCTCGACCTTATACAGTGTTATAATATGCTTGCCGAGGCATACGAGAAGCTGGGCAACATGAACGAAGCCTTCTATTATATAAAGCTATCGGAGAAGGAGTTGGCATCGGTTGCCAATCGGGATTTCGAGGCGAATATGAGCATCATCCTTTCCCGGTTTTACAGTCGCCGCAATAATTTTGAAAAGGCATATAGCTTGTTGCTGAGGGCTACCGAGTTGCGAGACTCGTTGACAAAGGTCAACGATATGAAGAAGATAGACAACTTGGAGCAGATATACAATAACGAGCAGAAATTGCGCGAGAATGCTCTGTTGATAAGTGAGATGCAGTTGCATAAGTTGGAGGACGACCGCCGTGTGACGGTGATTGTTATCATTATAATACTGCTCGCCCTGGTGGTAGTTTTCCTGATTGTGCGTACCCGCTTGCGGGATAAGTTACATAAAACAAAGGAGGAGTTGGCCATGCAGCAGATAGCCTTGTCGGAAAAAGAGAAGGAGCTGCAACGCATCAAAGAGCAGGAGCTGAATAAGACAATCGACCAGAAGAACCGCGAGCTGTCGAGTTATGCTCTCTCCTATACCAAGGATAATGAATTCTATGACCATATCTGCGATGAGTTGAAGCAGATTCTACTCGAAATAAATCCGCGCGATAAACTGCATAAGGAGCGCCTGCGCAAGATACTTTCGGAGTTGAAACACCATGAAGGAAGCGATAACTGGCAAGAATTTCGCCTCTACTTCGAGCAGGTACATCCGTCGTTCTATGATTCGTTGGATGAGATATCTCCCGGCATTACTCAGCGGCAAAAAAGGCTTTGCGCTCTGTTGTATATAGGCCTTTCTACCAAAGAGATTGCCTCTATCACATTCCGGGAGGTTCGCAGTGTAGAGTCGGCCCGAAACCGTTTGCGCAGAAAGCTCGGTATCCCGACCGAGGAGACGATTCATGAATTTTTGTCGAAGAGGTTGCAGGGAGAATGAATAGACCTGTCGTAGATTGCTCTGATATCCACTGCTCTCTACCATTGTGATTATGTGGCAGGAGTATCCCCCTTTCCCTGTTCCGGTCTGCCCTGCGCCGGGTTGTACCGGATGCTGTCTAAGGAAGAGAAGGTGGTAGGGAGTGGCATCTCTGTTTCCGCTTTTTCGTCTGTTGTAGACAAGTCATTCTCCTTTCCGGGTGCAGCCTGTTGGGGTTGCGCCGAAACGTAAAAAAGCGGAGCGGCTCACAAGGCCGCTCCGCTTTTTCGGTATATAAATGTTTACTTAGATTCCGGCAACGTTATATTTGGCAAATTCCAGGTCGTTGCTTGCTTTCTCTTTCATTGTGGGGTCGAGACGGAATGACTGACGCAGGTTGGAGCGAACCATCTGTTCGTTGTTGGTGCGTGCGCCCAAAACAGCTTGCAGATAGTAGGTGGTAGCATCGGGAGCCGAAATGCCTGCGAGAGTATTGCGGGCCTTGTTGTAATCGTTCACCAAGATTTGTGCAAGAGCGGCATTGTTGCTCTTTGCTTCGCCAAAAGCTTTCACGGCAGCCTTATAGTCGCCTTTCTTGATGTAATAAACGCCTAATGCTTCGTTTACTTCGGGTACGTTACCGGCTTTGCCGAATTGGGCGGCAGCCTCGTCGTAGTTGCCCTCTTTCATGGCGATGAGGCCTTTGTTCATGTCGACCTCTGCCGATTGCGGAGCCTTTTGAGCTGCTGTGTTGAAGCATTTTTCGGCCTCGTTGTATTGTCCGGCTTTGTACATCATCATACCGAGGTTGTTATATCCACGGTAGTCTTCGGGATATATCTCAACGACTTTGCGGTATATTTCGGTTTTAGCGGCATCGCTCTTTTCGAGTGTGGCGGCATAGAGCAACTCGTCAACATTGAGAGCCGAGGGGTTGCTGTGAGCCAGCGACGAAATCTCTTCGTCCGATTTGCCGATAACGTTGATAGAGGCCGTGATGCGCGAACGACGCAATTGCGGCAATATCTCTTCTGCCAGGTCGCTGTATACCGACGAGAGGTTCTTTATCTCACGCTCTCTTTGCTCGGGGTCGCTATACATTTCGAGGACGCGCAAGATGAGGTTCTTGTCTTGTATGTCGGAAGCTGCAACCAGCTCTTTGAAGCCATCCCAGTCTTGTGCTGTAAATTCGGCAGTGAGGTCGGCCTTGACGTCGTCCTTCTTCCACTGCGATTTCATGTATTTTACAGTATTCTCCTCGCGGTTTTCGGCCAGGCGGGTGTTGAGTTCTACACCACCATCGGGCGAAGCGTAAGAAGAGATATTTACATTTTCTACTTCACGGTTTTCGGCGGTGGTAGCATCTTTGATTTGTTGGTGGAGAGTTTGCATCTCGGCCGATTTCATCTCAGAAGCCCTGATGTTGGCTTGTTGTATGAGGAATTTTATATCGGCAGAGTAGGTCTCCTTGATGATGCGTTGGAACTTGTCGGGCGTGATGGCGGGCGTTACTTTGCCGGCATCGGCCATTTCAGATGTCGCAATTACACCTTCGGCAACCTTTACACGGGGAAGTTCGTATGTCTTGGAGCCTTGTTGTACGGTAAATGCGAGATAGAGCGACGATTTCTGCATCTCGGGAATGTAAGTAAAGTTGGCAGGTATCGTGACAACACCACCGGCTTTGTATTGGATGGTGGGGTCGTTGCCTTGTACTTTCTCGCCTTGGAAGGTTTGAGAGGCCGATGCTGTTTCGCCAGCGCTGTATACCAGATAGGGGGTTACGGTAACAACGGCTTTTTTATTGAAATACTTTTCGGGGAAAGTACCGGTGATAGTAGCCGATACCATACCGCCTTTGGCTTCAAGGGGCGACGGATTTACTTTGAAATAATCGGCCGTGAGCGGAGCCATCTCCTTGTTACAGCTTACCAATGTCATTAGGCAAAGGCAAAGCAGTGAGAATGTTAACTTTTTAGTCATAATGTTGTGCATATAAGGTTTGTAATGTTTCTTGGTTTTATCTTGCTGTAACGTACATTTTGTCGGACAAAAATATATAAAAGCTCATGGATTGAGGGGGCTGAGGTGCGTTTTTTTTCTTAATTATCTATAAACGTTAAGCTAAATATTGTTGTTGTACATTCTATTGCGGGGGTGATGGCTGATAATCTCCTGACGCAAAAAGCTTTGGTCTAAATGGACGTATATCTCGGTCGTAGTGATACTTTCGTGTCCCAGCATTTGTTGTATGGCGCGCAGGTTAGCCCCGTTTTCGAGCAAATGCGTTGCAAATGAGTGACGTAGCGTATGTGGGCTCACTTTTTTGGTAATGCCGCAAGCGCAACAGGCATCGCGGATAATGAAAAATATCATTACGCGGGAGAGGTGCTTTCCCCGGCGATTGAGGAAAAGGTAGTCCTCTTCGCCCGGTTTTATCTCTGTGCCGTTGCGGTCGGGGAGGTATAGTTTTATTTCGTGTATGGCCTCTTGTGAGATAGGGACGAGCCGTTGCTTGCCCCCTTTTCCTTCGACGCGGATATACTCCTCGTCGAAATATATTTGGGATAATTTCAGGTTTACGAGTTCCGAGACACGCAGCCCGCAGCTGTACAGAGTCTCTAAGATGGCGCGGTTGCGTTGCCCCTCGGGCGAAGTGCGGTCTATCGACTCTATCAGCTGGTCTATCTCCTCTACCGAAAGTATCTCGGGCAGGTGCCGGCCTATCTGCGGGGTCTCTATCAGTGCCGAGGGGTCGTCGGCGATGTATCCTTCGAGCCGCAGGAACTTGAAGAAAGATTTTACCCCCGAGATGATGCGGGCTTGCGACCGGGCGCCTATGCCGAGGTCTTGCAGGGTGCAGACAAAAGAGTGCAGGTGCTCGCATCTTACTTCGTCCCACGTAAGAGAAGCATCGTCGAGAAATCTTTCCAGCTTTTCCAAATCATCGGTATAGCCGGCAATGGTATTCTCCGACAGTCCCTTTTCGAGTCGCAGATAAGCAATGTATTTTTTTCTCAAATTCTCTTTTTTCTTGGCGGTGGTCATATAGCAGTATCCCGAAAAAACTGTAATTTTGTGCCGAATTTGCGGTCTTGTTCTTTGGCGCATTTGACGAGAAGCATCTCTCTGCAAAAGTAGCTAATGCGGCTTGTTTCTGCAAAGATATGGTGCAGTTTTGCAGCTCTTGCGATATGGTCGCAGTCATAAGAATAACCAAACAAGAGGTGTTATGGAAATACTTATTATCAACGGCCCTAATCTCAACTTGTTGGGGCGGCGCGAGAAAAACATTTACGGTGAAAAATCGTTCGAAGAGTATTTGCCTTTGTTACAGGCGCGTTTTGCCTCGCACAACCTGCGTTATTTCCAGTCTAACAGCGAGGGTGCCATTATCGATTGCCTTCATGCCGAAGGCTTTTCGGTCGATGGTGTCGTTCTCAATGCCGGTGCATATACACACACCTCTATTGCCATAGCCGATGCCATACGGGCCATATCTGCGCCGGTCATAGAAGTACACCTCTCCAATATCCATGCGCGCGAGGAGTATAGGCGCGTCTCTATGATTGCCTCGGCGTGTCGCGGGCAGATAGCCGGTTTTGGGCTCGATTCTTACAGGCTGGCCGTAGAAGCCTTGGTCGGCGGGGAGTAATGCGGCAAAGCATATTGACGAACATACAGGAAAAGAAATATATTATGTCTAAGTACACCAAGATTGTAGCTACCATTTCCGATAATCGTTGCGATGTCGGGTTTATAAAGAGTCTTTATGAAAACGGCATGAACGTTGTGCGTATGAACTCGGCGCATATGCAGCGTGAGGGTTTTGAGCACATCATTGCCAATGTGCGCAAAGTGTCGAATGCCATAGGTATTTTGATGGATACCAAGGGCCCCGAGATACGCACTACTGTATTGCATGGCGATACACCCATCACCTTTGAGCCCGGGCAGCACTTGCTCATGACGGGGCGTCCCGGTACGGTGACGACAAGTCAGTGTATAGGGGTTTCTTACCCCGCCTTTGCCGAGGATATACCCGTAGGTTCACATGTCCTCATTGACGATGGAGAGCTGGAATTTTTGGTGTGCGACAAGGTAAACGACGAGCTGATGTGCGAGGCGTTGAATGCCGGCGAGTTGGGCTCCCGCAAAAGTGTCAACGTGCCCGGTGTGCGCATAAACCTTCCGTCGCTCACACAGCGCGACCGCGACAATATCCTCATCGCCATAGAAAACAACATAGATTTCATTGCCCACTCGTTTGTGCGCAGCAAGCAAGATGTACTGGATATACAGCACATCCTCGACGAACACCGTTCGCCTATCAAAATCATTGCCAAAATTGAGAATCAGGAGGGTGTGGATAACATCGATGAGATTCTCGAAGTAGCGTATGGCGTCATGGTAGCCCGTGGCGACCTGGGTATAGAGGTGCCGCAGGAGAAGATTCCCGGTATACAGCAACTGCTGATACGCAAGTGCATACAGGCCAAAAAACCGGTAATCGTAGCCACGCAGCTGTTGCATTCTATGATAAAGAACCCGCGGCCTACCCGCGCCGAGGTAACCGATATAGCCAATGCCATCTACAATCACACCGACGCCCTTATGCTGAGCGGCGAAACAGCCTACGGCCGTTATCCCGTAGAGTCGGTGGCAACCATGGCGCGTGTAGCCATGGAGGCCGAGCGCACCCGCCTCATAGATAGCATGGAGCTGGGAGGCGGCGGCGACGATATAACGGCATTCCTTGCCCAGCAGGCAGTGAAGTCCTCTACCGAGTTGGGTACAAAAGCCATTATTACAGATAGCTATACGGGCCGCACGGCGCGATTCGTCGCATCGTACCGAGGCCGCTTCCCTGTATTGGCGCTGTGCTATAACGAGCGTACCATCAGGCAGTTGTCGCTCTCTTACGGAGTCTTTGCCATGTATCAGAAGAGTACCGACACCTCGCGGCAATATCTCTTCAACGGGCTGACGCATTTGTTGGAGAAAAAATTACTGACGCGTGAAGATTTGATAGCCTATCTGGGTGGCAGTTTTGGTTCCAGTCATGGTACAACTTTCCTTGAAATCAATCATGTGGGGAAAGTTCTCGACAGTTTCGACAACTACGTGTTGCCCAATATCGAAGAGATATAATCATGTATGATGCCATAGAGGAGTATATCTGTAAGCACATCGATGCCGAAGAGCCGTTGCTTGCCGAGCTCGACCGCGAGACACATCTCTACCATCTGCGTCCCCGTATGGTCTCGGGGCACTTGCAGGGCAGCATCTTGAAGATGTTCTGCCGCATGATACGACCCCGCAGAGTGCTCGAGCTGGGTACCTTTACCGGTTACTCGGCGTTGTGCTTTGCTGCCGGGATGGATGACGATGGCGAGGTACACACCATAGAGATAGACGATGAAATAGAGGATTTTACCCGTTCCTTCCTCTCGCGTTCGCCCTATGGCGGCAGGGTGAAACTTGTTATCGGCGATGCACTCGAAATCATACCCACGTTGACCGATGTGTATGACCTCGTTTTTATCGATGCCAACAAGCGCGACTATCTGCGCTATTACGAAGCGGTATTGCCACGGGTGCGCCCCGGGGGCTTTATCCTGGCCGACAATACGCTGTGGGATGGCAAAGTCATTACAGAGACCAACAGCCGCGATGCACAAACAGCAGGGATAGAGCATTTTAATGATACCGTGGCACGCGATGAGCGCGTAGAGAAAATAATCCTGCCGCTGCGCGACGGGCTCACTGTTTTGTGGAAAAAACCGGCCCTCGTGTAACCGTTGCGTTTTATTTTTGTTACTTTTGTATAACAGCAATAGGAAAGTATTATATGGAGACAACACGACAAAATAAGATAAGCCGTCTGCTGCAAAAGGAGCTGAGCGAGATTTTTTTGGCACAGACGCGTAAGACCCACGGGACGATAGTATCGGTGAGCATCGTGCGCATCAGTCCCGACCTGAGTATCGCCAAGGTATATTTGAGCGTATTCCCCTCTGAGAAGGCACAAGCCACCATCGAGTCTGTCAATGCGTCGGCGCGCGAGATACGTTACGAGCTGGCGCAGAAGGTGCGCTTCCAACTGCGCAAGATTCCCGAGTTGCGTTTCTATCTCGATGACTCGCTCGACTATATAGAGAAGATAGATAATCTGTTGCATCAGTAGGCGTGCGGCATGGTTTTGTCACTGCGCATAGCGGCGCGCTATCTCTTCTCCAAGAAATCGCATAGCGCAATCAATGTCATTTCAATCATTTCGGTGTGCGGTGTGGCTATCATTACGGCTGCGCTTATCTGTACGTTGTCGGTCTATAACGGCTTCTCCCATCTGATAGGTTCGCTGCTCTCTGAGATTCAGCCCGATATAAAGATATTGCCGGCAGCCGGCAAGACCATAGCCGGTGATGATGCCATCTGGGACGAGATAGCTGCGTGGGACGATGTCGCCATGTTGTCGCCCGTGATTGAAGAGACGGCTCTTGCCGTCTACGACAGGCAGTTGCCGGTAGTGGTGAAGGGTATTCCCGACAATTACGACGAGCTGACCGGCCTCGCTCATACGATAGTGACCGGCGAGTATCTGTTGCGCGACAGTATTGTCTCGTATGCCATTATAGGGGCCGGCGTAGCTGTGCGTCTCGAAGCCGGTGTAGCCTATTCGCGGCCGATAGAGTTGTATGCCCCCCATCGCCGTGGTAGAGTCAATATCGTCAATCCGGCGGCATCATTTACGTCGCGCCGTTTTTTTGTGTCGGCGGCATTCTATTCCAATCAGGCACCCTATGACGACAATGTGGTGTATATTCCCATCGACGAGGCCCGTGTATTGTTCGATTATCCAACGGAGGCAACAGCCATAGAGTTGCGCTGCGCAGCCGATGTGTCGGCCGAACGCCTCGTGCAGCGGCTCGAAAAGAGGCTGGGCAGCGACTATGTCGTGCAAGACCGCTATAAACAGAACGGAGAGTCGTTTCGCTGGATGCAAATCGAAAAGTGGATTACCTTCCTTATCCTCGTCTTTATCTTGCTGATAGCCGTTTTCAACATTGTGGGAGCCTTATCGATGCTCATCGTGGATAAGAAGGAGCATATAGCGACGCTGCGTAGTCTCGGGGCCGATGATAAGTTGATAGTGCGTATTTTCATGACCGAGGGGTGGCTTATCTCCATGATAGGAGCCCTGTCGGGGCTTGTTATAGGAGTGCTGCTCTGTTGGTTGCAGCAAGAGTTCGGATTGCTGCGCCTGGGCGATTCGGGCGCCTTTATTGTGGAGGCATATCCTGTGAAGTTGGAGTGGGTAGATACGCTTATGGTTACGGCCGTGGTACTCCTGCTGGGTGCGCTCACGGCAAGTTTCCCGGCACGCATGTTGAAGCGCAAGCGGTAGAATCATTGATTTTTGCAAAGAGTTACATAATAAATCCCCCGGCGGTTGTTGCATCCAAAACCGCCGGGGGATTCTGTCAAGGCAATATCATTATTCTGCCGTGATGGTCACACGGGCTTCGGTAAGTCCGTCGGAGGTTGCTCTCAGAGAGGCTTCGCCACGCTCGCCGTTGTTTTGCAGCACTACCAGACACTTGCCGTAGAAGGCTTTGCGATGGTTGTCCTTGAAGCGTTCCATAGATATGGGCGACCCGTTGTCGACACCTGCAATGAAGGCATTCCCTGTGACATCGAATGTAACGTCGTTCTCGGCCAACGGGCACAAGTTGCCCTCTTTGTCGAGTATTTCTACGGTAACAAAACTCAGGTCGCGACCATCGGCATGCAGTGTTTCACGGTCGGGGGTAAGGCGTATCTGTGCCGGTTCGCCGGCTGTGCGGATGGTTTGAGAAAGCACCTCTTTGCCATCTTTGCGTGATACGGCTCTGATTTCGCCCGGTTCAAAAGGAACCCTCCATGTCACGTGGTAGCATCCCGGTTCCTTGGTGCGAGTGCCCTGCGAGACACCGTTTACCCACAGCTCCACCTCGTCGGCTTGTCCGTAGTAGCACCACAGGTCGACAAGTTCGCCCTTCGAGTGGTTCCAATGGGGGAAGAGGTGCAGTACCGGTTTGTCGGTCCATTCGCTTTGATACATATAATATATGTCTTTGGGGAAACCGGCAAGGTCGATGATGCCGAAGTATGAGCTGCGGGCAGGAAATCCGTAGGGGGTAGGCTCGCCCAGATAGTCGAAGCCCGTCCAGATGAAAAGTCCGCTGATGAAATCGCGCTCCTTTACCATGTGCCATGTCTTTTCGTGGGTCGACCCCCAAGGCACGTGGCAGTTGTCGTAGGATGAGCATGCAAATGTCTCGTTGTAGTAGGGAAGGTCCCAGCGTTCGGGACAGATGTATATGCTGTCTGATGGCATCCGGTAGTAGCCCCGTGTCATGATGGCAGAGGTTGCCTCGGTGACGATAAAGGGCTTGCCCGGGAAGAATCCGGGGACAGAGTCGAACCACTCTTCGTGGTAGTTGTAGCCGATGATGTCGAGCGAGCCGGCGCGGAACAGATGGCTGTTGGGGCTGGGTTCGTTGTTGCCGGTGGTTGTGGGTCGGGGGTCGAGGTTGTTGACAATTTCACACAGGCGGCGTGTCAGCATGGAGTTCACGCTCAGGCTGTCTCCCTGCTGGGCCAAGGCGTTGGGGTCTTTCTGGAAGTTGAGCAGGAGGTTGGCCTCGGCCAGGTCGAGAGTGTCGGCATTGATGTCGGTCCATTGTTCCAGAACTTCGTTGCCGAGGCTCCACATAAATATCGACGGGTGGTTGCGGTCGCGCAGCACGAGGTCGGTGAGGTCGCGTTCGTACCAGTCGTTGAAGAAGCGCGAGTAGTCGTATGTGGTTTTGCGTTTACGCCACATGTCGAACGACTCATCCATGACGATGAATCCCATGCGGTCGCATAGGTCGAGGACTTCGGGTGCCGGCGGATTGTGCGAGCAGCGGTAGGCGTTGCACCCCATCTCTTTCAGTATTTCGAGTTGCCGTTCTATGGCGCGTTCATTGATGGCAGCTCCCAGGCATCCCAAGTCGTGGTGCATGCACACACCCTTTATCTTCACGGGCTTGTCATTGAGGAAGAAGCCCTTCTCGGCATCGAAACGGAACGTTCTCACACCCAGTGGCGAGTCGTAGCTGTCGATGGTGCGACCGTTGGCGATGACCTGTGTCCGCACGGTGTAGAGGTAGGGGTCTTCGACCGACCAGCGATGCGGCGCTTTCAACGTGAGTTGCAGGCTGCTTTCGGCGGTGGTGTCGGCCGGTACCGTCATAGTGCCGTCGGTGTATGCTACGGTTTTACCATCGGCGTTGAGTATATAATGGGCTATCATTACTTCGGCATCTTCGTGCGAGCTGTTGCGCAGGCGTGTCGCTACATCGACGGCAGCTTGTGAGTCGCTTATCTGAGGCGTGGTTACGTAAGTGCCCCACAGGTCGACATGTATGGGGTCGGTCGTTACCATCCATACATGGCGGTATATGCCGCATCCGCTGTACCATCGCGAGTTGGGTTGTTCCGAGTTGTCGACACGTACGGCCACGACGTTCTTGCCGGCACGGAGGTAGGGCGTGATGTCGCGGCGGAACGATATGTATCCGTAGGGGCGCACACCGGTAGAGTACCCGTTGACAAAGACCTCAGAGAGCATATATACGCCGTCAAAATCGAGATAGATGCGTTTGTCGGATGCAAGCAGAGCACTGTCTATGTCGAAGTGTTTGCGATACCATCCTATTCCGCCGGGAAGTGCGCCTCCGCCGGGTCCCGATGGGTTATCGGCCGAGAAGTCCCCTTCGATAGCCCAGTCGTGAGGCAGGTTGAGCTGCCGCCATTGGCTGTCGTCGAACGAGGGTTGCTCGGCTCCTGCCGCTTCGCCTAAGTGGAAACGCCAGTTGCTGTCGAAGTTGTCACGCACTCTGGGAGAGGGCGCAGGGTCGGGGAGATAGGAGCAGGCCGTCATAAGGCCGAGCACCAAAATAGAGAAGAGTTTTCCGATTTGTACTTTCATAAGTGTATAGATTGAAGGTTGTCTGTGCAAATAAAAAAGGTTGGCAGACTGCATGAAACAAATCTCAGAATGAGAGTCGGATGCTCTTGTTGCCGATTCCGTAAATGTTCTTTTGTTTGCTACAAATATAGTATTTATTGTTAAATCGGTGAGGATAAAATGAGACTTGTTTTGTTTCTGCCACTTCTCTCTTTTGTATGGGAGAGCCCCCGGAGGGAGATGTGCGAAAAACGAGATATGTTTTGCTTCCTGCCGGCCTTTTACCTATCTTTGGATAAGATAGGTAGCGGCTCGGCATAAAAAATCAAGCCAACTTGTTTTTTCTGCGCTCGCCTTTCATTATCTTTGTTTGATAAATATGTGATAGCATGACACAAGGTATAGTTGTGAAGAGTACAGGAAGCTGGTACACTGTGAAAACCGACGATGGCAGGTTCTTGGATTGTAAAGTGAAAGGCGTGTTTCGTTTGCGAGGCATCCGCAGTACCAACCCTGTCGCTGTGGGCGATTGTGTACGCGTGACTGTCGGGCAAGACAACTCGGCCTATATCAAGGAGGTGGAGCCCCGGCGCAACTATATTGTACGCAGGGCCTCGAATTTGTCGAAAGAGAGTCACATCATAGCCGCCAATATAGACTTGGCCATGCTCGTTATCACCATCGAGCATCCGCGCACCAACCTCATTTTCGTAGACCGTTTCTTGGCTACGGCCGAGGCTTACGGTGTGCCGGCCTGTATTATCATAAACAAGAGTGACCTTTATGAAGGAGATGTGATGGAGTATGCGCTTGGCGTCAAGTATCTATACAACACCATAGGATATGCGACAGAGCTTGTGTCGGCCGCAACGGGCGAGGGCTTGGAATGGGTCAGGGAGCATTTGCGCGGCAAACTTACGCTTTTCTCGGGGAACTCGGGTGTGGGAAAATCTTCGTTGATAAACAATCTCATCCCGGGATTGAATCTGAAAACAGGAGAGCTCTCGGTCCAACACGATATGGGCATGCACACAACAACCTATTCCGAGATGTATCCTTTGCCCGAGGGGGGATATATCATAGATACGCCCGGCATCAAGGGCTTTGGTACCATCGACTTCGACCCCGCCACGGTGGCTCACTATTTCCCCGAAATCTTTGCCGTTTCACACGATTGCCGCTTCAATAACTGTACGCACCGTAACGAGCCCGGATGCGCCGTATTGAAGGCATTGGAGGAGCATTATATCAGCGAGTCGCGCTACGCCTCCTACCTGAGCATCATAGAAGACCACGAAGACGGCAAATATCGGACGGGGTATTAGTCTGTTATTATAATGTTTCAGTGTGTGTTACGGCGGGATGCCATGTGACGGACGTATGCTGTCTGTCGGCCGTAATCGGTATGCCGCGGGGTATGTTGTAGATAAGTATAGGGATAAAAAAAGAGTCGCTACCCGATAGGTAACGGCTCAACTTCCTTTGTCTCTGTCGCAATTATTCAGCAACAACAGCCGAGTCGGTAGCAGCTACTTCTGCGCCGCAGTTGCCGGTGCAAGAATCGCAAGCGCAAGAATCGCAAGCGCAAGCAACTTCTTCTACAACAGTCTCAACAGCTACAGTATCCTCTGTAACTTCAGTAGCTTCGCTTGCTTTGTTTGTGCAAGCAGCCAATGAAACTGCGCATGCAACAGCGAAGAATAATACTAACTTTTTCATTTTTGTTTAATTAAAGATAAAACAATAACTTGTAGTTTCAAAAACGCCTCAAAGGTAGATATTATTTTTTTAATATATATCAACTTAATGTGGTTTTTTTTGTCAATATCTATAAAAAAATGGTTTTCTACCTTACTCGGGGGCTATTTATTGTATAAATATCGTTTTATACTCCGTTTCGGGGTCTTTTCAAACTCTTCGCGATGTATTTCTATGGCCGTTATTTTTTCATACGGCGCTACTATCTCGTTCACTTGCAAGCGGTTTCTTTCCATGATTTCGTCGAGTTCGCTTTCTGCCAGTCCGTCTGTATTTAGGCTTTCATAATCGGGTACGATAAGAGCAACGAGTTTGCTGTTTCGCTCTACGACGAGGCTTTCGGCCACGTAGGGCATATTGTTGATTTTGGCCTCTATGATTTCGGGGTATATGTTCTGTCCGTTTGCGCCGAGGAGCATTGTTTTGCTTCTCCCTTTTATAAATATCGTCCCGTCGTGACTTATACTGCCTACATCGCCGGTGTGCAACCAGCCGTCGCAGTCGATGACTTGGCGTGTGGCTTGCTCGTTTTTGTAGTATCCTATCATTACGTGTTCGCCGCGTACACATATCTCGCCAGTCTCGCTTGTGCTGCTGTCGGGAATTGTTTTAGTCTCTACGTAGCCGTGCAGGGTGCGGCCCGAAGAGGAGGCAATAAACTCGCGGTGGGGTGTGTAGCTGATAAGCGGGGCGCATTCGGTCATGCCGTAACCTACGGTGAACGGGAATTTTATTTTGCGTAAGAAACTCTCTACCTCGGCATTGAGGGGTGCGCCTCCTACGATGACCTCTTCAAAGGCTCCGCCCAAGGCCTGTATGAGCTTGTTGTTTATCCGGTTGAAGATGATGCTGTTCAGTATGGGTATGCGCAGGGCAATACGCATGGCGGGCTTGCTGATGAGCGGTTGCAGTTGCTTGCGGTATATCTTTTCCAATACGAGCGGCACGCAGATAATGAGGTGCGGTTTTACCTCGGCAAGGGCCTTTACCAATATCTTGGGCGATGGTATTTTGCCCAAGAGGGTGATGTGTGAACCCGTGGCCAGCGGTACGAGAAAATCGAAAGCGCAACCGTAGGCATGCGCCAACGGCAGGAACGAGAGGCAGCGGCTGTTGCGATAATGCAGGTGGGAACGGACGCCGAACATGACATTGCCGGCAAAATTGTTGCCCGAGAGCATCACGCCTTTGCTGAATCCGGTAGTCCCCGATGTGTAGTTGATAACGGCAAGTTCTTCGTTGCCATTGTCGGCATATACGATGTCATCGGGTGTGAAACCTGCGGGATAGGTTGCTGCAAATAGCTCTGTAAGTTCGGCCAGATATTGGGCGGTTTTCTCACCTTCGCGTTGGAAGAGGCACGCCCAGTTGTCTATCGATATGGCAGCTCTTATCTGAGTCAAGTCCGTAGGGTCGATGTGTGTCCAAATGGAGTCGTTGATGAAAAGAAGAACAGAGTCGGAGTGATTGACAATATGGCAAATATCTTGCGGGTTGAAATCCTGCAAAATAGGCACAAGTACGGCTCCGTAAGTAATTGTCGCCATATAGACGATGCACCATTGCGGTGTATTTTTTCCTACGAGGGCTATCTTGTCGCCCTTCTTTATGCCGCATTTGCGCAGCAATATATGTATTTTGGCAATCTCTTCTGCCAACTCTTTATAATGCAGGGTGCGTTTTGTACTGTAATCGGTGAGTGCAGGCAAATCCCAATTTTGGCGGAAGCTGTCTTCATAAATTTGTATAAAACGTTCTTCAATCATGTTGATTTAGTTCAGTCCTTCGTTCAAGTTTTCGTGATATTTCGGAGCGCAAAAATAAGGAAAGTTTTTAGTTTTAGGTGATTGATAAGCTAACTATTCGCTTTGCCGGGCATAATTTACGCACAAAATGCCTACCTTTGGGCAAAATTTAGAGGCTGCTCATGATAGATAACACCGTTTTTCAGGATAAGACTGCCGTTTATTATACGTTGGGCTGCAAGCTCAATTTTGCGGAGACGTCTACTTTGGGACAATTAATAGCCGAGCAGGGTATCAGAAAAGCCCGCCCCGGCGAAAAGGCCGACTTGTGTGTGATAAATACCTGCTCGGTCACCGAGCTGGCCGACAAGAAGTGCCGTCAGGCCATACGCCGCATTGCCCGCAAGCATCCCGGTGCCTTTGTTGTCGTTACGGGTTGCTATGCGCAGCTGAAAAGCGATGAGGTGGCATCGATGCCCGAGGTGGATTTGGTGTTGGGAGCCGAACAGAAACTGGACTTGCCCAAGTATCTGCCCCTGTTGGACCAGCCCGGGCACGAGCCCTGTATCGTTACGCCGTGGAAAGAGATTGCCGCTTTCTCTCCCTCCTGCTCGCGGGGAGACCGCACCCGTTATTTCCTGAAAGTGCAAGATGGTTGTGATTACTTCTGCACCTATTGCACCATCCCTATGGCGCGGGGGCGCAGCCGCTGCGGAAGTGTGGCGCAACTTACCGAGCAGGCGCGTCAGGTTGCAGCCGAGGGCGGAAAGGAGATTGTCATTACGGGCGTCAACATAGGCGATTTCGGGAAACGTACCGGCGAAACATTTCTCTCCTTGATAGAGTCGCTCGACGAGGTGGAGGGGATAGAGCGTTACCGCATCTCCTCTATCGAGCCCGATTTGCTCACCGATGAGATTATTGCCTTTGTAGCCTCTTCCAAACGTTTCTGTCCGCACTTCCATATTCCGCTGCAATCGGGAAGCGACCCGGTATTACGCCTCATGAGGAGGCACTACGATACCGCCCTGTTTGCCGACAAGGTCTCGGCCATCAAACGATATATGCCTCATGCCTTTATCGGTGTGGATGTCATTGCCGGCATGAGGGGCGAGACCGATGAGCTTTTCGAAGAGGGGTACCGTTTTATTGCGTCGCTCGATGTCTCGCAGTTGCATGCCTTTACCTACTCCGAACGTCCCAATACCCGGGCTCTTGCCATAGAGCCGGTTGTGCCTGTTCCGGTGCGGCACGAGCGGTGTAACCGGCTGATAGAGCTCTCGGAGCAGAAGCTGCACGATTTCTATGCACAGTATGTGGGCAGTGTGCGGCAAGTGCTTTTCGAGCAGCCTGCCAAGGGGCATCCCATGCACGGTTTTACCGACAATTATATTCGTGTAGAGATGCCTGTGGCCGCCGATGCAGTCAATACGGTACGTTCTGTTGTATTGGGCGGCAGCAATGAGCAGGGCGATGCCCTTACAGCTCGTTTTACAGAGGAGGCGATATGAAGCATATAGTGGAAAATACGGCTTATTATTTGCTCTACGGCTTGTTGTATATGTTTGCGTTGTTGCCCATGACGCTGCTGTACCTGCTGAGTGATGTGTTGTATTATGCCGTATATTATATAATAAGGTATAGGCGTAAAGTGGTACGCCAAAACATTGCGATGGCTTTCCCCGAGAAAGACGAGAGCGAGCGTCGCGTCATAGAGCGCCGGTTCTTCCATTTTCTCATCGATTATGTAGTGGAAACCATCAAGGTATTGCACATCAGCGATGCCGGGATGAAACGGCGCATGCGCTTCGAAAATGCCGGGTTGATAGACCGCCTGACGGGCGAAGGCCGCTCTGTCATATTGTTGCTGGGTCACTATGGTAACTGGGAGTGGATACCGTCGCTTACCCTGTGGTGCGACAGCAGCCGTTTTGTGGGAGGGCAGATATATCGTCCGTTGCGGAATCGTTGTTTCGACCGCCTCTTTCTGCATCTGCGCACCCGGTTCGGGACCGAATGCATCGCCAAGAAAGATACTTTGCGTGTGTTGCTCCAACACAAGCGTGCCGGGAAACCTTTTGTCACCGGTTTTATGGCCGACCAGACACCCTCGCCCGCCAATATACACCACTGGGTTACGTTTATGGGTATGCCTACGCCGGTACTTACCGGATATGAGACGTTGGCGCGCAAGCTCGATGCCGCTATCGTCTATATCGATGTAGAGGTCTTGTCGCGAGGCCGTTATAGGGCCACTTTCAAGTTGGCCGAGGAGCATCCTGTCGCAACCGAAGGTTTCCCCGTGGCCGACCGTTACATGGCTGCCATGGAGCATACCATTCGCCGTGCGCCCCATGCGTGGTTGTGGACACATAAAAGATGGAAACATTCTCATCTGTTTGTAAAATAGTACGATATGAAATCAGTCGCTGTCGTCATACTCAATTGGAATGGCGCATCATTGCTCTCTGAGTTTTTGCCTTCTGTATGTCGCTATACTTCGCCCCATCTTGCCGATGTGATAGTGGCCGATAACGGTTCTACCGATACCTCTTTGCAGCTGCTGGCTCAGGAGTTCCCGCAAGTGGGGCTTATACGCTTCCCCCGGAATCACGGATATGCCGAGGGGTATAACCAAGCCGTGAAAGAGCTGGAAACATATAAATATATAGTATTGCTTAACTCGGATGTCGCCGTTTCACAGGGATGGATAGAGCGGCTTCTGGAATATGCCGAGGAGCACCCCGAAGTGGGTGCATTGCAACCCAAGATACGCTCTTACCGTCATCCGTCGCAGTTTGAGTATGCCGGGGCCAGTGGAGGCTTCTTGGATTGCAACGGTTTCCCATTCTGCCGGGGACGTATTTTCGATGCCATAGAAGAGGATAACGGCCAGTATGACGATGTGGCCGATATCTTGTGGGCATCGGGAGCAGCCCTTTTTATCCGTCGCGAGGTCTATGTCGCCGTGGGGGGGCTCGATGCCGATTTTTTCGCCCACATGGAAGAGATAGATTTGTGCTGGCGCATAAGGTTGGCCGGTTATGCCGTGAGGGTCGTGCCGCAGTCGGTAGTCTATCATCAAGGAGGCGCAACACTCGACAATGCCAGCCCATACAAGTTGTATCTGAATTTCAGGAACAACCTGCTTATGATGTATAAAAACCTCCCTCTCCGCGAGGGACGCCGCAGGCTCTTTATACGCAGGCTATATGACACGGTGGCACTGTTGCGTTATCTGCTTACCGGGAAATGGGCTTGTGTAATGGCGGTATGGAATGCGCATACCGATTTCAGAAGCATGCGGGGCGTATATACCAACCAGCCCGAGGAGAATATCTTGACCAAGATTCCCGAGTGCCGTCATAATATTATCTGGGACTATTTTATCAAACATATACGCTGTTTTTCAGAACTTAAATAATAAAGTGGCGATAAGTTAATTTTACAAAATAATACGCCATTTGAGGGAGTATATCTCTCTCAAACGGTTGTAAATACGGGTGGCATTTCCTAACTTCGCCACATAGTTATACGATTCCGACAAATATTTATGCTATATTATAGTACTCGAAAACAATCGTCTATGGTCTCGCTCAAAGAGGCGCTCCTGAAAGGGTTGGCACCCGACGGCGGGCTATATATGCCGCAGACCATACGACTCTATCCTCCGGCATTTTATAAAAACATGGCGGGCATGTCGCTGCGCGAGATATCGTTTGTCGTGGCAGAAGCCTTCTGGAACGACGATATTCCGGCCGACCTCTTGCAGGAAATCATATATGACTCCATCAATTTCGACATGCCGCTTGTCAAGATAGCCGACAACCGCTATCTGATAGAACTGTTCCACGGGCCGTCGTATTCGTTCAAGGACGTAGGGATGCGGCTCATGGCTCGGCTGTTGGGATATTTCGGCGGCAAGACGGCACAAAAGACGGTCAACGTCTTTGCCTCTACTACCGGCGATACGGGTGCGGCCATGGCCGAGGCTTTTGCGGGAGTGCCGGGTGTGAGAGCATATATCCTCTATCCGCGGGGAAAGGCAAGTGCGATACAAGAGAAACAGATGGCCTTGCAGAGTGGCAATATCGTACCATTCGAGATAGATGGCACTTTTGAAGATTGTCAGAGACTCATCCGGCAGATATTCGGCGATAAGGAGCTCAACAGGAATATTTTGATAACCTCTGCCAATTCGGTGAATGTGGCACGCCTGCTGCCGCAGTCTTTTTACTATTTTTATGCTTATGCCAATCTGTTGAAGATTGTAGAGAAGCCTACCGATGTGGTATGCAGCGTGCCCTGTGGCAATTTCGGAAGTCTCACGGCCGGATTGATAGCCAAACGCATGGGATTGCCCATCAAGCGGTTTGTGGCAGCGACAAACCGTAACGATGTTTTTGAGCGTTATCTGAGGACCGGCAGTTATGAGCCGCGCCCATCTGTGCCGACGATAGCCAGCTCGATGGACGTAGGCGCACCGTTCAATATAGAACGCATCAGGGAGCTGTATGCCGATGGGCATGACCGCCTGCGTAACGATGTGGAGAGTGTAAGCTATGACGATGAGCAGATTTGCGAGACGATGCGTCGTGTATATGCCGAGGCAAATTATATGCTCGACCCCCATGGCGCCGTCGCATACCGGGCGCTCGATGAGAAACTCCGTCCCGGCGAGATTGGTATCTCGCTTGCTCCGGCGCATCCAGCCAAATATGCCGAGAGTGTAAGCCGTGTTTTGGGAGCAGAGGTACCGGTGCCTACGCGTCTTGTAGCGATGCAGCAGTATCGCAAGCGCAGTATTCCCATGTCGCCGCTTTTTGCCGACCTGAAAAAGTTCCTGATGCAGGAGATGTAATTTGTTTACCGTAGTTTGAGCCTCTGTCCCGGCGACAGCGGTGCGTCGCGGCGCATCTTGTTCCTTTTGGCGAGATGTTTCAGCTCTATTCCGTATTGCTGCGAGATGAAGTGGAGGGTCTCGCCCTCTCTCACTATGTGCAGGTCGTAGCCTTCGGCCGCTTTTTTGTTCTTCTTCTCTAAGTAGACAATGTCGCCTGCCGCAAGCGTAACATCGGCTTTGCTGTCATTGTAGCGGGCCAACTCTTTGGGTGAGAAGCCAAAGTCGTCGGCTATTGTCTGGTAGGTGTCGCCATCCGACGCCTCCACATAGAGCAGCCCCCACGAGCGGTACACGGTGTGCCGGGGTGCAGCCGGGGGATATCTCCTGGTGTCGGCTTTGTTGTCGCGGCTCTTTTTGCTGTTGCCCGCCTTCTTGACAAAGCGGTTGAGGTCATACAGCTCTATCAGGTTTATCAGTTTCTGGGCGTATGAGGGGTCGGTAGCGTAACCATATTTTTTCAACCCGCGAGCCCAACCTTTATAATCGGTGAGTTTCAGCTCGAATAATTTTTGGTACCGGTCTCTGAGTAGAAATTGCGAGTGGTCGTGATAGGAGTCTTCTACGCTGCGGTACTTGCGGTAGCAGTCGCGTTTGTAATGGATGGTAGCCCCCTCCCAGTCGTGGCATTTTATGCCGAAATGGTTGTTGGCTTTGCGGGAGAGCTCGCTGGTGCCGGCACCCGATTCGAGTAATCCTTGCGCCAGCGTGATACTCGCGGGAATGCCATAGCGGCGTTGGTGCTCCTGTGCCAGCCCGGCATATTTTTCGATATACTCTTCATACTGCCTGATGCGGCTTTGAGCCATCGTACAAGGCAGTGAGAGCAAGGTCGTCGCAACAATCAGGATAAAAGGGATGCTTCTCTTCACGTCGAAATAGATTATTTACCGAAAAAAGGGTTTCGCGATATTCGATTTTCCGATGGAAACAATTATTTTTGTGCAAATAGAGACAATGTAATCTGTATGGAAAAAGCCAATATCGTTACAAATATACTCGTTTGCAGTTACAATGAACTGACGGAGGAGCAAAAAAAATTGGTCGATTGCGCCAAAAACGCTTGTAAGCGGGCTTACGCGCCCTATTCCTGTTTTAGCGTGGGGGCAGCCGCATTGCTTGCCAACGGCGAGATTATCGAGGGTAGCAATCAGGAGAATGCCGCCTATCCATCCGGCATTTGCGCCGAGCGTACGACGCTGTTTTATGCCGGGGCAAGCCATCCCGACGTTCCGGTATGCAAGTTGGCTATTGCAGCCATGAGAGACGATGCCTACATTGCAGAGCCTACGGCTCCGTGCGGAGCCTGCCGGCAGGTGATACTCGAAACGGAAAACCGCTATGCCTCACCCATAGAGATATTGCTCTACGGTGAGGAGAAGACATACATTGTTTCGTCGATAAAAGAGCTTCTGCCGTTGAGTTTCGGGAAAGAAAACCTCTGATAAAATCGTTTGGCAAGGATGGAAAATTATATCGTTTCGGCACGGAAGTATCGCCCGACGACATTCAAGTCGGTAGTGGGGCAGAAAGCCCTTACCCGTACGCTCAAAAATGCTATCGATGCCCACAAGGTGGCACATGCCTATCTGTTTTGCGGTCCGCGCGGAGTAGGCAAGACCTCTTGTGCCCGTATTTTTGCCAAAACCATCAATTGCCTGCATCCTACGCCCGAGGGCGAAGCCTGCAACGAGTGCGAGTCTTGCAGAGCCTTCAATGAGCAGCGCTCATATAACATCTTGGAGCTCGATGCCGCGTCGAATAATGGCGTAGATGAGATACGGGCTTTGGTAGACCAAGTGCGCATACCTCCGCAAGTGGGAGCGTACAAGGTGTTTATCGTCGATGAGGTGCACATGCTCTCGCCGGCGGCATTCAATGCTTTTCTGAAAACGCTCGAAGAGCCGCCTCGCCACGCAATCTTCATATTGGCTACTACCGAGAAGCACAAGATTCTGCCTACGATATTATCACGTTGTCAGGTCTATGATTTCCACCGCATTACAGTGGACGATATTGCCGAGCACCTGGGCTATGTCGCTTCGCAGGAGGGTATTGCAGCCGAGCCCGAGGCACTGAGTATCATTGCCCAGAAGGCCGACGGCGGTATGCGCGACGCCCTTTCGATATTCGACCAGATAGCCAGTTTCTCGGCTGGGAATATCACCTATCAGTCGGTAATAGAGAATCTGAATATTCTCGATTACGAATACTATTTCAGGCTCACCGATGCTTTTCTGGCGGGCGACGTCTCTTCGTCGCTGTTGGTTTACAAGGATATTTGCGACAAAGGTTTCGAGTCGCAGTACTTTATAGTAGGATTGGGCAGTCACTTCCGCAACCTCTTGGTATGTAAAGACCCTGTAACGCTGTCACTCTTTGAGGGCGGCGAGGCATTGGCCCAACGATACGGGGCGCAGGCAGCCCGTTGTCGGGAGCAGTTCCTCTACCGGGCGATGGACCTTGTGAACAAGTGCGACCTCAATTACAAAATAAGCAACAACAAGCGGTTCCTGGTAGAGCTTATGCTCATACAACTTTGTCAGCTTGTCGCACAGTCAGAGGCACCGTCGGTAGAGCAGGCAACCCCCGCGTTGCGCCCGGTTACACCCGCCGCCCATACGACGGGAGCCCCTTCGCATACATCGGGTGCGACGGCAGCTCCTCGGTCCAACGCTCAGCCCCAGTCCGCCCCGACGGCTGTACAGCAATCGGCCGGTACCCGGCCCGTCTCCATATCCCGCCCGGCTGCTCCCGCCCCGGTACGTCCCAAATCGGCGCCGGCCGTGGGCAAACCGCCGGTACCGTCTATACGCATCAATGCTGCTGCCAAGAACGATGAGGCACCCGAAAAGCAGCCTTTGCGCGACACCCCCATATCGCAAGAGAGCTTGTTGCAGTCGTGGAACGCCTTTGCCGGAACCATTACCGATGAGGTGGCGCTATACAACACCATGCGTACCCACCTGCCGCAGTTGCAGGACAAGACCACCTGTCGGGTTGTCATAGAAAGTCCAATACAGCAGGCTTTGCTGCTCGAAAAGCAGGACTCTATCATAGATTTCCTGCGAGAACAGCTCAAAAACGATTTTATAGAGATGGAACTCTTTATGCAGGTATCTGATGAGAAGAAAGTGACTTATGATGCCGCCGACATCATAGCTGCGATGAAAGAGAATAATCCCAATATAGTGAAAGCCATCAAGATGCTGAATCTGGAAATGGAGTGAGTCCCCGCCGGCTGTCGTGGCTGAGCTGCGATGGCCCGATTCTAATTTCACAAGGAAAAGTATTGCAAAATACCCTCAGGTTGATTACCTTTGTTTATACATTTATAACATATAACGCACATAAGTATGGCGACATCGTTGACATCGGTACTCATTATCTATACGGGAGGTACCATTGGTATGGCGCAGAATCCTGTTACAGGAGCCTTGGAGCCTTTCAATTTCCATCATCTCCTGGATAATGTACCCGAATTGAGGCAGCTGGGCTCTTCTATCTCCACCATACAGTTTGAGCCGCCCATAGATTCATCTGAGATAGAGCCGTCGCAATGGGAGAGACTGGTATATCTTATCTCTGAAAATTACGATTTGTTCGATGGTTTTGTTGTCTTGCACGGCACCGATACGATGGCATATACGGCATCGGCCGTGAGTTTTATGCTCGAAAATCTGAGTAAGCCCGTTATATTTACCGGCTCGCAGCTTCCCGTAGGAGTGTTGCGCACCGATGGCAAGGAGAATCTGATTACAGCCATAGAGATAGCTTCGGCCAAACATCCCGACGGAAGTCCTGTTGTCCCCGAGGTGTGCATCTTTTTCGAGAACTCGCTGATGCGGGGCAATCGCACCCGCAAAATCAGTGCCGAGAACTTCAATGCGTTTGCCTCGCCCAACTATCCCCTGCTGGCACAAGCGGGTGTGCATATCAGTTACGACGAGAGCGAAATACGCCACCCTGATGAGACATTGCCGTTGAAGGCGCACTATGCGATGGACAATAATATAGCCGTGCTGAAATTATATCCCGGCATCAGCAGGCAGGCTGTGCATCAGATATTGGGTATCCCCGGTTTGAAAGGGGTTGTGATGGAGACCTTCGGGGCGGGTAATGCCCCCAAAAGCGAGTGGTTCTTGGCGGAGCTGCGCGAGGCCATACAGCGAGGCATCGTTATTGTCAATGTCACGCAGTGCAACAGCGGCAGTGTGCAGATGAGGTTATACAGCACGGGCAATACCTTGCAGGGGTGCGGTGTGCTGAGCGGCTACGACAGTACCACGGAAGCTGCCATTGCCAAACTGATGTTCCTTTTCGGGCACGGTCTTTCGCCCGAGGCCGTTGCGGAGGCAATGAACCGCTCTTTTGTCGGGGAGATAACCATTCCCGATGCGTAAGGAGCTCCTCCGCTAGTCTCAATCCCCGGGGCTTTTTGCGGCGAGACGAACGACATGCAGTTATATCAATAAAAAAATGGTCGCTTTCCTTGTGGAGGCGACCATTCTTTGTTGTTTCGTTTCGCAGATTATTTGCGAATACCCAGCTCTTTGTTGGCGATGATTGCACGATAACGGTTGATGTCTTTTCTCATCAGATAATCGAGCAAACGACGGCGTTTACCTACCAACATTTTCAAAGCCCTTTGTGTCGTATAATCTTTGTGGTTTGACTTCAAATGTTCAGTCAAACGAGAAATACGGTACGAGAATAATGCAATCTGTGCCTCAGGAGAGCCAGTATCAGTATTGGACTTTCCGTATTTCTCAAAGATTTCAATTTTTTTCTCAGCGGTTAAATACATTTCCTTTTGAGTTTTTTGTTGTTATATAAATCATTTGAGCGCACAAAGGTACTAATAGTTTTTGTAACGGCAAAATTGTTGAGTATAAAAAGTTTCTGGCCGTTTTTTGGGGGAGTAGGGTCTTGCCGTGGGAAAGAGAGCGTATATTGTGGCATGGCCTGCTGTATATCCCCCGAGAGGGGGTGGGCGATGGTTCTGATGGGAGATTCTGGCATAAGATGGTGGGGTGCAATCTCTTTGTTACACACATCTATTCTCTTGTCGTAGTAAAATATGTTGTCTTTTTTTGTACCTTTGCACCGCCAAAATCGTACGGTTCGTCCTGCGACTGGCATACGTTCTATATAAATTCAGTAGGTTGTTATGCAGAAAATAAGGAATATTGCCATTATAGCCCATGTCGATCATGGAAAAACGACATTGGTCGATAAAATGCTGATGGCCGGTCATCTTTTTCGCGAGAACCAGAAAACCGGCGAGTTGATACTCGATAATAATGACTTGGAGCGTGAGCGAGGCATCACGATTCTTTCTAAAAACGTCTCTATCAGGTATAAAGATTATAAGATAAATATTATAGATACGCCGGGACACGCCGATTTCGGCGGTGAGGTAGAGCGGGTGCTCAATATGGCCGACGGCTGTCTGTTGCTCGTCGACGCTTTCGAGGGCCCCATGCCTCAGACCCGTTTTGTGTTGCAGAAAGCGATAGAAATGGGTTTGAAGCCGGTGGTTGTCATTAACAAAGTTGACAAGCCCAACTGCCGCCCCGATGAGGTGCAGGACATGGTGCTCGACCTTATGTTTAGTCTCGACGCATCGGAAGAGCAGCTCGATTTCCCCACTATATACGGTTCGGCCAAACAAGGATGGATGAGTACCGACTGGCGCAAGCCTACCGATAACATCCAACCCCTGCTCGATGCCATCATAGAGTATATCCCCGAGCCTCCCTATCTGGAAGGCCCTGCCCAGATGCTTATCACATCGCTCGATTACTCTTCTTATGTAGGGCGTATCGCCGTAGGTCGCGTTCACCGCGGAGAGTTGCGCGAGGGAATGGAGGTAGCTCTCTGCAAGCGTGACGGCTCGGTAGTGAAACAACGTATCAAGGAGCTTGACCTCTTTGAAGGCATGGGACGCACCAAAGTGGCGAGTGCCGGTTGCGGTGACATCTGTGCGCTGGTAGGTCTCGATGATTTTGAGATTGGCGATACCGTTGCCGATGCCCTCAATCCCGAGCCGCTCGAACGCATAGCCATCGACGAGCCTACCATGTCTATGACATTTACCATAAACGATTCGCCGTTCTTTGGGCGCGACGGCAAGTATGTGACCTCCCGCCACATAGCCGACCGTCTGGCTCGCGAGCTGGACAAAAACTTGGCCTTGCGTGTCGAAAAGGGTCCCAAAGAGGATGTATGGAATGTCTATGGCCGGGGCGTGTTGCACCTCTCGGTCCTTATCGAGACCATGCGGCGCGAAGGATATGAATTGCAGGTAGGGCAGCCGCAGGTTATCATCAAGGAGATAGATGGCCAGAAATGCGAGCCCGTAGAGCTGCTCACCATCAATCTGCCCGAGGAGTATTCGAGCAGAATCATCGATATGGTGACACGTCGCAAGGGAGAGATGACCTCTATGACGACACAGGGCGACCGCCTGCATATAGAGTTTGTCATACCGTCGCGCGGCATCATAGGATTGCGCAATAATGTGCTTACCGCATCGGCCGGCGAGGCTGTGATGGCGCACCGCTTCTTGGAGTACCAGCCGTGGAAGGGCGAGATAGACCGCCGTACCAACGGTTCGCTCATAGCCATGGAGGCCGGTACGGCTTATGCGTATGCCATAGACAAGCTGCAAGACCGCGGGCGCTTCTTTATCTTCCCGCAAGAGGAGGTATATGCAGGGCAGGTCGTGGGCGAGAATGCCAAGGAAAACGACATTGTCGTGAATGTTACCAAGTCGAAGAAGCTGACCAACATGCGTGCTTCGGGTTCCGACGATAAAGTGAAACTTGTGCCCCCCGTAGTATTTACCCTCGAAGAGGCCTTGGAGTATATCAAGGAAGATGAGTATGTCGAGGTTACCCCGCACCACCTGCGGCTGCGCAAAATCATTCTCGACGAGATAGAGCGCAAGCGTGCCAACAAGCAATAACGGCAGGCCGCAGCCTCCGATACGATATTATCCGTGCCGCATTTGTTGCGGCGCGGATTTTTTTGTCGTGTCGGTTTTTATATGCGCAGGGAATAGCGTATCTTTACGCTCACAAAGAGACACCGATATAAAAGGAAACCGAGCAATATATGGATAAAAAGAAAAATGTACTTCTCACCGGTGCCACCGGCGTAATGGGGAGTGCCGGCCTCAAAGAGCTGGCGAAGATACTCGATAAGGTAAATATTATCTTGCTTGTAAGACCTTCCAAGACAAATAAAAAGAAAATGGCTCCCTACATGGCTATGCCGGGAGTCAGAATTGTATGGGGCGACCTCGTTTCTTATGACGACGTATGCAAGGCTGTTGCCGATGCCGACATCGTATTGCATGTGGGCGGTATGGTTTCACCCCGTGCCGACCACTATCCCCGCCAGACGTTGCACGTAAACGTGACTGCGGCCGAGAATATTGTACGCGCCGTCAAGGCGCGCCCCGACGCCGATGCCGTGCGGGTCGTATATATCGGCTCGGTCGCTCAGACCGGGCATCGCTGCCCTCCGATACATTGGGGGCGAGTGGGCGACCCTATCTGTGCCAGCGTATACGATGCCTATGCCATATCCAAGTGCATGGCCGAGCGTATCTTTGCTGAGTCGGGCTTGCGCTATTGGGTAAGTCTGAGGCAGACGGGTATATTATATCCCCAGCTTATCATGAACGGGGCAGACCCCATAACGTTCCATGTACCTGTCGACGGTGTCCTCGAATGGGCTACGGTAGAAGACTCCGGGCGGTTGCTGGCACGTCTGTGCGATACGGAACTGCCCGATACATTTTGGAGGCGGTTCTACAATATAAGCAGCGGGCCGGAGTACCGGCTTACGATGTACGAGTTTGAGAGCTTGCTGCTGCGGGCCCTGTCGTGTCCGCCCCCCGAGGCGGTATTCGATGCCCGCTGGTTTGCCACGCGCAATTTTCACGGATATTGGTTCAGCGACAGCGATGTGTTGGAGGAGTACCTTCACTTCCGCGCCAACATCCCCGTAAAAGAGTATTTCTCCCATTTGAGGAAGTCGCTGCCGTGGTACATCTCTTTGGCAAAGATAGTGCCTGCGATATTTATCAAGTGGGCAATGGGATGGTTGTGCAGCCGCCCGCCGCTGGGAACGATGAGCTGGTTCAAAAACAACGATACGGGGCGCATATCGGCATTTTTCGGCTCGCGCGAGGCTTGGAAGAGAATCCCCGGATGGGATGCCGTGGATTTGACGAGGCCATCCGACACGCCCGTTATGCTCGACCATGGCTACGATGAGACCAAACCCGTGGAAAAATGGAATATCGACGACATGCGCCGGGCTGCCCAATGGCGCGGGGGCCGTTGTCTCTCGCCCGATATGAAAGAGGGCGACATATACACGCCCTTAGAGTGGGAATGCTACGACAAGCACCGTTTCGAGGCATCGCCGGCATTGGTGCTGCTGGGCGGGCACTGGTGCCCTCACTGCTTCCCCATGCCGTGGCAATATGACCGGGAGGCGCGCCATAACCCATTTCTGGCACAGGTGTGGTATGCCAGCCATACGCCCGACGAGGATAATGTATACGAGTTGCCGGCATGTGACGGGAAGGTGCGTCGGTAGGGCGGCAGGTATGTGCGGGCTTAAAGTTTTTTAGAGTTATGTTTGCGCGTTTTGTGATTGATAATGACTATATTTGTATCAGACTACAACGAATGAAAAACACAGTTGTCTTCGGCAAGATTATAAATCATAGCCGTATGATACAAAACACAACCATTCAAATATAAAAAAGTTATTATGGAATTACCTTTTGCAGAATCTTGGAAAATCAAGATGGTAGAACCCATCCGTAAAAGCACCCGTGAAGAACGCGAAGCATGGCTCAAAGAAGCCCACTACAACCTATTTCAACTCAAAGCCGAGCAAGTATATATAGACCTGCTTACCGACTCCGGTACAGGCGCTATGACCGACCGTCAATGGGCGGGCATGATGATGGGCGACGAGAGTTATGCCGGTGCACGTTCCTTTATGCACATGAAGGAGATGATAACCTCTCTCACAGGTTTCGAATATGTAATACCTACCCACCAAGGTCGTGCTGCCGAGAACGTACTCTTCTCGTATCTCGTTCACGAAGGCGATGTAGTTCCCGGTAATTCTCATTTCGATACGACAAAAGGACATATAGAGGGCCGTCACGCCACAGCTCTCGACTGTACGGTCGACGAGGCGAAAGATACGCAGCTCGAAGTCCCTTTCAAGGGTAATGTAGACTTGAAGAAGCTCGAAAAAGCATTGCAGGAGTATGCCGGTCGCGTACCTTTCATTATCATTACCATTACCAACAATACGGCCGGCGGCCAGCCCGTCTCGATGGAAAACCTGCGCGGTGTGCGCGAGCTCTCGAAGAAATACAATGTGCCTGTAATCTTCGATTCGGCCCGCTTTGCCGAGAATGCCTATTTCATCAAGACACGTGAGGCCGGATACGCCAACAAGACCATCAAGGAGATTGTCCGCGAGATGTTTGCCCTTGCCGACGGAATGACCATGAGTGCCAAGAAAGACGCCATCGTAAATATGGGCGGCTTCATAGCTACCTCCAAGAAAGAGTGGTATGAAGGCGCCAAAGGTTTCTGTGTACAATTCGAGGGCTATCTCACATACGGCGGTATGAATGGTCGCGATATGGAGGCTTTGGCCATAGGTTTGGACGAGAATACCGAGTTCGACAATTTGGAGACCCGCATCCGTCAGGTGCAGTATCTGGCCGCCAAGCTCGATGAGTATGGCATACCCTATCAACGCCCTGCCGGCGGACACGCCATCTTTGTAGATGCAAGCAAAATCCTTGTAAACGTTCCCAAGGAAGAGTTCCCTGCACAGACGCTTGCGGTAGAGCTTTATCTCGAAGCCGGTATACGCGGCTGCGAAATAGGCTATATCCTTGCCGACCGCGACCCCGTGACACGCGAAAACCGTTTCGGCGGGCTCGACCTGTTGCGTCTCGCTATCCCTCGTAGGGTATATACCAACAACCACATGGATGTGATTGCCGTCGCATTGAAGAATGTGTATGACCGTCGCGAGGAGACGAAGCGTGGCATGCGCATTACGTGGGAAGCCGAGTTAATGCGTCACTTCACCGTTCAGTTGGAAAGACTATAATATACGACCCTTGTGGTTTATGTTAAGGGCTGTGTCGGAATCCTTTCCGATACGGCCCTTTATAAAAAATGAGGCTGGAAGGTTGCCTCTCAGATTCGTGCCTCCCAGCCATGAACCGATTCTCTATGATAACCATACAATCCAGTGATTTACGGCATATAGATGCCATTATGGCGATATATGAGAGGGCCAGGGAGTTTATGCGCAGCCAGGGCAATCCGTCGCAATGGCGCGAGGGATATCCCCCGCGAGACCAGATTGTTGCTGAAATCGCGGCGGGTTGTCATTTTTCATGTTTCTGCGACGGCAATCTGGTAGGTGTCTTCTCATTTATCAAGGGCGAAGACCCCACCTATGCCTATATCAAGGAGGGGGCATGGCCCAACGATGAGCCGTACGGTACGATACACCGCCTTGCCTCGGCCGGCGTGATGCCGGGAGTGGCCTCGGCCTGTGTAGCGTGGTGTGCTGCACGTTGCAAACAGTTGCGGGCCGACACGCATCGCGACAACCTCGTGATGCAGCATATTCTGCAACGTCACGGTTTTGTGCGTTGCGGCATCATTTATGTGCAGAACGGGAGTGAGCGCATCGCTTACCAAAGGGTAGGATGCCTATAAGAAGAGGCGGTTTTAACCTATTCGGCCGGTTGTGTACTCTCCTCTTTCAGGGTAACCATGAGTTTGTCTATGCGGGCGCCGTCCATGTCTACCACTTCGAGGGTAAATCCGTTCCATTCTATCCGCTCGCCTGCCACCGGGATATGTTCCAGGAGGTTGAGTACCAATCCGCCTACGGTGGTATAGTCGCTGGGGCGGTACAAATCTTCGCGCTCGAAGTAGGCGAGGAAGTCATAGAACGGGCACATGCCATCGACCAACCAGCTTTTGTTGTCGTGGCGCGGTACGATGTAGGGTTGGTCTTGTGCATCCTCGATAGAGCCTACAAGTCCCTCTAAAATATCGCGCAGTGTGACTACGCCTTGCAGGCTGCCGAATTCGTCACATACCAGAGCGCGGCTTACCTTTTTGGTGCGAAGTCCTTCGAGAGCCTTATAGACGGTCATATTCTCGGGGAAATATACGGCCGGGCTTACTACCGATGCGAAGTTGAAGTCCTCTTTGTTGAGGGTCAGTATGAGGTCTTTGAGCGTTACGAATCCGCGTACATCGTCCATGTTGCCGGCAATGACGGGATATGCTTCGTGCAACTCTTCGGTGATGACCTTGCGTATCTCCTCTACCGTCATGGAGATATCCATGCAGACAATATCCTTGCGGTTGGTCATAATCGACGACACGCGCTGGTCGCCCAGGACGAAGACACGTTCCATAATGTCTTGCTCCACTTCCTGCACTTCGCCCGACTCGGTACCCTCTTGTATCATCGATTTGATTTCCTCCTCGGTCACCTTGCTTTCGGCATCCTTGATGCCCAGTATGCTTACCAGCAGAGCCGTACTTTTCGAGAGGAGCCATACGAAGGGCATGGCTATGACCGATAGCATCTGCATGGGGCGTGCTACCACGCGGGCGGCGCCGTCGGCCATGTTCAGACCTATGCGTTTGGGTACCAGCTCACCCACTACGATAGATAGATATGTAACGATAATGACTATGAGAACCTGTGCCACTCCGTAGGCGTAAGAACCCGACAAGCCCCATGCAACGAAAATATCGCCCAGACTCTTGGCGAGGGTGTCGCCCGAGTAAAGACCGGTGAGGATACCTATCAGCGTGATGCCAATTTGTATTGTCGACAAGAAGCGGTCGGGCTCGCTGGATAATTTTAATGCCGCTGCTGCGGTTTTGCTGCCACGTTTGGCATCGGAAGAGAGTTTACTTTTACGTGCCGAGATAAGGGCTATTTCCGACATGGAGAAAACGCCATTCAGAAGGATGAGCAGAATGATAATAATGATCTCTTTCATTAGGTGTATGTCTTGTTGTGCAAAGGTCTTATATTTTTATCTATTTTGCAACATTGGGGCTGATATATAGTGAAAAATATAGAGGGAATGCTTGTATAGGGCTTTGAGTCCCCGTATTTATTTTGTGCATGACCCGTGCGGTGTGGTAAAAAAAAGTTACATTTGCCATGAAATTGCAGGATACTGCCCGCAGTATCTTCATGATGCAATGTTTACAGATTCTCAATATGGCAGACGACCGATTCGATATACGCGATAATCGCCCCGGTGAGATGGAGCGTGAGTTTGAGAAGGCTTTGCGCCCTCTTACGTTCGGCGATTTCAGCGGGCAAGATAAAATCGTAGAAAACCTTCGGGTATTTACGGCGGCAGCACGTTTGCGCCAAGAGCCGCTCGACCATGTATTGTTGCATGGCCCTCCCGGACTGGGCAAAACGACGCTGGCAAATATCATTGCCAACGAGTTGGATGTGGGCTTCAAGGTTACCTCGGGCCCCGTCCTCGACAAGCCGGGCGATTTGGCGGGAATCCTTACGTCGCTCGAACCCAACGACGTGCTGTTTATCGATGAAATACATCGTCTCAGTCCCATTGTCGAGGAGTATCTCTATTCGGCTATGGAGGACTATCGCATAGATATTATGATAGACAAGGGCCCCGGAGCCCGCTCCATACAGCTCACCCTCAATCCCTTTACGCTGGTGGGAGCCACTACGCGCAGCGGGTTGCTGACGAGTCCGCTGCGAGCGCGCTTTGGCATCAACTGTCACATGGAGTATTACGACCACACCGTGCTGTGTCGCATCGTAGAGCGTTCGGCACGTCTCCTGCGCGTCTCCTGCACGCACGAGGCAGCCATAGAGATAGCTTTGCGCAGCCGCGGCACGCCCCGTATCTGTAATGCTTTGTTGCGGCGTGTGCGCGATTTTGCGCAGGTCAAAGGCTCGGGAAAGATAGATATAGAGATAGCCCGCTATGCCCTCGAAGCGTTGAATATAGACAAGTATGGTCTGGACGAGATAGACAACAAGATACTTACCACCATTATAGATAAGTTCAAGGGTGGTCCCGTAGGGCTCACGACCATTGCTACGGCCTTGGGCGAAGACGCCGGGACCCTCGAAGAGGTTTACGAGCCGTTCCTTATCAAGGAGGGCTTTATAAAACGCACGCCCCGGGGGCGTGAAGTGACAGACTTGGCATATAAGCACCTCAACCGCACGCGTGTGGGGTGGAGCGGGCTTTTTGACGATACGGAGTAGATATATGGGCGGCGGTCTGAAAAGTTTGGCGAAAGATACATTTGTATATGGGTTGAGCAGCATCATAGGGCGTTTCCTCAATTGGTTGCTGGTGCCTATGTATGTGCGGGTGCTGCCATCGCCCGGCGATTATGGTATTGTGACCAATCTCTACGGTTGGACAGCCCTGCTCTTGGCCTTCCTAACGTTCGGTATGGAGACGACGTTTTTCCGCTTCTCTACCCGGAAAGAGGAGCACGACCCCATGCAGGTTTATGCCAATGCCCTCCTTTTTGTAACGGCTCTTTCGGGGCTGTTTCTTGTTGCAGGATTTTCTCTCCTTTCGCCTATCAGCGCAGCGTTGGGTTATGCGTCGCATCCCGAGTATGTGGGAATGCTTATGTTTATCGTTGCGCTCGATGCCGTTACGAGTATCTCGTTTGCCCGCCTGCGTAGCGAAGAGAAGGCTTGGAAATTTGCCGGTATCAAGCTCTTCAACATTGGGCTGAATATCGTGCTCAATCTCTTCTTCCTGTTGTTGTGCCCCCTTTTGTACCGCCATGCGCCGCAATCGGTCGAGTGGTTTTACCGTCCCGATTACGGAGTGGGCTATATTCTGGTATCGAATGTCATCACGTCGTTGGCCAATGTTGCATTGCTCTATCGGGAGCTCACGGGCTTCAAGGTACATATCGATGTATCGCGCATGCGTCGCATGTTTCTCTATGCCTTCCCGGTATTGGCGATGAGTATTGCCGGCATTCTCAACCAGTCGGTCGATAAGATACTCTTCCCGTTCCTCTTCGACGACAAGGCCGAGGCGACCACTCAGTTGGGCATCTATGGAGCCTGTTTCAAGATAGCAGTGGTGATGGTTATGTTTATTCAGGCTTACCGCTATGCCGTAGAGCCTTTTATATTCAAGAAAAGCCGCGAGAGCGACGACCGTCGGACCAACGCCGTCACGACACTCTATTTTACAATATTCTCTCTCCTTATCTTTCTCGGCGTTACCTTCTATCTCGATGATCTCTTCAAGTACCTCGTGTCGCCGCTGTATTACGAAGGGTTGCGGGTTGTACCCGTTGTCATGTTGGGAGAGTTTCTCTACGGGCTCTATTTCAATCTGTCGTTCTGGTATAAGCTCAACGACCAAACCTATTGGGGTACATGGTTTACGGTGATAGGATGCGTCATTACCATCTCCATTATCGTGTGGGGCGTGCCGCAATACGGATATATCGCCTGCGCCTGGGCTACGGTAGCCTGCAATGCCGTCATGTTGCTGCTCTCCTATTTCATAGGTCGCAAGCGCTATCCCGTACCGTATCCGTTGTTGAAGATAGGCGGATATGTGGCACTGGCCGGTGTGCTGTATCTCTTGGGCGAATGCTTGCCCATAGAGACCCCGCTGTGGCGCGTATTGTGGCGCACCTTGCTGCTTGTCGTATATATAGTTGTAGCTGTTCGCCGCGATTTCCCAATCTCCTCGTTGCCTGTTATAGGCAAATATTTTACTGCCAAATGATAGGAAATGCCCGTTGTGACACCCTGTATGGCCACAATGAAAAATAATTGTACGTATGCGGTAACAAAAAACCGTTTTTTTCGTCTTACCAATAAACACACCTCTATATGATGAGAAAAATAATACTGTGTATAGCCCTGTTGATTGCTGCTGTGAGTGGTTATGCGGCAGGTATAGATACGCTTTATAAAGATTTTGCCGACCAACCCGGTGCCGAAGGCTATAAGGTGGGTAAATTTTTGCTTGCCATGGCCAAACCTCTCAACAAGTCGTTGCGAGGGCTGGATTTGGTAGAGATGGTAGACTTGGAGAACTGCTCCTCTGCGGTGAAGCGGCAATTCGAAGAGAGGATTGCGCAGATAGATACCACAAAATATACCAAAGCTGTAAGCGAAAACAGCGATGGCAGCAACACGGCCGTGTATATGGTGATAAAGGAAGAGGCGATACGCGAAATCCTGATTGTGATGCAAGGCAAGGAGTGCGGGTTTGTCTATATGAAGGGTAAACTGAAACCCGAAGACCTCCAAGAGTTGCAAAACATGAACAAGATAGGAACCCCCGAATAAGTTGGAGTATGGATTCGGCACGTTTCAAAGAGTTGTTTCTTCCCTACCACCGACGTATATACCAAGTCGCTTTCAGGCTGCTGGGTAATAGCGACGATGCCGAAGATATGGTGCAGGAGACCTACATCAAATTGTGGGAGCGGCGCGACGAGTTGTCGCAGGTGCGCAATGCCGAGGCATTTTGCACGGTTATAACCCGCAACCTGTGTCTCGATAAGCTGCGGAGTACCAAGTACGATACCACAAGCACCGACGATGAGCACGTCATGCTGCCCGATAGCGAGACACCGTCGGATATCGTAGAGCGCAAAGACCACAACCGCCTGCTATATGGGCTCATAAACCGCCTGCCCGACATGCAGAAAAAGCTGGTATTGTTGCATGATGCCAACGGCTACACATTTGAAGAGATAGAAAAAATAACGGGGCTCACCCCCATCAACATACGGGTTACGTTGTCGCGCGCAAGAAAAAAGTTGCGCGAGCAATTTATAAAACATACCGCTTATGGAGAATGAAGAACTCATACGGCTGTTAGACCGCTACTATCGTGCCGAAACATCGGCCGATGAGGAGAAGAGGCTGTTCGACTATTTCAGGAACAACCCGGTCCCTCCCCGGTTTGAGGCCGACAAGGCTCTCTTCCTGAGCCTCTACGATGCCTCGGGAGAGGAGGTGTCTCTCCCGGCCGGATTGGAGGAGCGTATCGCGGCACAGATAGACAGCTTCGGCCGCGAGGAGCATCGGCATTGGTTTACGGTGCACAAGGCGAGGATATGGGTGGCAAGTATTGCAGCCATATTGCTTGTCGCCTTCACGGTAGGAATAATAGCGTTGCGTCCTGTGCCGAGGCAAGATACCTTCACTTCGACGCAAGAGGCGTATGCCGAGACGAAACGCGCCTTAGCCCTTTTTGCGGCCAAACTGGACAAAGGCATGATAGCTGTGCAGAGAGTGGAACAAACCCAAACCTCGATAGAAAAACAATTAAATAAGATAAACCATGAGACAGACATGTATATTTTTGCTGTTGATAGCATTTAGCAGTATCGCTTCGGCTCAGAATCGTATGCTCGATAAGTATGCCGATATGGAAGGTGTAGAATCGGTATATATCTCGAAAGCCATGTTTGAGTATATCTCGGCCGATGATGACCTCGATATATCGGGCGACATTGAGATAGGGAAAATCATTAGCGATATAGATTGCCTGCAACTCATCTCTACCGAGAATCCTCGCATGATAGAAAAGATTTCGCGCGAGCTTGTTTTCGACAGCTCCAACGGTTATTCCGAGCTGATGCGCATCAAGGACGATGACGAGAGGACGTTTGTATATCAAAAGAAAATCAAGAAAGATATCAACGAGTATATTCTCTATATCACCGAGTGCAAGCGCAACGGCAGTATCGAGGAGCTTGTTGTCATAAGTCTCACAGGCCGCCTCACTCCCCGCGACATACAGCGCGCCATAGACGACTGATGGCGTAGGGGCGTATAGCCTGAAATGAATAGCATCGTATCCGCCGGGCCGTAAGAGGCCCGGCGGATTTTTTGTCTCCGGTTATGCCGGGCATTGCAGTCGGGTGGGGTATGCGGTACGATTCTCCGTCGGGGCACCCGTCGCTGTTTATGTCCCCTCTTCCGCAAGAATATTTGTGCTAAATTTTCAATGCATGATTTGCACTTTCATTTGTTTGAATAGTCCGATTTGCGTATCTTTGTAGTCACCGCCAAATTTCAACGGCAGTCTAATATTTACACGAAGATGGAACCCCAAGAGTTTAATAATGAATGGAATAGTGCGTGTGGCAGCAATATTCCGAGTTTCCGGGTAGAGACGGCATGTATAGCTTGTTCGCCATATTCTGTGATGGGCGATGTGCGCCAGTTGCGCCGGATGTATCGTCCCGAAGAAGGCCCTTATGTACACGTGACATTCTATTTGCACAACATGTACTATAAGGCAGCCGATTGGGAGGCCGATTTTATGGTGCAGCTGGTAGGAAGTACCGTAGCAGAAGAGAGAGTATACGTAGAGGTGTCGAGCGAAGAGCCTACGGCCAAGGTGAGGGCAACATTCAAGTGCGGTGAAAAGGATACAATAGACAAGGGCGAGTGGATTGTGAGACTTTTCCAGTGCAAGAGAGATGGAAAAACGCTCGAAGACGAGCAGCTCTTTACGGTAATAGACCTTCCGCCCCATTATACGCAGTGTTTCGAGTTTTTCTCTTTCGATTTATACAGGGGAGAAGTGACGGATGACGACGTCGTGAATGCCAAGTCGCAATATTGCTTCGACTCACACGACCTGGATGCCGTGACGATGCTATATATAGCCAAAAACAAGCTCGATAGGGAGTGGACCCCCGAGTTTGTCTTCATGCTTTTCGACGAGGCGGGGCGCATCGTAACGCAGCAAATGGAGAATGTGCCGCTGATTCCCTTGGACAAAGATAGCAAGTGTATCTATTTTAGGCATACGCTGTTGGGTACGGCCAAAGGCTTCTTGTCGCCCGGCTTCTATACGCTGAAAATCATGTTTCTCGAAGATGTTATCCTGTCGGTGTCTTTCGAGGTGGGCAAAGAAGACCGCTTCGGGCTGTATGGAAAGGATGCCGTACAGCCGCACAAGTCGGCAGGAACTCCCAAGATGGTGAAATCGGATGCCGTGGCTGCTCCTATGGAGCAGCTCGATGCCATGATAGGATTGTCGTCGGTCAAGAAAAAACTTCACGAATTTATCGACCTGGCACGGCTCAATTATAAGCGTCGTACCGCCGGTCTGCCCACCCAGTCGCTACCGTTGCATGCCGTCTTTATCGGTAATCCCGGCACCGGCAAGACCACAGTGGCCAATCTTATAGGCAAGATATTCAAAGATGCCGGCCTGCTTTCCAAGGGGCATGTCGTTTTTGAAGAGCGTAGCACGCTGATAGGACAGTTTTACAGCAGCGAGAGCGAGAAGACGCTCAATGCCTTGAATCGTGCCGAGGGAGGAATCCTTTTTATCGATGAGGCATATTCGCTGTACAAAGCCGACGACCCCAAAGACCCGGGTTTGAATGTACTGGAAACGCTTATGACGGCGTTGGCCGACGAAGACCGCCGCGACTGGATGCTCATTCTGGCCGGCTATCCCCGGGAGATGAAAGCCATGTTGGAGGCAAATCCCGGCCTCAACTCGCGCTTGCCCGAGAGCAACCGCTACTATTTCGATGATTATAACGTCGATGAGTTGATGCAGATAGCCGACCTTTATTGCCGAAAATATCAGTACAGCTTTACCGAGGAGGCTCGCAAGGCACTGTATAGTGTTGTGCGCAGGGCTTACAGCATCAAAGATGAAACCTTCGGTAACGGGCGATATATAGAGAACCTGCTGACCAACGAGGTGCTGCCGGCCTTATCGGCACGCGTATGCGCCAAGCCGTCGCCTACGGTCGAGGAGTTGTCGACGATTGTGTATGAAGATATTCCCTCGGCGGGCTGCGGCGACTATAACAAGTCGTTGCAGAAGTTGCAAAAGATGGTGGGTCTCGACGAGCTGAAAAAGAACATAGAGAGCCATCTCAATTTCGTGAAACTGATAGCGTTGCGGCGCGAGGCTGGGTTGCATACCGAGCAACCCCCTCTGCACATGGTCTTTACGGGTAATCCCGGTACCGGAAAGACTACCGTGGCCGACTTTATGGGCGAGATTTATTATTCGCTCGGACTTCTGTCGAGGGGAAATGTGATACGGGTAGAACGCACCGACATGGTGGGGGCTCATATTGGCGAAACCGAGAAGAAGATGAAGCGTATCCTCAAACAGGCACAGGGCAACGTATTGTTTATCGACGAGGCATATAACCTCTTTATCGGTGGCGAGAATGCAAAAAACGACTTCGGGTTGCGAGCCATAGAGGCGTTGCTCTCGGTGTTGAGCCGCGAAGAGGTAGACATGTTGGTGATACTGGCCGGCTACCCCAAGGAGATGGAGGATATGCTGGCGAGCAATCCCGGGTTGCGGTCGCGTTTCCCGTATATATTCCATTTTGAGGACTATTCTGTCGATGAGCTGTTGCAAATCGCCGATTTGGTGGTGCAACGCGGAGGCTATCGTTTTACCCCCGGTGCGCGAGAAAAGCTGCGTGCGCTTGTCGAGAAGGAGTGCCGCAAGAAGAGTGTCCACTTTGGTAACGGGCGGTTTATCTCGCGGCTTATATCTACCCGCATTATCCCGGCCATGAGCAACCGTATCGCCGCATTGCCGGCCGGCGAGCTCGTCGATGCCGAGGTGTTGCAGACGATACTTCCCGAGGATGTGCCTATAACCGAGGAGGAGGCTGTTGCCATACGCAACAACAGTTTCGATGAAGAGGAGATAAAAAAGGCTCTGCAAGAGCTGGACGACATGGTAGGGCTCGAAAAGGTAAAGGTCGCCATCCATAATTTTGTAGAAGTGGCCCGTTATCGCAACAAGCAGGGCTGTGTCGCCGACGATGTGCCTATGAAGTGGAGCTTTGTGGGGAATACGGGGACCGGGAAAAGTACGGTGGCCGGTATTATGGGGCGTCTGCTACACGCCATGCACATGCTCGAAAAGGGGCAGATGGTAGAGCTGAAAGCCGAAGAGATATACAACGTCCCCGATTACAAGGTCGACGAGATATTGCGTTCGGCCATGGAACGTTCGAGGCAAGGGTTGCTCTTTGTCGATGGCGACGCCCCCCAGTTCAAGAACCCGCAATCGCATTTCGACAGCGAGAAGCTGCGCATCAAGCTCACCTCCTTTACGGCAGAGCTGCCCGGCTCGTATGCACTGATTATCGCCGAGCACGAAACCATACGTCAGCCCCTTGTCGCCGGATTGTCGCGGCGCGGGGTCGTAGAGATAGACAATACGCTGGTGTTTGAAGATTACAGCGCTGGCGAGCTGTATGAAATCCTTACCAAGATGTTGGGCACCGGATATGCTCTCTCTGTAAGCGACGAGGCTGCGGTCGTACTGAAAACATATATAAGCGACATATGCCGCTATCGCGATATGGGATATGCCAATGCCCGCACGATGAAAATCATTGCCCGTACCATAGCCGACATAGCGCAGCTGCGCGAAAGCCGCAGCGAGGAGGGTGCGACGCGAGGTATCGTGATGGCCGACGATGTACGCAGCTTTGTGTGGGACGGCTCCTTTGCGCCCCGCAAGGTGGGATTTTGAGTTGTAACCTGAAAACAGCCCGAGAACGAAGCCCCGGTCTCTGAAAAAGGCAGAGAGAGAGGCGGCGTGTGTGGCGTAAAATTTTTATCTTTATAGCTCGATAAAGAGGCGGTACAGTGTGCTGCCGTATGGATTGTAACATGTGTAAAAACAGATAATTATGAAACATCCGTTTGTGCACTTGCATGTGCATTCGCAATATTCTGTTCTCGATGGGCAGGCTTCGATACAGGCGTTGGTCGACAAGGCGATAGCCGACGGCCAGCGGGGTATGGCGCTGACCGACCATGGCAATATGTTCGGCATTAAGGAGTTCTACAATTATGTCAAGAAGAAGAACGGGAAAATAAAAGACCAGATAAAGGAGCTGAAAAAGAAAATTGCAGCCATAGAGGAGGAAGAGAAAGCCGCCGGGGAGAAGAGTGTCGCTGATGATGCCGGTGCCGCCGATGTTGCAGCCCCGGCCGAAGGAGAAGCGGCGAAAGCACCCTTTGACAAGGAGGCCAAAGAGGCCGAGAAGGCGCGCTGTCAGGAAGAGATAGCCGCGCTGGAACAGAAATTCTTCAAACCCATCCTCGGCTGCGAGATGTATGTGGCACGACGTTCCATGGCATCGCGCAGCGACAAGATAGATGGCGGCGGATGGCACCTGATAGTCTTGGCAAAGAATGAGAAAGGATACCATAACTTGGTGAAACTGGTATCGAACGCATGGACGCGCGGTTACTATTACCATCCGCGTACCGACAAGACCGAGCTCGAAAAGTATCGCGAGGGGCTTATTGTCTGTTCGGCCTGTCTGGGCGGGGAGGTTCCTCAGAAACTGATGAAAGAGAGCGTCGAAGCCGCCGAGGAGAGTGTCAGATGGTTCAAGGAGATATGGGGCGACGACTATTACCTCGAACTGCAACGCCACAAGGCTACTGTGGCGCGGGCAGCCCACGATACCTACGAGAAACAGGTAGAGGTGAATAAATATCTGGTAGAGATAGCCCGTCGGCAGGGTGTGAAACTTATATGTACCAATGACGTGCATTTTGTAGACGAGGAGAACGCCGAGGCACACGACCGTCTGATATGCCTCAATACCGGTAAAGACCTCGATGACCCAACCCGGATGCTTTATACCAAACAGGAGTGGTTCAAGACGCAAGAGGAGATGAGTGCCGTCTTCGATGACATCCCCGAGGCACTGACCAACACACTCGAAATACTCGATAAGGTAGAGACCTACTCGATAGACCATGCCCCCATCATGCCCACCTTCAAGATTCCCGAGGAGTTTGGTACGGAGGAGGAGTATCGTCGCCGCTTTACGGATGAAGACCTTTTCAACGAATTTACGCGCGACGAGCATGGCAACGTGACGATGAGCGAGGAGAAAGCCCGCAAAAAGATAGAGGACATGGGCGGCTATGACAAGTTGTACCGTATCAAGCTCGAAGCCGACTATCTGAGCAAGTTGGCCTTTGAGGGTGCAGCCCGCCGATACGGCGACCCGCTCTCGGACGATTTGATGGAGCGGATAAAGTTTGAGTTGCACATCATGAAGACGATGGGTTTCCCGGGCTACTTCCTCATTGTGCAGGATTTCATAGCGGCAGCCCGTCAAATGGGCGTGTCGGTAGGTCCCGGCCGTGGTTCGGCGGCAGGTTCTTGCGTAGCATATTGCCTGGGCATTACGCAGATAGACCCCATTAAATACGACCTGCTTTTTGAGCGCTTCCTGAATCCCGACCGTATATCACTGCCCGATATAGATATAGACTTCGATGATGATGGCCGCGGACAGGTGTTGAAGTGGGTGACCGACAAATACGGCTACGAGAAAGTGGCGCATATTATCACATACGGTACGATGGCCACGAAACTCTCTATCAAAGATGTGGCGCGTGTCGAGGGGCTCTCTATTCCCGAGTCGGACAGGCTCACGAAACTCATCCCCGACCGCCTGCCCGAAGTTGACGGCAAGTCACCCAAGGTAAATCTGAAAAACTGTATCGCCGCCGTGCCCGAGTTGCGCGCCGCTTGCGACAGCGACAATGTAAAGATAGCCGAGACAATGCGCTATGCGCAGATGCTCGAAGGCAATGTGCGCAATACCGGTGTACATGCCTGCGGTGTGATAATAGGACGTGACGACATTACCGACTGGGTGCCCGTGAGTACGGCCGATGACAAGACAACGGGCGAGAAGATGCTCGTGACGCAGTACGAGGGCAGCGTGATAGAGGAGACGGGAATGATAAAGATGGACTTTCTCGGCCTTAAAACACTCTCCATCATCAAAGAGGCGGTAGAGAATATACGTTTGCGCTCCGGCAAGACGATAGATATAGACAGCATATCGATTGACGACCCGGCTACCTATAAGCTCTATTGTGAGGGCCGTACGACAGGAACCTTCCAATTCGAGTCGCCCGGCATGCAAAAGTATCTGCGTGAGTTGCAGCCTTCGACCTTCGAGGACCTTATCGCCATGAATGCGCTCTATCGCCCCGGACCTATGGAGTATATTCCGCAGTTCATCGCACGCAAGCATGGGCAGGAGCCTATCACTTACGATATTCCCATCATGGAGAAGTATCTGAAAGATACGTACGGCATCACCGTATATCAGGAGCAGGTGATGTTGCTCTCGCGTCTGCTTGCCAACTTTACGCGGGGCGAGTCCGACGCGCTGCGCAAGGCTATGGGTAAGAAACTCAAAGACAAGCTCGATGCCTTGAAGCCGAAATTCATATCGGGCGGAAAAGCCAACGGGCATGACGAGAAGATACTCGAAAAGATATGGGGCGACTGGGAGAAATTTGCTTCGTACGCCTTCAACAAGAGCCACGCGACATGCTATTCGTGGGTAGCTTTTCAGACGGCATACCTGAAAGCCAACTATCCGTCGGAGTATATGGCGGCAGTGCTCAGCCGCAACCTCTCGGACATAAGCGACATAACGAAGTTTATGAACGAGTGTAAGTCGATGAAGATACAGGTATTGGGCCCCGATATAAACGAGAGTCAGTTTAAGTTCTCGGTAAACCGTCGCGGCGATATCCGTTTTGGCCTGGCAGCCATCAAGGGTGTAGGCGAAGCGGCCGTGCAGGCAATCATTGCCGAGCGCGAGAAAGGCGGCAACTACGCGTCGATATTCGATTTTATAGAGCGCATCAATCTCTCGGCATGTAACAAGAAAACGATAGAGTCGCTTGCGCTTGCCGGAGCCTTTGACAGTTTCAAGGAGGTAAAACGGGAGAATTTCCTCCCCGCCGCCGAGGGTGAGATAGGTTTTGTAGATACGCTTGTAAGATACGGGCAGCGTGTGCAGGCCGACCGCTCGGCGCAAGTAACCTCATTGTGGGGCGAGGCGGTGATGGCATCTACGACGAGCCATCCCGAAATACCCGAGGTGCAGGAGTTGCCGCAGGTGCTGCGACTGGAACGGGAGCGGGAGCTGGTGGGCTTGTATCTCTCGGCACACCCCCTGGACAATTACCGCATAGAGCTCGAATATGGTTGTAATACCCGCATGTCTGACCTGAAAAACCGGGAAGAGTTGCTCGGCAAAGACCTTACCTTGGGCGGCATTATTGTGGGCTATCGCGAGAGCATAGGCAAAACGGGAAACCCCTATGCCTTCTTGAAGATAGAGGACTATACGGGGGCCGAGGAGATTCCGCTCTTTGGCAAGGACTATGTAAACTACTCGAAATACGGGAAGACTGGTACCAATACCTTTGTATATGTGCATGCACGCTACGAACGCAGCCGATACAATAACAAGATAAATCTCACGATAAGCTCGATAGAGCTGCTTGCCGATGTGCAAGGGAAGCTATTCGACCGCTTGGTCGTGAAGTTGCCGTTGAGTGCCCTGTCGGAGGCTTTTATAGGAGCTCTGTCGGAGCAGTTGCACGAAACTTCGCACAATAGCGTGACGATTTCGTTGAAGATTTACGATGCCAAGATAGACCGTTGGGCCATGCTGCGCACCCGTCGCCGCTACCGCCTGACCCCCGAGCTGCTCGATTTCTTGCAGTTGTGGGATGAGTCGAACGAACCCATAACTTTTGAGCTGAGTTGAGAAGAGTATCTGTTTTGTAGCGCCCGGATGGCCATATATTTCACGGGCGGGGATCTTTATATAAAGCGGGGCTGTGGCATTTCGCCACAGCCCCGCTTTTATGGGTTGGGATGCTGCGGTTGCAGCACTATGCGATATAGCTTTCGAGAAGAAGTGCGCTGTCGTGCGGTGTGAGGGTTACCTCTGTCGTGGCTGCCGGGATGAGGCAGGTCTCGCCGCGGTGCAGTTCTATGGTGTTGCCGTTGCTGTCGGTAAGAGTGGCTGCACCCTCCATGCAGATATATACCGAGAAGGAGTCGTGAGTGGCTACGGGACGTGTTACGGAGTTTTCTATACGGAGTACCGAGGTGGTGAAGTAGGGGCACGATACCAGTTCTACGGCCTGATTGAGAGCCGGCGTGTATGTGGTTTTCAGGTCATCATACAGCTTATAGTCTATGGCATCCTTGGCCAGGTCGGTGTGCAGCTGACGGGGCTTGCCGTCGGCGCCCACGCGGTTGTAGTCGTAGATGCGGTAGGTAATATCGGAGGTTTGTTGTATCTCGGCTATGAAGATACCTTTCCCTATGGCGTGTATGCGTCCGGCAGGCAGGAAAAATACGTCGCCTTTCTTTACCGGGTGGAACGCAAGTACGTCGGTAATGGTATCGTCGGCCACGCGGCGCACATATTCGTCGGGCGTGATTTGTTGGGAGAAGCCCGAGTAAAGCCCGGCACCCGGCTCGGCATCTATGATATACCACATTTCGGTTTTTCCGCGGGAGTTGTGCCGCTCTTGCGCCAATAGGTCATTGGGGTGTACTTGTATAGAGAGGTTGTCGCGGGCATC
>UQMR01000002.1 GCA_900542255.1 uncultured Porphyromonadaceae bacterium
AGTGCCTTTGTATTTTATCATCTGTCCCTTGCGGCCGAGTACGGGGCTGAGCCGGATGGTATTGCGCCCGCAGGGGCACGGGTCGCTGTGGTGATAGCAGATGTCGCCGGTTTTGAAGCGCAACAGGGGCATACCTGTCACTTGCAGGGTGGTGACGGTCACCTCGCCCGGTTCGTCGTCGGGTACGGGGTTGTTGTCGTCGTCGAGAAACTCTACGATGATGAGGTCGGGTTGCAGGTGCCCGCCGTGGAAATATTCGCAATCGGTAAACGAGGCTTGCATCTCGGTCGATGCGTAGGTCGAGTGCAGTTTCAGCTCGCTCCACCGAGCCTGTATCTGTTTGCCGAGGGTGTTTGGCTCATAATCGGGGTACATGCGCAGGGCTTCGCCTATGCAGATACACTTTTTGAGCGAGCTTTGGTGGTAGTCGATACCGTTCTTCTCGGCAAAGTCGATGAGTTTGAGCAGGAACGACGGTATCACCATACCGCAGGTAGAGTGTATGCGGTGTATGGTGTCCCATTGCAGCTCGGGGATGCCGTTGCCTACGCGGCATACGCCCATGCCCAGCTCGCGGGCTCCCATGAAGTAGGCAAGTCCGGCCATGAAGCGGCGGTCTATGGTGACCATGAGCTGCATGATGTCGTCGCGGGTGCACCCTGCGGTGGTAAAGGAGAGGTATTCGTTATAGGAAAGGCGTTGCAAGTCGCTCTCGGTGAGGGCAAAGTTGACGGGAGTCCCCAGCGTTCCCGAGGTAGTGACGTAGTCGATGACCTCGTTGCGGGGTACGCACAGGAAGTCGTCGTTGTGCAGTTGCAAGTCGGTCTTGGTAGTGACAGGCAGGCCGGCGAGGTCTTCTATATGGCGTATGTCGGCCACATCGATGCCCTGTTCGGCAAACATGCGCCGGTAGTAGGGCGAGTGTTGTTGCAGGTATTGCAACGTTTCGGCAAGCAGGCTCTCCTGATAGGCCTTTATTTCTTGCTGTGAGGCGAATTGTATATCGGGATTTCTTCTCATGGTTGTTATTTTGTCTCTTTTAGTTTGTCTTCTATGCGCCTTCTCTCTCCCTCCTTGGGAATCGCAAGTTGCAGCGCTTTTTCCCATTCGGCAATGGCTTGGAGGCGGTTGCCTTGTGAGAAATAGTAATCGCCGAGCAGCTCGTGGGTGTGGTAGAAATCGGGGTTGGCTGTAAGGAAGCATTGCAGTGTGTCGGCCGGCAAGGGGGTTGCCGTGTGAGCTGCATTGCGTACGAGAGGTACAAGCCTGCGGTAGGCGACAATATCGTCATAGTAGGCCGCAAGGAAAGCCGTGTCGGCGGCTATGGCCGGGATGTCGGTATCGAAACGCTTGTCGAGCGGCTTATCGGAGTAGAATATCGAGTCGAGGTTGTATGCGATATACTTTCCGGCCTGCCAGGGGGCGGTCGATACCCACATGATGTGCTTCTCGGGGGCAAATATAACCGAGTGGTGCGCGATGCATTGATTGATGGAGAGCTCGTTGCACAATCCTATGAAGCGATTCTCCTCGTCGCGGTAGTCGCGCAGTATGGCGGCCGCCCGTGCGGGTGTGAGGGGGGCCAGCGAGTCGGTGAGCATAAGCAGGCGATTCAGGCGGTGCTTGCTGTCGGAGGTGCGTATGTTCTCTATGTTGCGTTCGTCGTTGGCAAAGCTCTCCGACTGGTAGTGGTTGGTGCAGGCGATGCGGTCGTCGTCGGTGGTGTACAGCGCTATGCGGTCGGGCGACTTCTCTATGACGGCAGCTATCCCGTCGCGCGCCGAGCCTATGAGCAACGATTCCGATACGAAGGTCTTGCGCCGCCGGGCTATGTCGTAAGCCTCGTCGATGGTGGCCGCATATTGCAGTATCTCGCGCGCAAGGATAGAGATGGGAGTGGCTGTGGTGCGGGGTAATGTCCCTTTGGCCGCATTGATGGTGACGGTGAGCCCGGTTTCGTTCATCCCCGACAATACGCCTACCATACCGGGCCATCCTATCGAAGCGAAACGGTATCCGCTGTCGGGCTCGCAGAAGGTAATGAGTTTGTTGCGGGCAAAATTGTCGCCCATATAGAAGTCGAAATTCCGGCCTATAAGCAGGGTCGAGTCGGCCGAGTCGCTCTCCCATACGGCAAATGAGCTGCATCCCACCAGCATGTAGTCTTGCATGAGGTGCCCTATGTCGTGTGCGGCGTGGTAGTTGAGCTGGCGTTCGTAGGGCGTGCCTATGAAGTCGTATTCGTGCGTGCACGAGCGAGCCATGGCGGCAATCTCGGTGCGGTACTCTTCGGTGACGTTATTGCCGAGGTCGCGGTTGAACAGGATGATAATATATCGCAGGAAGTTGAGATAGCTTTCCGATGGGATGAAGTCTCTTATCTGGTCGACGAAAACACTCTCTTGGTAATAGAGGAGCGAGTCGGCGAGAATACCGGCCGCTTCGCCGCGGGCAAAGGCGTCGCCGCGGATATACATCTCCCACAACCCGTCGCTGTTGCGGCGTAGTATGTTGCCGTTGTAGATGCGGCAGCCGGCGCTGTCGGTGAGGGCGTAGTGTGAGATGCGGGCCGGCTCTATGGCGGGTTCTTTCATGTCGGCGGTTTGGTATAATATTGCGGCCGCTGCGACGAGCAGCACCAGCAATCCCACCGGTATGGCTATGATGATGGCGGTGATTTTGAGAAATTTACGCATATCCTATTTTTTTGGCTAAATAATCTTGTCCTAAAAATTCGGCGCAGGTGAGCAGCGAGGTGAGGCTCACGCCCAAGGCTCCGTGTACGTTGAGGTTCTGCCCGGCAAAATAGAAGTTGGGCAGATGCGTCCGCGACGATAGGACGCAGAGGTGCGGACATTTATAGTTTTTCTCAAAGCCGTATGCCGCACCCTGTGTCGTGGCGGTATAGTCGCGGTAGGTGAGTGGCGAAGAGGTGATTATATGGTCGATGCACCCCTCGTAGTCGAGGCCGTGACGGCGTACGTAGTCGAGTATGCTCCGTGTCTTCTGCTCCTTGTATGCCCGGTAGTCGTCGCCGCGATGTTCTACGCGGGTATTTTCCCACCTGCTTACCTCATCGTAGGGCGTGGGGGTGAGCAGCGTTACCACGTCGGCATAAGCGTTGTGCGGCGATACGGCTTGCTGCGATACAAGGCAACTCTGCATGTCGTTGTGCTCGTCGAACCACATGTCGTTGCGCGTGTGCAGGAAGCGGTTGAAGTTGTCGTATGGAACGGTGCCGGGTTTGGTAAGCAGGTATACGGTGAAAATACCGTAGGTGTTGGGCATGGCCGCGATGCGGCGTTTGTAGGCTTTTTTGATGGTCGGCGTATCGTCGAGTAGGGCGAGGGTGGCCTGCGGGTGGATGGTAGAGATGAACCGGTCGGCTTCGATATACTCCTCATCATTGACATATACCGCCTTTACACGGGCTCCGTCGACCACAAAGCGGGTAATGCGACTGTTGTTGCGCACCTCGCCGCCGTATTTACGCACTACGTCGGCCAGTGCGTCGGTCACCTGTGCCGAGCCTCCCACGAAACGATATGCCCCCGAGATATACGAGTTGTTTATCATGCCGTGGCAGTAGAGGGGCGAGCGGTCGTAGACGCCTCCATAGAGTTGCACCGTGCCGGCAAGGACGCGGCGCAGGGTGGTATCCTGGATACACTCTTCGATAAAAGCCGATGCCGAATGGGAGAAATATTTATATCCTCCATCCGAGAATATGCCCCGGCGCAACAACTCTACGCTCGATGTATTGCCTATCTCTTGCAGTTGTGTGACGTAACGGCGCAAAGCGGCCCGTTCGTGCGGGAACTCTTGTGCCAGGGTCTCTACAAAACGGTCATAGCCCATGGCATAGCGATACTCCCGTCCATCGAGGTATATGCGGTCGAAACCCTCTTCGTCGAGGCGTTGCAGCCGCAGTTTGTCCGTGATACCCATGTACTTGAAAATCGTGTGCAGCAGTTGTCCTTCATCCATGCTGCCCACATAGTGTATGCCCGTGTCCAACAGCCGGCCGAAACGTGTAAATGATTGGAAACAGCCTCCTATAAGGTGATTTTGCTCCAATACGCACACATTCATCCCCTCTTTGGCGAGGATGGCCGCACATTCGAGCCCTGCCAGGCCGCCTCCTGCGATTACTATATCATACCGGCTCATCTCTTCAAGATATAAATTGTGTTGGACGTGTAGCGGTCGTTTTTGTGCAACGACATTTTCATACCGCATTCGTCGGCTATGCAGCGCATATCATCGACCGTGATGAATTGCAGCGATTGCACCGTTTTGTTGAAGTGCAGGATGCGGGTAGAGAAGAGCTCTGTGAGCCGTGTCATGCCGTGTTTGTTGTCGGTGGCATTACCGTCGCGCACGATGATGGTGCCGCCGTCGTTGAGTTTGGCAGTGCAACGCAGCAATAGTTGCCGCTGCTCTTGGCGGGAAAGGTAATGCAGCATGTCGTTGAGTACAAAGACATCGCTGGGCGGAAGGTCGTATTGCATGGAGTCGGCACACACGAATTGCAGCGACTCGGGGCGGGCAAACCCGTTATTGGCGACGGCAATCTTGTCGGCGTCATAGTCTATGCCTAATATCTCCCTGTCGGGGGAATACATGGCAAGCATATAGCCGAGGTATCCGTAGCCGCATCCTATGTCGGTTATGCGGGCTTTGTCCGGGATGAGGTGGTCGAAGAGACGGTAGTTGTCTTCCATCTTGACCTTGATGCGCGTGTACCACTCCAATACGGGCCCTTTGTATATGAAGTTGCGTACCAGTCGGTTGTAGAAATAGGGATTGTCGGGCGTGTTGTAACGGCGGCACAACTCGGCATACTGTTCGCGGCAATATGCGGCTATCTGTTTGGTGCGTTCGCGATAATCTGTGCCGAAAGAGGTGTCGTCGGGCGTAATGCGCGGCAAGGCTTTCATCACCAGCGTTGTGCAGTGCAGGTGGAACGATTGCCGCTTGGGCAGGGCCTTGTCGGGCCCGTAGAAGAGCAGGGGTTGGATATCTATCTGTAATTGCTCGGCCAGGTAGAATGCCCCTTTATGGAAACGATGCAATTTGCCGTCGGTCGAGCGGGTGCCTTCGGGGAAGACTACGATAGAGTATCCCTCGTCTCTTTTCCTTTGCAGGTGGCTTACCCCCGTGTCGTATCCGTTGCCGGTATAGTGGAAGCCGAGGTAGCGTATGATATGGCCGAAGACAGGCGAGTGATACACCCATTTGTTGGTAACCATGATGATGCGGGGCGTGAGCGCAAACATCAGCAGGATGTCGATAAACGAGGCGTGGTTGGCTATGATGACGGCCGGGCGGTCGAAGGTGTGGGCATCTATCCCTTCATAGATTTTCTTTCCTGCATAGCTGTACACGACACCCCGGCACAACTTGTGGGCGCACCACGACAACGCATATTGTTTGCGCCGCCGGGCGATGGGCAGGGGCAGCATGATGATGAGCAGCAGCGTGAGCAAGAGACAGCCTATGAAAAACTCTATGAAAAAGAATGCCGTGCCTATGATACTCCACAGCGTGTAGGGAGGCAGTTTCTTGGATGCCGGGTTGCCTATGAACAGGTTGAAGATGACAGGTTCTATGGTGTATGCCACAAGTACCACGGCCATCATGCCTATGATGGAGACCAGCGAGAGCGATTGCAGGGCGGGGTGCAGGGCAAAGACCATGGCTCCCATACCTACCACGGTGGTGAATGCCGAGAAGAATATGGCCGTCTTGTGCGAGTTGAGCAGCTTGTTGCCGCGCATGTAGCGGTTTTGCAGGCCATCCATGATAAAGATGCTGAAATCGTCGCCGATACCGAAGATGAATGTCGAGAGGATGATGTTGACGATGTTGAAGCGGATGTCGAGCAGCCCCATTATTCCCACGATGATAATCCAGCTGATGCACATGGGCAGGAAGCTGATGAGTGTCAGCTCGATACGGCCGTATGAGATGAGCAGGGCGATGAATATGAGCACCGACGATACGAAAAGGATATAGTTGAAATCGTCGTTGACCGTATCGACCCACCGGTTGGTGAAGTAAGCGCGGTCGAATACGACCACATTCTCGTCGTCGGCAAAATGTTTATATACCTCCTCCTTGTTATCCTCCGAGAGGTTTACCTGCGTGAGGAGCATGACCATGCCCGGGGCTGTGTCGTACCATTGGGCAAAGGGCGAGAAGACGCCCCATTGTATCGAGTCGTATTGGCAAAGGGCGAAATCGTTTTCAAGCCATCGGGCGAAATTATCGAACGCTCCTCTCTTGAAGCCAAGGCGGCCCGCTTCTTTCTCCACCCCCTCGATGAGGGCTGTTTTACGGTCGGGCGTCCAATATTCGTTCCATGCTTGCAGCCGCTGTTCTTGCACGGATGAGGGGATAAAGAGCCGTTCGGCCGAAGAGAGTTGCCATATCAGCGAGTCGGCTTGCAGGCGGCGCAGCCTGTCGTTGGTACGGGCATATACAGCAGCCGCCTCGTCGAAATCTTTGCCTACACTCACGAAGAGTATGGTCTGGTGCGCGGGGTCGACCATCCCTTCGAGCCGCTCTTCGCTCTTTTTGAGATGTGGCGGCTCGAAACTCAACGCCATCATGTCGCTGTCGAATGTGACACGTTGTGCAAAGAACGAGCACACGATGGCCAGCAGGATGATGCCTGTCACGATATATTTGTTGCGGTCGTAGGGGTAGGCGTTGATGCGCTCTATCCCTCGCAATAGCGCATTCTGTTTTATCTCGGCATCGCCGCGCAGGAAGTGCGGCAGGTAGATGAGGCAAAAGAGCGTTGTGCCCACGAGTGTCATGGAGGCAAACAGGCCGAGGTCGTGCAACAGCTCAGAAGAGGCGAAGATGAGTGCAAAAAAGGCTCCTATGGTGGTGAAGCTGCCTATGGTAAGAGGCAGCGTAAGTTCCTCGATGAGTTGCTCTACGCTCTTGACATGATTTTGGTGCGCCAGCATGTGTATCGAGTAGCTGAGCGATATTCCGAGGATGACCGAGCCTATTCCTATGGCGATGGAAGAGACGCTGCCTTGTACGAGGTATATGACCGTAAGGGCAAAGAGTGCGCCGAATCCTACCGTAGGCAGCATGAGCAGGATAGAGACTTTCCGCTTGAAGACGCTCAGGATAAAGAGCACGATAATCAGCAGGGCTACCGATAGGGTGAGCAGTGTGTCGCGCTTGATTTGCCGTGCGTTGTAGACGGCGACCGACGGGCCTCCGAAATATTCTATGTTCACGTCGGGGTAGAGTACCGACAGGCTGTCGCGTGTGCTCTCTATCTCGCGTATGAGTATCTCGTTCTTGCCGGTGTATCCCGAGCCGAATTTCGGCGATATGAAGAGCAGCAGTGTAGAGCCGTCGGCCGAGAAAATGTGCCCGTCTGCCATTTCGTAAGAGGTGTCGCCTTGCAGGTCGCGCAAGAGGGTCATGGCCGAACCCGACAGCCCCACTGGGTCGGCAGCGACGTTCTCTTTGATGGCGCCGCCTATGGGGGAGAGCAGCTGCATATAGCTGCGCGACATGGAGGCGGCTATGCCTTCGGGGGTCGTGATGGTGTCGAAACGGGCAAAATCGGCAGGAGAGAGAAACAGGGGCAGGTATTGCCGTACGAATCGGCTCACTTCGCCCACGGTTTTGCCCTCTATGCTGCTCATGGTGGCGGCGATGTGCGTGCCGCCGTCGGCCCTCATCAAGGCTTGGTCATAGGCGTCGGCACAGGCTGCAAGCTCTCTTGTATCGGTTGCAACCGTGTCGCGCAAGGAAAACATGACGATGATTTTGTCCTTGATTCTGAGGTTGTCGAACACTCGGACAGTATAGTCTTCTTCCCCTTTCCGCGGGAATATGGAGGTGATGTTTTCTTCAAATTTCACCTGCGTAGCACAGTAGGTCATGATGCCTATCCATGCGAGCAGCGAGGCGTATAGGAGAAATTTATGACGGTTTAGAAAATGATATAATGTGATAAAAAATCTTACCATCTGTGTCGTGTCGTTAGTGCGGTTTCTTAGACCGACTTGCCAATCGTATGATACAATAAGTTACAGCTCCGGCAACGAGGCTGCATATGATCGCAAAGATAATGCTTCCTATCAAATATTGTGACAGAACTTGCGTGATATTCTTCAACGTCAGGCTGTCGTATCGGAAGAGTATCTCATCGCCCAGTACGAGGCATCCCGTGGCATAGCTGCCAAATAGAATGAAGGGTATCATGGGCGGGATGCTGATGTTGGAGAAAAGCACCGTGATGACTTTGTTGAGCTTGAAAAGGTGCGCGAGGAAAATGGCGCATACGATTTGGTAGCCCCAGATAGGTACGATGCCCATGAAGATACCGAGCATGACCGAGAGGACAAACTCGCGGGTGCTGACGTTGTTGTGCAATACGTCGTCGACATATTTCCTGATGTTTCTCCACGACAGCTTGCGCAACAGGTTACGCGGCCATATGTAGAGAGCGGCTATCAGCACCAGTACCGTGTTGACGAGGCTGATACGCGTGAAGTCGCGGAATGGATGGAAGTGCGACACTCGTTCTCCTTCGGGCGGATAATATACCCTGATGGCTATGTCGCGCACGGGCACGCCGTTCCATGCGGCCGCGACAAGGACTTCGAGCTCAAACTCATATCGGGTGGTAAACCATTTCATGGAGCCTAACCGGTTGAGCGGGTAGAGGCGGTAGCCCGATTGGGTGTCTTGGAGTTTGATTCCGGTCTCTAATTTGAACCAAAAGTTGGAGAATTTATTGGCGAAGGTGTTTTTGCCGGGCATGTTGTCGGCATTGAGGTTGCGTGCGCCTACGAGGAGCGTATCGGGAGTTCGTTCTATTTCGGTGATGAAAGAGGGGATATCGTCGGGGTAGTGTTGCCCGTCGGAGTCGATGGTGATGGCATATCGGAATCCGGCCTCGCGGGCTGCCGTCAGTCCGTTGCGCAATCCTGCTCCCTTGCCCAGGTTTACGGGGTGAGTGACGACTCGGATGTCGGGTATGCGCTGCAAAATGCCGGCCGTGTCGTCGGTGCTTCCGTCGTTAACGACAAAGATGTCGCGACAGTAGGCCTGTACGCCGGTAATGACGGCTTCGAGTGTCTTGCCGTTGTTGTAGGTGGGTATGACCACGGCGATGCCGAGCGAGCGGGCTTTCGATATGATGTCGGGACGGACTTCGTTCATACGGCTATATAGGTTGCTTTCAATTTCAGGTAGGTTGCGGCCTCGTCGCGCACTTCGGCCCGGCAGTTGTAGCGGTTCTCTTCATTGGGCGAGAGAGTCCATGTTATCTCTAACTGGCGGTTGATGCCCGGGCGTATCATGTTGGTAAACTTGCAAGATGCCATGTTGCTCGTCATCAGTCGGCGGCCGAGGGCACGCTCGCAGCACTCCTTGATAATTTGCAGGGTACACACCCCCGGCACGACCGGGTTGCCCGGGAAGTGTCCGGCGTAGAGAGGGTGTGCGGCATTGAGCGTGACGGTTGCCGTATATTCTCCCGGTGTGGTCTCGTGTAGTATCTCTATGGTGTAAAAATCAGCGAGCAGCATGGTTTCCTTTTGTAGATGGGTTATAGGGGGTAATCTCTATTTGCAGTTTCAGCCATTTGTGAGCGATGCGGGTGGTGTGGCTCTCGGCGTCGTAACGGATGGTGCCGCGCGTCAGTCCGTTTCCCGTGTGCCGCAGTTGCCGGCCGTCGTTGTCGTATGTAATAGTGCCGTGTGTGGCGAGAAAGATACTTCTGAAATCATCGGCAAGCACCTGCCATACTCTTTCGTTGCGCAGCGATTCTATGCAGTGGTTGAGCTGGTAATCGTCATCTCGCAGCGTGACGTCGAAAAGCGTGAGCCCGAAAGGCGTTGCGCACACGATACGCGCCTCGCCGTTGTGCAGGCGTGTTACCAGCAGCCCGTTCTGATGCACTTTGCCCATAGAGAAGGCGATATCGTAGCGTGCGGTAGTGTCGCTCACGGCATAGATGGCCGGTTGCACGGGGGCGTCGAGCGAGGGCTGTCGCGAACAAGCGGTCAATAGGGTTGCCGCAAGGAGTATTACCGCCAGACTATTGTATGGAAAAGCGCGAGTCATGGGAATCGAGTTGGTTGAAACGTTTGCTTGTGAAACGGTATCGTGTGTAGTCGTTCTCGTTTTCGTAGAATACAAGTTCGGCCACCGACATATCCTTTTTGTCAATCGTCAGACCTATTTTGGCCAGATACGCTGCAATCCCTTTGTCGCGGGGCCGGGCGGTGATGTAGTAGTGCTGTGCGTCGGCTTCGTAAGTGAGGTCGAAGTCGCTTTGCAACGCTTGCAGGTTACCGGCCATAGAGGCGCCTATGAGCTTTTGCATCTCGTTCATCATGGCGTTCGAGCCGAGGTTTACGATGGTCTTGTGACCGTCGGCGACGGTCATGAGCCGGTTGCCGTTGATGACGATGCGATAGGCCATGGGCTGGCGATAGTCGAGGCATATTTGCCGGCCGTTGCAATAAAGGAAGGTGCCGCGCGACTCTACGTCTTCGTCGAAGATATCGATGTGCTTGGTCTGTACGAATTCGCTTTCGATAGAGGTGATTTTTCCGGCAGTCTCTTGCAGCCGGCGGTTCAGTTCGTCGAGGTTGGCAAGCGGTTGGGCCGCGTTGGCGATGCTCCATGCAAGCAGCATGAGCCATGCAGGTAAGCTGCGGGTAATTATTGCTTTCATTGCAGGGTGTCGGTTTGAGGGTTTGACGTAAGGTTTAGCAGACGGTCTGCTCTCTCTACGCGATAACCGTTGTCGCGCAGGTATTTGAGCAGGCGGTCGAGTAGTGTGTGGCTCTGGGGCAGGCGGTCGTGCAGCAGCACGATACTGCCCGGACGAATGCGGTTGCAAATGCGTTTGAAGGCGGCATCGGGGTCGCGTACCGTGTCGAACGAGCGCACGCTCCATCCTATGACGGTGTAGCCGAGCGATTTTACGGCCGCAGCTACGGTGGGGTTGGTTACCCCGAAGGGGGGGCGGAAGAGTTTCATGGCGTTGCCCGCTGGTGTGCATTGAGCCAAAGCGGCATCGCATCGTTCCATATCGAGCTGCATTTTGCGTCGTGAGAAGAGGGGGAAGCGGTTGCTATGGCTGTAACTGTGGTTGCCTATGAGATGCCCTTCGGCGACTATCTGCCGCACTACATCGGGATGGGCTTCTGCCCGATTGCCTATGCAGAAGAAGGCGGCCTGCACGTGGTGTTGTCGCAGTACTTCCAACACGCGAGGCGTTTGTATGGGGTCGGGGGCGTCATCGAAGGTAAGGGCGACCACTTTTTCGTCGGTGACAGCCCGGCAGGCCGCTTTCACATACACACCCGAGCCTATGGCAGCAGAGGCATATATCGCGGCTGCTATGAGTGCGACAACGGCTACGGTCAGTATGAGGGCGGGAATTGTCATAGGCTGCCGCACAGCATGACGCTGTGATATTTTTGTGAGTGGTTATATATGAGGGCGTAGCGGCTCTCTCCGGTGGCTATTTCGCGGGCCGCCCTGTCGAGTGCAGCGGCCGTGGCTGTGGGGTATTCGCCGCATTCCTTTTTATACAGGAGCCGTCGGCTTGTCGGGGCAACGAGTCTGTCAAGCGCGGCAAACGGCTTGTCGTGCAGTGTGTTGCCGTTTTCGCCGGTAAGCCACAAGTCTATGTCGGCAGCCTGTAATCCCCGGGTTTGCAACAACGTCTCTACAAACTGGTCGGCCGGGGCGGGGATGCTGCCCGTTTCGAGTGCCAGCAGTGTGGCGCAGGCTTCGTGGGGCTCGCTGTCGAGCAGGAAGAAGTGCGCTCCTTCGCCGGCCGTGATGTTGCGCAGCAGGCCCATGCGTCGCTCTATGGTATATGGCGTTTCGTACATCTCGTCTATGGCGCCGACGAGGATGTTGTGCCGGCCCTCGTCGAGGAGCAGCATGGCATCGAGCAGAGCACTCTCGAAACTGAGCGCACGGTGTACATAGGTCATGTTATAAGCCTCTATCTTATGCAGCAAGGCTATTTGCGCGCCTATGGTATTGAAGGTAGATTGTATGAATGCCGAGGGGTTGAGCAGGTTCTCGCCCAAGGAGAGGATTTGAGCGGCAAACTTCTCGGTGTCGCCCACGCATCCCAGTCCGGTGGCCGTGACGATGGCTTCGGGACGTATATCGTCCTGCAAGCACATTTGGGCGGCAGCCACACCCATCTTGATGATATGGCTCATGCGACGGCGCAACCCCGGGTTGTCGATGAGGCTTTTGTAGTCGGGTTCGATAGCCGTCAGGTAGTTTTTCACCTCGGTATCGCCGCCGGGTACGATGCCGGCATGACGTTTTATGTAACAGGTCGCGTTCGTGGTCATGTTGCCGAGAATAAGAGAGATGTTTCGTTCCCGCCGAATCCGAAAGCGTTGCTCAGGACGTGGCGTACGGGATTGCCTTCGCTGTAACGGACGACGGGTGTGAGAGCCGTCTCCTCTATCGGTGTGGCAAATCGCAGGTTGGGCAGCAAGATTCCCCGGGCGATGCACAAGGCCGAATAGACTGCTTCTATACCCTCCGAGCCTCCCAAGGCGTGTCCTATATAGCCTTTGACCGAGGCAAACGGCGGTACGTGGTTATCGAAGAGGCGCAGCATGGCGCGGCTTTCGGAGAGGTCGTTGAGGGGAGTCCCTGTGCCATGTACGTTGATGTAGGAGACCTCTTCTGGTGCTATGCCGGCCATTGTTACCGCCTCGCTCATGGCACGGTAAGCTCCGTTCCCTTCGGGCGACGAGCCCGTTTGGTGGAAGGCATCGTTGGTATTGGCATAGCCGGTGAGGAGGCAGTAAGGTTCCCGCCGCATGGCTTTCTCGTTTTGCAGTACGATGTAGCCTGCGCCTTCGCCCAGATTGAGCCCGGCACGGCTGTTGTCGTAGGGACGGCACAAATCCTTGTCGAGAATTTTCAGCGAATTGAATCCGTTGAGGGTGAAGCGGCATAACGCATCGGTTCCGCCCACGACAACCGTGTCGAGTCGGCCGCTGCGTATAAGTCTGGCTCCCAGCAGTATGGCATTGGCTGCCGACGAGCAGGCCGTGCTGATTGTTGTCGTAAAGCCTGTTATCCCCAATATGCGGGCCATGCGCAACGTGCTGTCGGCACAGTCGTGCGAGGCAGTGAGGCGTATATCGCCTTGCTCGGGGTCGTCGCGAAAATTCTTGTAGAAGATTTCGCTGCGGTCCATACCGCCTACAGAGGTGCCCGAGATGAATCCTGTACGCGGCATTCCGGCCGTGATACCGGCATCGCGGCACGCTTCGCGGGCGGCGAGCAGTCCCAAAAGCATGGTGCGCGAGTAGGGGAAGCCTTTTTCTAACGACAACTTCTCTGCCAGGGTTTCATTATCGAGTTTCACCTCGCCTACGGGCACGTCGAGGCTGGTCTCGAACAGCGAGACTTTTCCTATACCGTGCCGGTAGTGGCGCAAGGCGTCGAGGTTCTCTTCCACGCCGCATCCTATGGCCGAAACGACGCCTAAGCCTGTAACGTAGATGGTCATGGGCTCAGGTGTAATGGTTATGCGCGATGGCTCTCTATATAGCGTGCCAGCGTGCCTACCGAGTAGAAAATCTCTTTTCCTTCGGCCGGGTTTTCTATCTTGATGCCGTAGTTGCGTTCAAGGATGAGGATGATTTCGAGAGCATCGATGGAGTCGAGTCCCAAGCCCTCGTCGCCGAAGAGGGGTGCCTCGGTGTCGATTTCCTCGGGGGTTATCTCTTCGAGATTGAGTTCCTCAATCAGCTGTTGTTTCAGTTCTTTTACGAGTTCTTCCATTGTTATAATGTTGTGATAAGTTTCATATCGGCAAGGTATTTGCCTTGCAAAAAGTCGCACCAGCCTACGATGCAGTATTTCAGCCCGTCGCGGCTCATAGCCGAGCGGGCATAGCTTTCCAAACGTTCGGGTTGGTATGCGTCGTCGATGAAGAAAGTGTTTTCGCCTTGAATTTTATGCCTTATGCACACCTCTCCGGCTGCTACGTTTGGCAGGGTGTAGACAAAGACGGCAGGTGCGGCTGCCGTTTCGCCTTCGCTCTCTATAATATCTTGGTGGCGACGGTCGGTATCTAACGATGCCGAGCGATTGGCCAGTATAATGCCCGCCTCTATGGGTGCAAAGGTAGGAGTTTTTTGCAATAAAACTTCGGCCGCGATGTATGCAGTTTTGCTGAGGTCGGACATTTTATAGAATTTCATATTGTTCCCATCGATAGCTTTGTAAGCCTCGCGGATAAAGGTGGCAAAGGGTGTCTCGGGGGGGCAGGCCAGCAGCGTCGTGCCGTCGAGCGTGATTGTCCCGTCTGATATGCGGCAGTGGGCTATGGTGCGTATCGGGGCAAGTTGCGGCCGGGGCCTCTCGGCCGAGGCATTCTTTTGCAGTACGATGGCGGCATTGCACCCTCCGAATCCCGAGGCCGTCTTGACACAGACGTCGGTGCGGACGTCGGTGCGGTGTGTCGCCTCGACAACGATGGGGCAGGGCACTCCCAATTGTTTGAAATGGAGTGTGGCCGGTATCATGCCCTGTTGCATGGCATGGGCACACACGATGCTTTCTATGACACCCGAGGCCCCGAGGGTGTGCCCGAAGTAGGGTTTCATGCTGCCGACCGGTACTTGTTGCAGCCCGGCAAGGTGTATGGCTTTCGACTCCATCTCGTCGTTGTATGCCGTGGCCGTACCGTGGGCGTTGACAAAATCTACCTCTCCGGCCGTTACGCCGGCCTCGTTCATGGCGTGGCGTATGGCATAGAACAGGCCGTCGCCTGTGCGCGAGGGCCCCGATATGTGGTTGGCGTCGTTGGTGATGCTGCCGCCTGTAATGGCTATGCGTCCCGGTGCATATTCGCTCGACAGTAACAGGCTGCCGCATGCCTCGCCGAGGTTGAGCCCGTTACGGGCAGCATCGTATGGGATGCAGCATTGCCGGCTTACCGACTTGAAAGAGAGGAATCCGCTTGTAATGAAAGGCGACAAGACGTCGCATCCGGCAACGATAACCTTGCGATACCTCCCTTCGTCGATGAGGCGTGCCGCCATGATGAGCGCCGATACGCCCGAGATGCAGGCGTTGGAGATGACGTAGGTGTCGTTCTTTGCGAAGCCGAAGTAGTTGGCCACGCGTCGTGCCGTGTGCGAGAGAAAGGCTTCGTCGGGGATGTCATTGCGGCGACCGAGTGCTGCAACATTGCCTTTGGTGGTAGAGAGTATGAGTGCTGTGCCCTCTTCGGGACGAGCAAGATGTTGTTGTTGCAAGGTATCGGTGATAGAGAGGATGAGCAGCTGCTCGACCGGCGAGTAGTCGCTGTTGCCTGTGAGAGCCTTGCTGCGCTCTTCTATGGCTTTGCGGTCTATGACAGCCGCCATGACCGGTGTCGCCGATATGTTGGTGTCGGTGGTAAGTGCGATGCCGCTGCGGTAGGCGGTTATAGCGGCGAAGTTTTCTGCCGTGGTGAAACCCAACGCACTGATGATGTTGTCGCTTGTAATGAAGATTCTCATAGGATACCCCATTTTTCTTTCCAACAGCGGTAGAAATGAGGAGTATTCAGCTCCAATTCGTTCCTGTCGCGATTGATAAAAACCTGTACGCTGCTGCCCGTGGCGGCGACGCTCATGTCGGCAGCCCGGTAGACGGTGTAGTCGAATATGATTTTGGCGGCCTCGGTAGCTATGTAGCGGGTCTCTACGATAGCCTCTTCGCCGAAGGTGAGAGGGTGCTTGTATTGTACGTTGAGCTCTACGATAGGTGTCGTGAAGCCGTTGTCGAAGAAGTCGCAGTAGTCGAACCCGTATGCTCGGCCGAAGGCCTGCCTGCCATCTTCAAAGTAGCGTACATACTCGCCATGCCACACAACCTGCATGGCATCTACTTCGCTGAACCTTACCCTGATACGGGTGCGGTTTGTCAGAGCGGCCGGGCGTTCGTTATGCTTTTTTCTCATGGCTGTTTTCTATAAAAATTTTCATGCGGCAACTACATACACTTTTGTCGCCCGACTTCGTTTCGGCTGCCACCAGCGTGATGCCGAATACCTCTTGCAGCACCTCTATGCGGGTTGTGAGGCATTCTCCCACGGCGGGAAGAGCTGCGAGTTGCAGTTTTTCTACGGCTCCGATATAGCCGAGCGGAACGGTTTCGCCCCGCGACAGGTTTTCGTATCCGCAGCGTGCCGCTGCACTTTGGGCGATGTGTTCTATCACGCCGCTCTCTTGAAGTTCGCCGTTGGCGACAAACAGGTTGTCGGGCCGTACCGTAAATGTCGTGACGGAGGTGTTGCCGTCGAATCCGTCGAAGGCATCTACCATCACGATGGGAGGGCGTTGCGGGATGAGTTGCAGTATGTCGTAGCGTGTAGCCATTTGTCTCTCTATTTTCTGCGTTTGCATTGCATGATGCTGTGTCCCAGGCCCAGTCCGTCGTGTATCTCCTCTATTTCCAGTCCGGCAAGGGTCACGCAGCGGGCCATGTCGTCGCTGTGGTACATCTTGCTGTTGCCGTTGGCGAGGGCTGTGAAGTAGATACTTGTTTGTGTGAGGCAGTAGGCCGCTGTCTCGAAGTGCTGCCTATCCCAGAAAGTCTCCATGATGTAGAGGCGCGAGTGGTCGTCCATGGCGGCGGCTGCCCGTTGCAAGATGCTTGTCACCTCCTCTTCCGAGAAACAATCGAGGAATTGGCTCATCCAGATGGCATCGAAAGATGCCGGAAATGCAGTCTGCGGGTCGAGCAGGTTGGCTCCATAGCCGTGTATGCGTTCGCATCCGGTCGAGCCCTCTACGGCTTTTTGCATCAGCTCCAACTGTTGGGGAAGGTCTACGATGGTAACTTCTACATCGGGGTCGTAGGCTACGCATTGCTGTGCCCAACGGCCGGTGTTGCCGCCTACGTCGAGCAGTGTGCGCGGATGGTTGGCAAAGACGATTTGCAGGGCTTGCGGGAAGGAGCCGTCGGAATAGAAGTGGTCGAAGCCGAACCAGCTGCGTTGCGTCTGTTCGGGGAGTTGCGACAGCCCTTCATAGATGGTATTCCAGTCGCCAAAGACTTTCAGCCCCTCGCATTTGCCGTTGAGGAGCGATTCTTCGAGGTAGTAAAGTCCCATGTAGTTGACGTCGTGGTTAAAGTCCATGTTGACGCGCGCCATTTTGTCGGTAAGCAGGAACCAGCCGGTTTTTGACAGGTGCCAGCGTTCGTCGTGGTAAAGGACGGTGCCGATGGTGAGTGAAGATTCCAAAAGCACCTGCACGGCGTAGCGTGAGAGGTGCGTGGCGCCGATAATCTCGTCCATCGTCATGCCGTTGCGATGGTTGCGCAGCAAATCGAGAATACCGAATTTTATCATCAGTCTCGACACTTGAAATACTACCGGGGCAAAAACTATCTCTTCGGCGGCTCGTTGCGCTTCCTGCGCACTGAGCCGTTCGTGCGAATATCGCTCTTGAAGGGGTTCAAACATTTTCATTGCTCTCTGTATTTCTTTTTTTGAGCCTCGCTGTCGGTTGTCGGCGTTGCCCAAAAGTCGTAGTAATTAAACCATTGTTCGGGATATCTCTTTACTATTTTTTCCAAGTCCTTTACGTAGGCATCGAGCAGGATTTGTTCGCCGTGCTCGCCTCTTTTGTATTTGCGCGGTTCCACGATAGTGAAATGGAAACGGTATTGCCGGCCTTTCTCGCGCATGGCGAAGTAGAAGACGACAGGAACTCTCATGCGCGAAGCAATGACGAACGGTCCTGCCGGGAAGGGGGCTTTGTTGCCAAGGAAGTCGGCGTAGAGCAGTTTCTCCTCGTTGACGTAACGGTCGCCCTGAAAACAGACATATTCGTTGCGTTGCAGGGCATTGCTGATGAGGAATACGTGCGACAGTGAGTCTTTATTGACCGCTATTACCTGATATTCGCCGGCGATGCTTCTGTTTTCCTCCATCACCTTTTTGATGGCTTGGTACTCGGCATCGTACATGACGATGTGCATCTTCTTGCCGTATTCTCCGAAAAAGGGAGCCCCTGTTTCCCAGTTCCCTACGTGGGCGCCTATAAGTACCACGCCGCTTTGGCTGTTGAGCACTTGCAGGAAGGGTTCGTAATTTTCGAACAGGAAGTTATACCGCGAGGCCATGCCGTTGAGTATGGCTACCTTATCTATCAGTATCTGCCCCATACGGTAGAAGTTGCGGCACATGAGCCGCCATGCTTTGAAGGCTCCGTACCCCAATCCTTTGCGGGCGTAGGAGATAATGGCCTTTGCCGGCTTACGGGCAAAAATGACGAAATATCCTGCTACGAAATAAAGAAAGGCGTATGCCGTGCTTGTCCCGAAGTGCTTGATGAGAGCTATGAAAAACATGTAGCCCCATCGGTTGCCGCGTGTCTTACCTTTCCACCGGGGCATGGTGCGTCAGGCCGCTCCTCCTTGGCGGGTAAGTATCATGTTGTAAAAGTCTTCGAAGGTCTTTACTCCTACGAAGTCTTGTCCTGTTACGGTGAATCCGAAGTTTTTCTCTATGAGTACGACGATGTCTACCATGTCGAGGCTGTCGAGTTCGAGGGTCTCCATCAGGGGTGCATCGGGACGAATTTGCTCTATATCTACTTCGAATTCGTCGGCAAGAACGCTTCTTATTTGCTCTATTGTCTCTTCTTTTGTCATGAGTATGGTTTGTTGTTTGCTATTTGTTATCCTTGAATTTTCCGATGATGAGCGACGAGTTGGTGCCTCCGAAACCGAACGAGTTGGACAGGAAGCGGTCGAACTCCATCTCTACCCTCTCTGTGGGGATATTCAGGAGCGATGTTGCCTCGTCGCCTTCGGTATAGTTGAGACTGGGGGCGATAAAGTGGTTGTTCATCATCAGTATAGAGTATATCACTTCGCTTGTGCCGGCCATCCACATTTCATGACCGGTTTGTCCTTTGGTAGAGGTTACGTAGGGGCGTGTGTTGCCGAACACCTCGGTAATGGCACGGGCTTCGTTTCCATCGCCTACGGGTGTGGATGTGGCGTGTGCGTTGATATAGGGGATGTCGGCAGCTTGCAGCCCGGCATCGCGCAATGCCATGCGCAACGAGCGGGCAGGACCGTCGACGTTGGGCACCGATATGTGGTTGCCGTTTGAGGAGAATCCGTACCCCTCTATCTCGGCGATGATATGGGCGCCGCGCGCTATGGCAGAATCGTAGCTCTCTATGATGACGGTAGCACCGCCGCCGCCGGGTACGAGACCGTCGCGCTCCTTGTCGAAAGGCCGTGAGGCGGCAGCCGGATTATCGGTCCGTTTCGAGAAGGCTCCCAGTCCGTCGAATGCTCCTACGGCATAGGGGTTTACCTCTTGGGCTCCGCCGCATACGATGCACTCCTGCAATCCGTCGCGGATGAGCAGGTAGCCCAATCCTATTGCATGAGAACCGCTGGCGCATGCTCCTGAGATGGTAAGGTTGATACCGCGCAGCTTGAAAATCGTAGAGAGCGTCATGGTGACGGTAGAGTTCATGGCCTTGAATATCGCACTCGACCCTACCAATGCCGTGTTGTGTTTCTCGCGCATGATGTCTACCCCCTCGATGACGGCGGCAGCGCTGCTGTCGTTGCCGTACAGGATGCCTACTTCGCGAGACTCTAAGAAATCATTGTCTATCCCGGCTTCCTGCAACGCTTCGAGGGTTGCCATGTAGGCATATTCTCCCTCTTCTGCCAGATAATGGCGGCTGCGACGGTCTAAGAATTTTTTCAGGTCGGGGCGGGGTATCATGCCTGTGAGCGGAGAGGCAAAGCCCATCTCGGTGCGGCGCATATCGATGCCTATGCCCGAACGTCCGTTGAAAAGCGACTCTTTGACCTCCTCTTTATTTGTTCCTATACATGAGTAGATACCCATGCCTGTTATGACAACTCTTCTTCTCATTCTCTTTTTCTCTCATTTATGTGCTGGGCGGGTTATGTATATAGTCCGCCGTTGATGGAGATAACCTCTCCTGTAATGTATGCTGCGGCATCCGAAATGAGGAATGCTGCAAGATCGGCCACCTCTTCGGGTCGGCCGAAACGTCCTATGGGGATGTTTTTTTTCAGTTCTTTCTCATCCAGGTCGGCCGTCATATCGGTGGCTATGAACCCCGGCGCTATGGCATTGACGGTAACCTGCTTCTTGCCCACTTCTTGCGCAAGCGCCTTTGTGGCGGCGATAATGGCCCCTTTGGCTGCCGAGTAATTGGTCTGCCCGGGCATTCCTTTGATGCCCGAGAGGGAGACTATGTTGACGATGCGCCCGTGCTTGTGCGAGAGCATCCCTTTGAGAACGGCCTGTGTAGCGGTGAAAAATCCCTCGGTCGTAATATCGAGGACGCTGCTCCATTCGTCGTGTGTCATCCACATGAGCAGGTTGTCGCGGCGTATACCGGCGTTGTTGACGAGTACTTCGATGTAGTCGTCGGGATGTGCTTGCTGCCACGCTGCAATACCGGTTGCAAAAGCCTCGCGGTCGGCGACGTCGCAACGCAGCAGATACCCGTCGCTACCCGCTTCCCGTACGGCTTGCAGGGTGGCTTGTGCCTCGGTGTCGTTGCTGCGGTAGTTGATAAGGATAAAATATCCCTCACGAGCCAACTTGATGGCGATGGCGCGGCCTATGCCGCGTGCGGCACCGGTGATAAGAGCGTATTTCATATTGCGAGGTCTTTGAGGTCCTTTTCTTTGAGGTAATCTATGACGCGTGCTACGGCAGGATATAATGCGGCGTCTTCCTTGAAGGCGGGGAAGATGCTGCGTACCTCGCCATATACGCGTCGGGTAGCGGGCGCGAGACGGTCGGCGATGCCGAGGCAGTCTACGGCTTGTACCATGCCCATGTACAGCACCGACATGACTTGGAAGCTGTTGTCTACGACGCGTCGTGCTATCAATGCCGAGTTGGTACCCATGCTTACGATGTCTTGGTTGTCGTTGTTGTTGGGTATGCTGTGTACATACATGGGGTTTGAAAGCGTCTGGCATTCGGCCGTCGTCGATGTGGCGAGGAATTGCGAGGCTTGCAGTCCGTAGTTGAGTCCCAACGTACCCATGTTGACAAAGGGAGGCAGTATGCCGTTGATGCGGTCGTGGAAGAGATAGTTGGCTTGTCGCTCGCACAGCATGGTGAGCTTGGTGACAGCGATTTTGAGCTTGTCCATTTCAAACGATACATAGTCGCCGTGGAAGTTCCCGCCGTGATATACGGTGCCGTGTTCGGCATCGACGATGGGATTGTCGCAGGCCGAGTTTACCTCGTCGACAAGCGTCTGCTCGCAGTTGGCAAGGGTATCGAAGACAGGTCCCAATACCTGTGGTACGCAGCGCAGCGAGTAGTAGGGCTGTACTTTGTGTTCGAAGATTTTTTCATCGTGCCGCTGGTTGTACAGCTCGGCCTGTCGGTTGAGCAGACAGTGGCTGCCGCAGCTGATGCTGCGCATGGCGGCTGCTACGGCACGTTGTCCGCGGTGCCGTTTCGTGGCGTTGAGTTCCTCCGATTGGAAGTCGTCGTATGACGAGGCAATTTCGTTCATCATTACGGCCGCAACGGTTGCCCAATGCAGGAGTTTCTTGGTATAGATGAGGTTTACGATGCCTATACCTGTCATTACCGATGTGCCGTTTGATACCGATAAACCCTCGCGGATGTGCATTTTGAAGGGTTGCAGCCCGAGCTCGTCGAGTACCTGGCGGGTGGGGCGTTTCTCGCCGTGGTAGAAGACATCGCCTTCGCCTATCAGGGCGAGAGCCATGTGGGCGAGTTGCACAAGGTCGCCGCTGGCGCCTACGCTGCCATGTTCGGGGATATAGGGGTATATGTCGTTGTTGATGAATTGCACCAGCAGGTCGGTAAGTTCGCGATGCACGCCCGATTTGCCTTGCAAGAAGGTATAGAGGCGGGCTACCATGGCCGCTTTGACATAAGGGGCTGTCAAAGGCTCGCCGGCGCCGGTAGAGTGGCTGCGGATGATGTTGTATTGCAGGGCTGTGAGGCTGTCGTTGTCGATGCGGTATTGCGCCATAGGCCCGAAGCCCGTGTTGATTCCGTATATGACTTTGTCGTGTGAGAATGCGGCAAGAAAGTCATAGCTGTCGTCAATGGCTTTTTGTTGTCGGGGGGTAATGGTGACGGGTGCGCCGTGGAAAATTATGTCGTTCAACTCATTCAGCTCTATTTTTTTGTTGCTATCGGTTTTCATGATGTGTATAGTGCTGTCTAATCTGTTTTTTCGATAGGTCTCTTGGCATGATTGATGCAATTTTTGCCGCCGCAAAATTACTCTTTATATCGGGTAAAAACAAGTTTATTCTTGCTTATTTCTCGATGGTTTTATAACAAATCGGAGGCTTTTGGGGCCCCAAAACATATTAAAGAAATCGATGAGTATAGGCAAGGGAAAGAAATGCGAGTCATAGGCTCTTTTCTTTCCCTTGTAATGGTGTAGTGAGTATGGTTTTATTTTTTCATGACATATTTTTTCTTTACGAGCCATTTGCCGGTTTTGTTGCCCAGGTTGTCGAAGGCTACGGCTTTGGTCTGCTCCATGACATACATCGTAGCCGATTTACTCTCGTCGACGGCTATCACGGCCATCACTCCACCGGTGGTGGTATCTACTACGCGGATGGTGGCGTCGATAAGAGTGCCTCTTGATACGAAACCTACACCGGCAAACCCGAGGTCGATTTTGTCGATGTTGAATACAAATTTGTAACGGGCCGTGTTGTTGACTTCAACCAGTGAACGCTTGCCCAGCGAGCCGCTGAAACTCTTACCCAGCATTTCGAGTGCCGTGGCGCGGTCTTGCTCATACCACAGACGCTTGAACTCTTCGGGGTCTTCTTTTTCGGGCAGTTTGCTGTCGACGTACTCTGCCTCGGTCATTTCGCCCATCATGGTGTTGTCCCATGTGAGACTTACTTGCAGTTCGGTAACATCTTTGAGAAAATCCAAGTTACCCTCTACAACGGTAAATTTTTGTGCGTTTGCCACGCAAGCGAGAGCCGCAGCAGCGAGAATTACCAATAGTTTTTTCATATAGATTATGTTTTGATGTAATGAATCCCTTATGATTGCTCTTTCTCGGCCTTGAAGGGCTTTATCATATTTTTTGCCCTTTTATTTGCTTGTTGATGCAAAGATATATAAAATGAATTAATTTTTCGAGTTTGATGTTTTATTTTTCCAAAAATACGATGAAGTGATTTAAACTTATTTCATTCTCTTAAAATCGTATCAGAATGTTAAAGCACAGCGTACAAATTGAATTATTCCTTATATTATGGGCAACAATATGTGTAATTTTATAACATTCTGGTATTATATATTTTATAAAAACAAAGTAAGATGTGATATGCAATTTAGTACCATTTTAGAGCCACTTCTATATCTATGAAAACCGTTTCAAAAGCCTGTTGAATATAGTGTCGTGTTTTCATAGCTGCCCGTGAATTGCAAGGTGCTGCTTAAGATATTACATCTATGGAATTTTGTAGAGATTGGCAGGAAGAATCTTTGTGAAAATGAGAAACGGAGCAAACAAAATAGACCCATAGTTTTCTGCCTGCACCGTCTCTATTCTATTTCATCGTCAAGATATTTGTATTATTGAACAAATTGTACATCTTCAAAACATATCGAAATGGTAAGCACTTATCCCAAACAACAGCAAATCACAACATGTTCAATTAATCTTTTCCAACACTTTCTTAATCAACTCTTTCACTTCCTCCTTGCTTTTGATGGCAGCCGGATAGGCGTGAAAAACATTATATTCGTCTATGGCAACATCCAGGGGTATTTCTGCACCGGGTTGTGTTGCCTGGAAAAATATGGTCAGACGGCGCTTGATTTCAGGTTCAAACTCTTTGGTTACGAGTCCTTCAATACCCCATGCTGCCACATGGTCGTAGAGGGGTGCATAGTAGATAAGCCCATCGGCCACATCCTGCCAACACTTGTTCTTTACATTGGTCGTGGTACCTCCGACGAGACCGTTGTAAGCAGTTTCTCCGTAAGGTGTATTTTTCAGATCAATAGCAAACGGACGGCATTCCAACAGTTCAAAGGCTGCATCCCAATGTCCTTCTCCGGTCATCGGGAAATTACTTCCGTTAAACAGGTTGTAATCAAACCAGTTCAGTACCACGATTTTGACTTTTTCTTCTCCAAAGATTTTCTTCATCCACCAACCCTGTGTTCCATAAACAGCATTTCTCTTTTTGAGAATCATCGAATCGTTGATGGCATGTGGCTGACTGGTTATAACCAAAGCCTTGCGTTTCCCATTAAAGGGTATCTGGCGGGCAAACATTTCCGAAATATGGGCAGCCATTAAACTGTCGCGGTAGTTCACTGTGCGAGATTCCCAGAATTTCTTGTAGTCTTCTACAGTACGAATCTCGTCCCATGAGAACTCACGGTCGGTTAGTCCGAGTTTAATTTTCCTTGGAGAAGTACGGTTTATTTCATATATACCTTTCAGGAATTTAACGCGGTTGTATTTCTCCCAAATTGGATAGAAGGTCTCCGACTTTCTATAATAGGCATACAGGCTGTCCATAAAGGCCGCTTCCGTCGGATAACTGCCTTGCAGCAGGCGGTTCACATCATCGTTCATGTTGGACGAGCCGACTTCGGTATAGACGTATCCCACTTGCTCAGCAAAACGAGGATCGGCCAGGATGTCGTGAATCAGGTCGTATTGTACCGTGTCGCGGTGGTCACGCTCACCCAGCACTACTATATCCGATTTCTCAAACAGTTTGAATATGTATTCTTTAGGAGGTATCCCCTTTTCAGCTGCGCATGTACGCAACGCCTCAATAGAGGGTGTTTGTGCCTTTAATGCAATGGCTGTAAAAGCACTGAAAATAAAAAGTAATAGGTTTCTCATATATAAAATTTAAAATTATTTATTCAAGTTCGTTCTTGGATTTTAAACAATATCTACGAAGTGATTTAAACTTTTTGTTTTCGTGAAATTTTCTTCAGTAACAAGACTGCAAATGCCAAGTAATTCCAAGACATCCAACTTGAAACAGTTGTATCGAACCGGTTCAGTAGCGTCCTGAAACTGTCCATCCAAGCGTTGGTTCGTTCGATGGAATACCTTTCAGCATACAGTTCATCATCAACAAAGATGTCATCGGCATTTTCTCTCCGTTTATTGATGCAGATGTTTGCGATGACCTCTTTTTCACACAGGAAACCACGTAAGACATCACAATCGAATCCGGCATCGGCATTGAGGAAAAGGCCATCAACCCGAATATGGGATTTCTCAAGGTCGTTGAACATGTCACCGATGACCTTTTCTATGTCATGTACGTCATGGTGTTCGCCAGATTTCGGAGAAGACATGGCAATCGGAAGTCCTTGCCTGTCTGTCAGGTAGAGTGCGTTGGTCGTCTTCCGTTTCTTCCGACCCTGGTATCCGACTTCTTCACCGCCACGGAGTGCAGCCGTGTGGCTCCCGTCCAAATCCACGCCGGACATGTCCAACTCATGGCGGTGTTTGTCAAGCAACCTGACCCACATGGATTTCCACTCGCCCGACTTGCTCCATTTGTTGTAATGGTGATACACGGCACCATAGCTCAGTACCTTGCCGCTAAACAGGGCTTCCACAGGAAGGAACGCCCATTGACAACCGGTCTTCAACTTGTACAAGATGGCGTTTACCACCTCTATGAGACAACTTTGAGTGACATAACCACGTTTTGCCTTGGAAAGATGAGGCAATATTTCATTTTTTATCGTATCTTTGTCGAGCACAGTGTACATTGGACTTTCACTATATATGAGTTTGGTCACCCATAATATAAGAAATAATTCAATTTGTACGCTGTGCTTTAACATTTTGATACGATTTTAAGAGAATGAAATAAGTTTAAATCACTTCGATAGATTTTTTTAATGACAGTGTGTTTTTTCTGATTGTTTTTCGGGTATGGATAGCGGTTTGAGAAAATGTGGCAATTCCGCAAATGGTTTGTGTCAACGGTTGATAAGTTCTATGAGCATGAGCAGGGCGCGTTGGGTGGCGCGCTCAATCACGTAGTGACGCGAGCCGCTGAATTGGCAGCGCTCTGTGATGGTGGTGTCGCCGCAACGGGCAGCTATCCATACGGTTCCCACCGGCTTCTCGGGCGTACCGCCGTCGGGTCCTGCAATGCCCGACGTGGCTATGGCGCACGTCGTACCCATGAGTTGTTGTACGCCGCGAGCCATGAGTTCTACCGTGGGTTGGCTTACGGCTCCGTGCTGTTGCAATACCTCGGCGGGTACGTGCAGTACCTGTTGTTTTATCTCGTTGGAGTAGGCTACGACCGAGCCTGTGAAGTAGCGAGAGCTACCCGCTACATCGGTTATTTCGTGGGCAATGTTGCCTCCTGTGCAGCTCTCGGCCGTGGCAAGGGTATATTGGTGTTGCCATAGCTGCATGCCCAGTGCTCCTGCAATCGTGAGGTCGCCGTCGGCAAAGATGTCGTTGCCTAATATTTCGTGTAGTTTTTCTGTTTGGGCATCGACAAGGGGGGCAAGGAGCGCTTCATCGTTGCCGCGGGCGGTGAGTCGGAGACGCACCATGCCCGGGGTAGGCAGGTAGGCGAGTTTGATGCAGTCGGGTAGCTGCCGTTCGAAATCTTGCAATCGCTCCGACAGTCCCGACTCGGTGTTGCGATACACCAGCAGCGTGCGGTGCAGGATGGTGTCGTGGTCGCCGAAGTGTCGGCGCAGGCGCGGGATGACCTCGCCTTTCATGGCCACGCGCATTTCGTGTGGTACGCCGGGCATGGATACGAGTACTTTCCCGTCTTTCTCGAACCACATGACGGGGGCTGTACCTACGGGGTTGGGTATGACTGTGCATACGTCGGGTACGTCGGCTTGATGTCGGGTCGATTCGTTCATTTTCAGCCCACGGCCGGCAAAGTAGCGTTCGACCTGCTCGTAGACCGACTCGTCAAATCGCATCTTCCCGCCAAAATAGCGGCACAGTGTGGGTTTGGTAATATCGTCGGAGGTAGGGCCTAATCCGCCAGTCATCAATACGGCATCGACGTTGCTCAATGCGCTCTCTATGGCTTCGGTGATGGCATGCGCTTCGTCGCGGACGGTGACAACGCGGCATACGTCCCAACCCACATGATTCAATTCGGCTGCCATCCATGCCGAGTTGGTGTCTATGACCTGCCCTATGAGCAGTTCGTCGCCAATGACGATAATTTCTGTTTTCATCGGTTCGCCTTTCTAATCTGAAAAGAGTGCGGGTTACAGCTCTACCCGGGCAAACGGAGCCTTGTCGAGGCTGCAAAAGTCGTGGTCTAAGTATTTGTAGTATCCTGTTATTGCCACCATGGCAGCGTTGTCGGTTGTGAAAGAGAGCTTGGGAAGGTGTATTTTCCATCCGTACCGTGCGGCATATTGCTCGAAGGCGCCCCGTACGGCCGAGTTGGCCGATACGCCGCCCCCTACGGCAACCTCTTTGATACCGGTCTCTTTTACGGCTTTATATACCTTGTCCATGAGTATCTCTACGATGGTTGCTTGCAGCGAAGCGCAGAGGTCGCATTTGTTGTTCTCTATAAATGACGGGTCTTCTTTTATCTTGTCGCGCAAGAGATAGAGGAACGACGTTTTCAGCCCGCTGAAACTGTAATCGAGTCCTGCAATGTGAGGCTTGTGCAGGGCGAAGGCACGGGGGTTGCCCTCTTTGGCAAGGCGGTCTATCACCGGTCCGCCGGGGTAGGGCAGACCCATCACCTTGGCGCATTTGTCGAAGGCTTCGCCTGCCGCGTCGTCGATGGTTTGTCCTATGACTTTCATTTTGTTATAGGCCTCTACACAGATGATTTGCGAGTTTCCGCCCGATACGAGCAGACAAAGGAATGGAAACTTGGGCGGGTCGTAGGGGCTGCCGGGGTCTTGTATGAAGTGGGCCAGTACGTGTGCCTGTAAATGGTTTACGTCGACCATAGGTATATCTAATGCCGTGGCAAGACCTTTGGCAAACGATGTGCCTACGAGCAGCGAGCCCATGAGCCCGGGGCCGCGGGTGAACGCTATGGTACTCAGCTCCTCTTTGCCGATGCCGGCACGCTTGATGGCTTCCGATACTACCGGCACGATGTTTTGCTGGTGGGCGCGCGAAGCGAGTTCGGGTACCACGCCGCCGTATGCTTCGTGTACGGCTTGGCTGGCTATGACGTTCGACCGCAATACGCCGTCACAGATGACAGCGGCCGAGGTGTCGTCGCACGACGATTCTATACCTAAAATAGAGATGCTCATAGTTCTTCTTTCTTTTTGCAGGGGGAATGTGTATGCCCCCCCTTTCGATTTGCAAAAGTACATAATTTATGCCAATTCGTGCTTTTCTGCCGTTTATTTCCTTGCAGCCGATATTTATGGGGTGCGGAAAAAACAGTAACTTTGTAGCCCTTATCGTCATGAGAACATTTTTTGTTTTGGTGAAACGCATCCTGCAAGGTGCGATTATAACGCTGGTGGCGTTATACGCCTTGCTCTATGTACTCCTTTCGATACCTGCCATACAGGGTAAGGTGCGCGATGTGGGGCAGCATACCTTGTCGCAATATCTGGGCGTGCCGCTGGAAATAGCGCGGGTAGAGATATCACCTTTCAATAAAGTGGAGCTTTTCGGCGTTTTGCTGCCCGACCAGCGGGGCGATACCTTACTCTATGCCCATAAAATTGCCGCCGGAATAGATATATGGGAGTTGCCCGGAGGGAAAATAGACTTGTCTAACATTCAGCTCTTCGGGCTCGACTTGCGTATCGTACGCGACTCGACGGAGGCTCCCACAAATTTGCAGTTTGTCATAGATGCTTTTACCGATACTACGCGCAAGCGGGATGATACGGCTATAAACCTTGCTATCCAGTCGGCCCTGGTACGGCGCAGCAGTGTGAGCTACGATGTGTTGTCGGCACCGCGCAAGCCGCAAGGCCAGTTCGATGCCAACCATGTGGCTGTGACCGACCTCTTGGCAACCCTCTCGCTGAAAGCCTTTCATAAAGACTCTGTCAATCTCTACATCAAACGTCTGAGCGGCAAGGAACAGTCGGGCTTTCAGCTCGACCGCCTTACGCTGCGGGTAGAGGGAAATCGCCACCGTATAGCGGCATCGCAATTCTTGTTACAGGTCGGCAATACCCGCCTGAGTACCGATACGGCTGCCGTTTTGTTCCCGTCGGCGGCCGACGGTTTCGCATTTACCGATAGCACACGCCTCTTTTTTGTCATGAACGATGCCGTTATCGTACCCTCCGATTTTGCTCCGTTGCTGCCGGCCTTGCAACAGTTCGATATGCCAGTCTCCCTTACCTCTGTGGTCGATGGCAGGCTCGATGACCTCAGGGCCCGCCAAGTCTCGGTGGTGTGCGGCGACAATGCAGTACGTCTCGGTGTCTCGTTTGCGGTACGTCATATCATGCACTCCGATAGCCTCTCGGTAGATTGTCCTTCGTTTGAGCTCGCTGCGCGCGAAGGAGCCCTGTCGGCCATGGCGCGCAACTTCAATATCACCGATACCCGCACGATACAGATGCTCGACTCGCTGGGCCATGTCACGATAGAGGGCTCTTTGGCAGGAGAGATGCCCCATTTCGAGGGCAAGATGCAGTTACATACCGCTGCCGGCGGAGTGCAGGCGCACGGGACACTCCATCGCAACGACGACAAGCAGAGCTACGCGGTAAGCGGTGATATCCTTACCGAGGGTATCGATTTGGCGCAAGTCATGGGGCGAAACTCGCCATGGGGCACCGTGGCGTTGGATTTACACGCAAATTGTAGCCTCTATGCCGATGCCTCCCCCGCAGGACGGCTGTCGGGGAAAATAGGGCGATTCGATTACAACGGATATAGTTATGAGAATGTCAATCTCGATGCTGCCTACCGCAATCGCATCGTGAACGGCAGGGTAGAAATAGACGACCCCAACGCTCGTGTTGCCGTGGAGGGTAGAGCCCGCATAAACGGTCGCAGCACCTGGGCCGATTTGCAAATCATGTGCGACGATATAGCCCTCGACGCCTTGCATCTGAGCGACGCATATCCCGGCTATCGTCTCTCGTTTTCACTCGATGCCGCCTATACGGGCAACCGCCTCGACAATGCCAATGGATTTATAGGTGTCGATTCGCTGTTATTTACAAACGGCGAGTCTCAATTCGTTTGGAACCGTTTCCGCATCGAGGCACGCAATGATACGCTGCCGCAACGCATAGAGGTGGAGTCGGACTATATCAATGGCGAGGTGACAGGCCATTACACCTTCTCGTCGCTCGGCCGCTCACTGCATGATATGCTTGCGGCTCTCTTGCCTACCGCCGTGCCGGCAGAACCGACAGCATCCCGACGCCGCAACCGCCGTGTGCCGGACAACGATATGGAGTGGCATTTTGTCATTACCCCGCATGTAGAGATGGCGCAGATATTGCGCATGCCCTTTACCATAACCGACCGTATAAGAATAGACGGCCATATACGCGACTTGGAGCAGACGGCGCGGCTCAGCATGGATATACCGAACTTATGGATAGGACGCAACCACATAGAGGATGCCGCCGTCTATATCAACCGCAAGGGAGATAAACTCGACTATTCGTTACAGGCCGGATACATCAATAAAAAGAAAATCTCTACCATGTGGAGTGTGCGCGGGGATATTGGGCAGGACAATATCGACGTGGGCATCCATTGGAATACCAATACGGCCTCCACCTATTGTGGCGCCATACGACTCGACACGCATATCATGCCGTGTCCGGTCCGTCCCGAGGAGGTCGACCTTGCCGTGACCGTGCAGCCCACACAATTTGTTATCAACGACACGGTATGGGACATCAAGCCCGCAAATATATTGCTGCATGATAAGAATATCATTGTAGATAGGCTCGAATTGTCGCGACCCTCACAACATATTTATATAGAGGGCGTGGCGTCGGAGAATCCGGCCGATACGATGCATATAGACTTGCGCGATATAAACCTCGATTACATATTCGAGACTCTCAATATAGATTTTGTAACGTTTGGCGGGCGCGCCACCGGGCGGGTCGATGCAGCCAACCTTTTCAGCCCGACGCCCTATCTTGCCACCCAAAGGCTCGATGTGCGGGACTTTTCATACAATCATGCCGTTTTTGGCGACATATCGTTGCTGAGCATGTGGAACCCCGATAATATGGGTATATTGCTGAAAGGCATCATTACGGGAAAAGAGCAGAACGAGAGTTATGTCGATGGATATATATTCCCCACACTCGACTCTCTCTCCATCGATTTCAATGTCGACCGCATTCCGCTGGCCTTCATTCGTCCGTTTGTAGGGAATGTATTGAGCGACGTCGACGGTATGGCATCGGGGCAGCTCACCCTGGGAGGAAACTTCAAGCGGATATTCCTCACGGGCGATGCCTATGCCTACGATTTCTCCTTCGGGGTACCGTTTATCAATACGCGTTACTATGTGACCGACAGCGTACATTTTACGAAAGAGAGTATCTGGTTCCGCGATATTACCGTAGGCGACGGGCGGGGTAATACGGCACGGGCCGACGGCATATTGCGCCATCGCTATTTTGCCAATCTCGAATACGACATAGATATTCACGACGCCGTAGACCTGTTGGTATTCAATATGCCTCCTACGTCCGGGGCTTCGTTCTATGGAAAGGTCTTCGGTACGGGAGGTGTAGCCATCAAAGGCGACGATTTCCGCACCGACATCAATGTGAATATGCTCACCGAAAATGATTCGGAATTTACTTTCGTGTTGACCAATACGGCCAATGCGGCCGATTACAGTTTCCTGACCTTTACCGATTCTACGGCCGAAGCCGCGAAAGCGCGCAGGCAGGTCGTGACAGAGGTAGACAGTACCGTATTGCGCAATAATATGATGATGGAAGAACATGTCGCTGCTCCGAAGCCCAAAAACGTACTGTTCCTTACGGTGCAAGCCGACATTACGCCGCAGGCCGACATCGTGCTTGTCATGGATGAGGTCCTTGGCGATAAAATGGAGGCCAACGGCGAAGGCAATATACGGGTGGAGTATAATACGGGCGAGGACGACTTCAAGATGTATGGCTCATATACCGTGAACAACGGTAGTTACAATTTCAGCCTGCAAGATATCATTACACGCGATTTCTCCATCACGTCGGGCAGTACAGTCTCGTTCAGGGGCTCTCCCATGGATGCTACTCTCGATATCAATGCCGTATATTCGTTGCAGGCTAATCTCGCCGACCTCGACGAGTCGTTTGTAACAGAGAGCGAGCTCACTCGCACGACTGTCCCTGTGCATACGATACTGAAAATATCGGGCGACCTCACGCATCCCGACATCGGTTTCGATATAGAGCTCCCTACGGTGAGCGCCGACATTGACAGCAAGATGCGCAGCATCATCAGTACCGATGAGATGATGAATCGCGAAATCATCTATCTATTGGCCCTCAACCGTTTCTTTACCCCCGATTACAGTATCGGGCAGAATGGCAACAACGAGTGGGTGTCGATGGCATCCTCGACAATCTCCTCTTCGTTGGGCTCTATCTTGGGACAAATCAGCGAGAACTGGAATATCTCCCCCAACTTCCGCAGCGACAAGGGCGATTTTTCAGATATGGAGGTCGACCTCGTATTGTCGAGCCAACTGCTCAACAACAGGCTTATATTCAATGGCAACTTCGGCTATCGGGACAAGCGGTACAACTCGACCAATTTTGTAGGCGACTTCGACATAGAGTATCTTCTTACTGAAAGCGGCAATTTACGGCTCAAAGGCTATAATCACTTCAACGACCGCAACTACTCCATGCGTACCGCCCTTACAACGCAGGGTATAGGTATCATGTATACGCACGATTTCAACTCGTGGCTTAATTTCTTCGACAGGCCTGCCCGAAGTAAAAAAGAGAAGGAAGAGAAGAGACGCAAGGGGAAAAACACAGCCCGGCAGGAACAACCGGCCGATACGGTGCCCGCCCTTGCTCCGGATACGGTGCAGGCAGTTGTCGAGCCTCTCGTATCGCCGGTAGCGGCCGATACGGTACCCACACTTGCCCCGGATACCATACAGGTAGCGGCGCCGATGGTGCCGAAGGGGAAATAGCATTCTGTATGGTGCCGGCATTGCCCTGTCGCAAGAGCTGCTGCCGGTGACGTTATTTCACCTCCTCGCTGTTGTCGGCCGGTGACATCTTGTCGGGCTCTATGCAGAAGGGAGAGTGACGCTCTATAAATTCGTTGACGCGGGTGCGATACGTGTCACCTATGGGGATATATGTGTTGCCGAATACGATGCGGTTGCGCTCTATCGTCTTTATTTTGGAACATTGCACGATATAAGAGCGGTGCACCCGCAGAAAATCGTCGGGGAGCATCTCTTCGAGCGCTTTCAAGCTCAGCAGCGATATAAGAGGGTGCTCCTCTCCTTCGATGTAGAACTTGACATAATCTTTGAGACCCTCGATGTAGAGAATCTTTCTGATGAAAATCTGTTTCAGCTTATAGTCGCTCTTTACATATATATATTTTTCGTCGTCGGGCGAGGCCTTTTCGACAGTTTCGGTACGAGGCGAAAGCACCTTCAATGCCTTTTGCGTAGCTTTGATAAATTCTGTATAGTCGATAGGTTTCAGCAGGTAGTCTATGGCATTGACTTTGTAGCTTTCTACGGCATATCGGTCGAATGCCGTGGTGAATATGATGCGTGTTTTGCCTTCTACCAGCCGCGAAAACTCCATGCCGTTCAGGTTGGGCATCTGTATATCGCAGAATACAAGGTCTATATCGCCCTTCATGATGCGTTCTACTGCTTGCATTGCCGAAGAGAAACACTCTACCAACTCTAAATAGGAAGTGCGTTGCACATAGCTCGCCAACAAATCTATTGCCAACGGCTCATCGTCGATAATACAACATTTCAGTATCATGGTTGCACAGTTTGATGTAAGTCTATAAATAGTACGGCGCAAAATGTGTCGTCGGCGCACGTTATATCGAAGGTATATTTCCCGGGGTAAAGCAAGTCGAGCTGGCGGCGTATGTTATCCAACCCTATGCCCGAGCCGCTGTGGTCTTCGCTGTCCTTGGGAAAGTAGCTGTTGCGCACGCTGCAACAGATTGTCCCCTCTTGGGGAGAGGTAATGTCTATCTCTATGAAAGAGTCTTGTATGGGGTCTATGCCGTGTTTGAAGGCATTCTCTATGAGCGGAATAAACAGCAATGGCGCTATGAGGCAATTTTTGCATCCCCTGTTGTCGATATTGACCTCTATGCGGGTTTGTCTATTTTGCCGCAACCTCATCAGTCCGATATAATCTTGCAGGAAGTTCAGCTCTTGCTCCACAGGCACGTAGCGTTCTTTGTTTTCATACAATACATATCGCAGCAAACGGCTCAGTTCCAGTACGGCCTTTTGCGCCCTGTCGCCATTTACGGCAATGAGCGCATAGATGTTGTTGAGGGTGTTGAAGAGGAAGTGAGGGTTGAGCTGGTTTTTCAGGTTTTTCAGTTCGGCCTCGGCGCGTTCTTGCTCCAACTTCCTGTTTTTGCTCTCGGTACGTTTCCATAACATCATTGTTTTGAGCCCGGTACTCAGGCCTATAAAGCAGATGATAGACCCTGCATCTCGCAGCAGGATGAGGATAACGGGGTCGTGCGGAGGCTTTTGCACGGGCATCTTGTCGTAGAATGGCAATATTTCGTGCATGAGATATAAGCCCGCACACAAAAGTATTACGAGAGCGATGTTCAAGAGCACGAACGCGGCCGTCTTGCGCTTGAAAAGAAAATGGTCGGTAAGGAAAAAATAGTTGGCATAGAAGGCTATAAGGTATGCCGTAGGCAAGGCTACGAAAGGTATCGGCAGCGGGCCGCTGTGAGAGCCCGTATATTCGATAATAAGGATGGGCAGCAAGAAGAAAAGCATCCATGCTATTGCGTGAATGCCGGTGGTAATGATATGTTGTTTCAGTGAACTGCTCATATAGCAAAAATACAAATTTATTCGTAACGCAATGCCTCTATCGGGTCTAAATCGGCAGCTTTGCGAGCCGGATACCATCCGAAAAAGATGCCGGTGAGCGTACATACGGCAAACGACAAAACTACCGACATGGGCTCAATGAAGATTGGCCACTTGAAAAATGCGTGCACGCCTACCGAGGCTCCTACACCTGCCAGCACCCCTATGATGCCTCCTGTGACACTGATAAGGATGGCTTCGAGAAGAAATTGCGACAATATATCTATGCCGCGGGCTCCTATCGACATGCGCAGGCCTATCTCTTTGGTGCGTTCTGTCACGGAAACATACATGATGTTCATGATACCTATGCCGCCTACCAGAAGCGATATGCCTGCCACACAGGCAAGTAATAGCGTCATCATGTCGGACGTGGAGGTAAGCATCGAGCTTAATTCCTGCTGAGAGCGTATCTCGAAATCGTCTTCTTCGTGAGCCGTGAGTTTATGGTTGCGGCGTAGCAGAACGCTTATCTCGTCTATCGCCTGTTCGGTAAGCTCCTCGCTCAAAGCCGAGCAGAAGATACCTTGCAGATAAGTGATGGCAAGTACCCGCTTCTGAACGGTTGTATAGGGAGCGAGCACCAGGTCGTCTTGGTCCATGCCCATGCTGTTGTACCCTTTCGGGACGAGCGTGCCTATGACGGTAAAGGGAATCTTGTTGAAACGGATGATTTTACCCACGGGGCTTTCGCCGTCGGGAAAGAGGTTGTCGGCGACCGTCTTGCCTATGAGACATACTTTGGCAGCGGCTTGTATATCACGGTCGGTAAACATCTCCCCTTCATCGATACTGATTTTGCGTATATCCAGGTATCCTTGGCTGATGCCATAGAGGCTGCTGGGGTAGTTGTTGGCTCCGTTGATAAACTGTCCGCTGCTCTGTACCGACGGCGAAACCGCAGCCACATACTCTGTCTCATCGCATATGGCGGTGTAGTCGTCGAGTTTGAGGGTCTGCATGTCGTCGGAACTTTGGCGTACGCCGCCGCGCTCCATGTTGCCGGGGTGTATCATTATCATGTTCGACCCCATTTCCGATATTTGCTTTTTGATGCTTCTTTTGGAGCCTTGTCCTATTGCCAGCATGGTAATGACCGAGGCCACTCCGATGATGATGCCGAGCATGGTGAGGAAACAACGCAGTTTGTTGTTGTTGAGAGCTCTGAATGCGATTTTGAAAAGATTGGCTATATTCATCTCTATCTTCTCCTTTATTCATTATCGACGGGCAATGTTTCGAGTATATCGGCTGCCGAAGCCTGTTTCTTGTTGTATTCGTCGGCGATGATGTGGCCGTCGCGCAGTACGATGTTGCGGCTACTGAATGCCGCAAGCTCCGGGTTGTGCGTGACGAAAATAATGGTGCGCCCGCGGGCATGCAGTTGCTGGAACAGGACAAGTATCTCGTAAGAGGTGCGAGTGTCCAGGTTACCCGTAGCTTCGTCGGCGAGAATTATCACGGGGTCGTTTACCAGGGCGCGGGCTATTGCCACGCGTTGTTGCTGTCCTCCCGACATCTGGTTGCTTTTGTGTTCCTTGCGGTCGCCAAGCCCTACGGCATCTAAGGCTTCCGATGCCAGCAAGCGGCGTTTGCGGGCAGGGATGTTCGGGTTATACATCAAGGGCAGCTCCACGTTTTCAAGAGCGGTGGTCTTGGGTAGTAGGTTGTATGATTGGAATACAAATCCTATCTTGCGGTTGCGCAACAGAGCCCGTTCGCTGCGGCCCATGGAGCGGACAGCCACACCGTCCAGGTAGTATTCGCCCGAGGTGGGGGTGTCTAAGCATCCTAATAGGTTGAGCAAGGTGGATTTCCCCGAGCCGCTGGTGCCCATGATGGTAACAAACTCGCCTGCCTCGATGCTGAAACTGATGCCCCGCAAGGCGTGTACAGTGCTGTTGCCTACGGTGAAATCGCGCTTGATGTTGTCGAGACGGATGATTTCTTTGCTTTTCATATCTTTCTTATTTCTTTTTGTTACCTCCCGGAGGTCCCGGCATGAAGGGGCTTGCACTCTCGTCGCCCCCCGACAGGGTGTCCATTGTCGCACTGGCCTGTGCATATCCGGTAGCTACTTTCTCTCCTTCCGACACACCGCTTCTTATTACAATATTCACGCCGTTGTCTAATCCCGTCTCTACGGTACGGGGCTCTAATGAGCCGTCGTCTTTCATCACCCATACCGTACGATGGAGTTCGTTGTCGGGGTGTAAGGCCGGCTCGATGTTCTCGGGCAGATGTTCGGGCGCGATACTTGCTCCTTGGGGCGGTTTGGGAATAAAGCGCAAGCTCTTCAAGGGGAGGTATAGTATGTCGCGTTCTTCTTGCGTGTAGATGGTGACATTGGCTGTCAGGCCCGGTTTGAGCTTCAAGTCGGCGTTGGGAGCGTTGATGATGGTTTCGTAGGTAATTACGTTAGATGTCTCGGTAGCCTCCAATCGTACTTGCGTGACGGTGCCTTCGAAAATGTCGTTGGGATAGGCGTCGACGGTAAAAGTTACCCTTTGGCCTTCGGCTACGCTGCCTATATCGGCCTCATCGACATCGGCAACGACTTGCATTTGCGTCAGGTCGTTGGCTATGGTGAAAAGCGTAGGCGTACTGAAACTTGCAGCCACCGTCTGACCCTCGTCGACGGCACGCGAAATCACGACACCGTCTATGGGTGAGTATATGCGTGCATAACCCAGGTTGGTAGAGGCTCTCACCAAATCGTAGCGGCTCTTTTCATACTCAGCTTTCGCTTTCTCGTAATTGTAGGTAGCCGTTTCAAAATCGGTGTCGCTGATTACCTTCTTTTCGTGAAGCTCCTTTTGCCGGGCATAGTTTTTTTCTTGGTACTCATATTCTACCCGGGCGCTGTTCATGGTTGCGGTACTCGATGCCAGCTCGGCTTCGAGTGTGGTGCGGTCGAGTTCGGCAATGAGTTGTCCGTTGGTAACTTCCGAATTGTAATCGACATAGATGTGCGAGATGATACCCGATACCTGGGTACCTACTTCTACTTGTGTGATAGGCTCTACCGTACCGGTTGCTGTGACGATGTTGGCGACATCGCCCCGGGAGACGGCTGTGGTTTCTATCGACAGCGGTTCGCTGCTGTCGCGCAGCAGGAAGATAAGTGTCAAGCAAGCTATGGCTGCGACAGCAATGACAGCCCATACGATAATGCTTTTTTTCTTTTTCATATTGATAATTCTTTTATTCCAGTGTGATAGGAGTGTTGTTGTAAAATTCGAGCAGCTTGCGGTTGAGCAGAGCCATGTATTTGGCCTGCAAAGCCTCTTGACGGGCTTGTAACAAGTCATTTTGTGCGCTGAGCATTTCAAAGGCGTTTTTGATGCCGAGTCTGAACTGCTCGGCTATCAGTTCGTAGGCATCGGCTGTGGCAAGAGCATTCTCTTGGGCTGCTTTGTATTGCTCTTGTGCCGAGCGTGCATCGAGAAATGTGCTCTCTATTGTGCGGGCGAGGCTGTTCTCTTTCTCCTCGCGGGTGTATGTGGTGTTGAGCGCTTCGATGCGGGCGCGAGCTACCGCGGCGCGTGTTTTCCCGTTGTCGTATAACGGCAATGTGAGACTGATGCCAGCGCTCTCGCCGAAGTTGGCCTTCATTTGGTCGCCCCAGACACCGTTGCCACTCATCGTGCCGGTAGAGAGCCCGGCCGTGAGGGATATGGTAGGATAGTAGCCCGACTGTGCCGATTTTATGTCGAGAGCGGCAATCTCCTCGGCAACCTGGCTCTGCCGTATGCCCGGCCAGCTCTTCATGGCAGTGGCGAGTACGGTATAACGGTCGGGCAGAGGGGCAAGTATCTCTTCTATATCAAACGATGGCTCGGTAATGTCGAAGTCGCTGTCGAGGTCGATATTGAGCAGTTGTTTCAGCTCTACCAGCAACAAGTCGGCTTGTGCCGAGGCTGTTACTACCTGGTAGCGGTCGTTGGCGCATTGAGCCACGAGCTGCGAATAGTCGCTTTTGGAGATAGAGCCGGCGTCGAACAATGCTTTGCCGCGGCTTTCCTGCTCCTCCGATACGGCAAGCGATTGCTTGCATATGTCGATGCTTTCGCGGGCGTAGAGGATTTGCAGGTAGAGACTGAGTATCTCCATCTCTATCTCGTAGGCTGTCTCCTGTGCCGATAGTTCTTGCTCTTGGCGGGCCAAACGGTTACTCTTGATGTTATAGTAACGCTGTCCTCCGTCGAAAAGAGTCCACGATGCACTTATCCTGTAAGAGCCGTTATATATGGCGGCGCTCTCTGTCGGATTGTCGGCATAGGGGCTTTGGCTGTAATCGTGCGATGTGCTGAATGAGAGCGAGGGGAACAACTCTTCTTTGGCTTCATGCAAATCGACGGCCGACCGTTCTACCGACAACCGGCTCTGTCCTATGCTGATGTTATGCGTGTGCGCATACTCGATGCATTGCTTCAAGCTCCATGCTTCGCTGCTTTCTTGTGACATGGCGGCCATTGCCGTGCAGACCGACAATATCGTTGCAATTCTTCGTAAATTCATGATAATATAATCTTTCTGACAATGCAAATGTAGGTTCCGATATACCCGTTTGCAAAAAATAATATACCAACTCCGGCGGCTGTTTCGACCAACTGCCCCGATTAATCTTTCTTTTACCGGTATATATCGATGAATATCTCTCCTGTTTTGCGGTATAGCCTGTCTGTTGTCGCAAGAAAACGGTGCCCGACGTGACAAAATAAAAATCCCCGAGCGGCGTATGCCGCTCGGGGATTGTATGGGATGAGACTCTTATGGCTTATGCAAAGGCGAGCACAAGTATCTGGGCTGTGAGTACCCGCAGGAACATAGATAGCGGGTATACGGTAGAGTAGGCTACTGCCGGAGCATCGTTGTTGGCCACCTTGTTGCTGTATGCAAGGGCAGGGGGGTCGGTATAAGAGCCGGCCATCAATCCCGAGAGGGTATAATAGTTGAGTTTGTAATATCCGCGACCGAAGAGGCCTACGATGAGCAGCGGGATGAATGTGATAAGGAAGCCCCACAATATCCACATGAGACCGCCCGACTTGACGGTTGCTACAAATTCGCTGCCCGCTCCTATACCTACGCTGGCAAGGAACATGCAGATACCCACCTCGCGCAGCATCAGGTTGGCGCTTGTTGAGGTGTAGGTAGTGAGTCCCATCTTATAACCGTAACGACCTATCAGGATGGCCACGATGAGCGGGCCGCCTGCCAAGCCCAGTTTCAGAGGCACCGGCATGCCCGGTATGGCAAAAGGAATGCTGCCGAAAACAATACCTATCAGTATACCGATGAATATGGTGAAGATATTCGGCTGGTTGAGACGCTGCATGGAGTTGCCCAGATGCTCGGCAAGACGTTCTATATCTTCTATCTTGCCCACTACGGTGAGGCGGTCGCCCACTTGCAACGAAAGGTTGGGGCTGGCAAGCAGGTCTACACCGGCACGGTTTACACGCGTAACGTTGAGCCTGTAACCCATGCGCAAGCGGAGCGAACCTATCTTGCGGCCGTTGAACTCCTCTTTCGATACAAGAATGCGGCGCGATACAACCGGCGCGGGGATGGCCTTCCAGTCCATCTCTATTTTAGGCCCGATAAAGGCGCTCAAAGCCTCTTCGTCGGGTTCCGACAGGACGGTGAGCAGCAGGTCGTTATGCTCGATGACTACATCGGAACTGGGAATGATTATCTCATCGTTTCGCTTGATGCGCGATACGACGAAGTTGCGGTTTATCATCACTCCGAGGTCGCTCAACGTACGCCCGACGATGAGTTTGTTCTCTACTTTATAAGTAACCACGTGGGGAATGAGCAAGCTGTCGGCGTTCTCTTTTTCTATCATGGCGGTCTCGTCGGCATATTTTACCCGGAAGACGAGGCGCACCAGTATCATGGCCAAAATGATGCCTATGACACCCAACGGATAGGCCACCGCATATCCCAGCGCAATCTTGGGAACCTCCGAGATGATACCGTCCTGATAGAGTTGCGAGAGAGCCTGCTCGGCAGCACCCAGACCCGGCGTATTGGTGACAGCACCCGAGAGGATACCTACCAGCATGGGCATCTCTATGCTGCCGTCGAGAAAGTATATCGCTAACGTGACGATGATGTTGAGTGCAATAATGGCAATTGCAAGAAAATTGAGCCGGATACCTTCGTGCTTAAATGATGAGAAGAAGCCCGGACCTACTTGCATACCTATTGAAAACACAAATAAGATGAGGCCGAACTCTTTCATGAAATTGAGTATAGGCGCATCTATTGCCAACCCGAAGTGTCCCATCAGTATACCTACAAACAAGACGAAGGTCACACCCAATGACACTCCGAAAATCTTAACCCTGCCCAGAAGTACACCCGCGGCTATCACCAGCGCATACAGAAATGCGGTGTGAGCGATAGATGTGCCTGTGAACAGTTCTACAATCCATTCCATTGCTACTATAATTTATTTTTATGAGTACAATCGTCAATGATGAGGCCGAAAAAAGCCTCTCTGTCACAAAAAACGAACCTTCTCGGAAATTCGCCGCGAAGTTAGCTAAAAATAGAACGCCATACAAATAATAAGGTCGTTAAAATGCTCTCTCCTACGATTTCATGATAGATGCAGCTTATAGAAGCTATCGTCATATCACACTCTCTATTTAGTCTCCCGGTCGGTTACCCGAGGTTGAGACTCGGTTTGTAAAATTAATGCCTCGCATTATATCGATTTACTATCTCCATGCACTATCTTTGCGCCGAAGATGAAACGCATAGTTATATTCGATTTAGACGGCACATTGCTCAACACCATAGACGACCTTGCCGCAGCAACCAACCATGCCCTCGTATGTTGCGGGTATCCCGTTCACCCCGTATCGGCATATCCCTATTTTGTGGGCAACGGCATAGACAAACTTTTCGAGCGGGCTCTCCCTCCCGATGCCCGCAGTGCAACCGAGATAGCCCGCATGAGAGCCTCTTTTGTGCCCTATTACAATACCCATTGCGATGTATATACCCGCCCGTACGACGGCATCGTCCATCTGTTGGAACGCTTGCAGGCGGCAGGTATTGCCATAGCAGTGGCATCCAACAAATACCACGAGGCCACCCGCCATCTCATAGCCGAGTATTTCCCCGCCATCGAGTTTGCCGCTGTCTATGGGCAGCGCGAGGGCATTCCCAAAAAGCCCGACCCCGCAATCGTCAACATCATACTCTCCGACACGGGCTTCTCTACGGCCGATAGCGTTTACGTAGGCGATTCGGGGGTCGACATGCTCACCGCCCGTCATGCCGGTGTCGAGTCGGTGGGCGTTACGTGGGGCTTCCGTCCTGTCGATGAGTTGCAGCAAGCCGGGGCCTGTCACATAGCCGCCGACACGGTCGAGTTGTGGGGCTATATTGCAGATGGCGGGAAATAGGCACTTATACATCTCATGATCGGGCGATAAGCATGCGACGGAGTAGATGGACCTGAAATATCCGGTGACATGTGAGAAGTCATGCCGCACGGTAAAAATGTCGTTGTCTTTGCAATATTCCCAACTTTTGTTATATTTGCAACATACAGGGTGCCTGTTGGGATAGCTTGTAAGCAGAAACTCATGGCCCTGTATCGATTGATAACATCTAATACCTGTCGTATGGAAAAAATATTATGTCTGGCCTCTCTCTCACTGCTCCTGTTGATGGGATGCCGTACACACAAAAGTGCCCCTGTGGTATCGGTCTACGAAGGAGCAACCGACACCGTGTATGAATGGAATGCCACGAATCCCACGACGGCGGCCGCCATGCCCCCCGTGATAGTTTATAAGACCACGCGCGACTACAAGAATAATGTGCCTGTGATACTCAATGCCGCGGGTACGCAGATAGTCTCTTACCCCGACCCCTCCGACCTCCGTCGCGGGGATAGTTTCACCACCCCCACACAGCTCGATAACGGCTATCTCCTGGATAACCGGGGCATCAGCAAAAACACGGCGTTTCTCGACTATACCTACGAGCAATATGCCGCGCTCGACACGATACCGCCGCTCGACGAGATGATGCGCCATGTGATAGACAAAAAACCGATTGTCGAGATGTGGTACTGTGGGCAGGTGTCGCAGTACCAAGACAAAATAAAGGAGCTCAACGAGCTTATCGCTCGCGGCTTCCCCGGTTGTACCAAAGTGGTGGACAATCCGGTGCTGCCCAAACCATGATGTAGCGCTTGTCTCCATAAAAAAGCTGCCCCAGTTCCCGGGGCAGCTTTTTTTATGAGGGTGCTATCCTTATAGCAAGGATGTGTCGTGTTGCAGTAATGGCTATCGGGTTGTGGGCGGCATCATCCCAAACTGAATCAAAGAGGGAGTAGAGATTGTGCCGGGTTGTATCAAAGCAGGAGCCGTTGCATGGAAAGCGTTCATACGCTGCGACAGGTTCTTCTTACAGTATGGTCATGGGCGGCTCTCTCTTCTGTAAGAGTGAGATAGCAGCCTCTTTGTAGGAGGATGGCTGACTGTTTACAAGAAACGAGGCGTGTCACATGCGTGACACGCCTCGTTGGTTGATGTGCAGCTAAGGCTGTATTATTTGACTTCGCCCGACATGACTACCTCTGTGCAGTTATCGTTACCTGTAAAGAGTGAGCGGATGAAGCTGTTCAGTTCGCTGGCAGTGATAGATTCCAATGCTTGTTTGTAGCCTACGTAGGAGTTGATGCCGAGTGCGTGGTTGCGCAGCATGGTTTTCCAGTAGCTGTTTTCGCGTTGGTTGTTGTCATACTCTTTGAGCATGTACTCTTTCACTTTGTTGAAGTCTTTTTCGCGTACGCCATTCTTCACAACGTTCATCAGTTCGGCTTTGGCGCGGTCGGTGAGGTGGTCTTGTTGTTCTACGTTGGTGTCGAAGCCGAAGAGGAACATCCACTCGTTATTGGTGGCGGCAAGGCTGGCCGATGTACCTACGCCGTAGGTTCCGCCCTCTTCCTCACGGATGGTTTCGGTGTAGACGATGTCCATGATTTGTTCGAGCATCGACATCATGATGTCTTTGCGCAGGCTGTATTTCTCTATACCGTGGTAGATGACATATACTGTCGAAGCGGGGTTCTCCATCGGTATGGTGAAGTCGTTGGATATCTTCCCGTTGGCATATACAGGCTTCGTGTTGGCTGTCTCGCGCTCTGTGGTAGCGGGGAGCGAAGCAATATATTTCTCTACGAGCGGTTTCAGCTCTTCGGGTTTGAACGAACCGATGAAGTTGAATGTATAGTCGGCTGCATTGGCCGTACGTTCTTTGACGATTTCGAGGATGCGGTCGTAGTTGGCGGCATCAAAGTCCTCGGCTTTTTCCATCGAGAAGAGCGGGTTGTGGCCATACATGGTGTTGCGCAACGAGTCGGAGAAGATAAAGCGGGGTGCGGCTGCATAGCTGGCGAGCATGTTCTTTATCTGGTCGCGGTTTACGGCATATACCTCTTCGTCTTTACGTATGTCGGTGAAGGTGAGGTAAACGAGTTGGAGCATCGTCTCTAAATCTTTCACGGCGCACGATGCATCTACGGCTTCGCTGAATACGTTCAACGAGAATCCCGAGCTGGCTTTCTTGCCGGCAAGAGCTTTTTGCAGGGCTGTCGATGAGAAGTTGCCCAGTCCTCCTACTTCATACAGCATGGGCAGAGCCTTCAAGTTGGCGGCATCTTCGTTGCCGTAGAGGGTTTTACCACCTTCGCTGACGGCGGTCATCAATATTTCATCGTCTTTGAAGTCGGTGGGTTTCAATACTACGCGTACTCCGTTGGAGAGTATCCACTCGGTGGTACCGGGCAGGCTGCCTTCTATTTCGGCAATAACGCGGCCGGCAACGGGTTCGTTGGCGATGAGCGGTTCGTTAGAGACTTCGTCTACGTATGCTGTTATCTCTTCGGCTTTTACTTCGTTGATGGCAGCAAGAGCCTCTTCCTTGGTAGGATATGTGATGCCTTCTTTCTCGGGGCCAGTTACGCATATGATTACATTGCTGTCGTTGATGATTTCTTCAATGTATTGGTTTACGGCTTCGAGAGGTATTTGCGGGGCGAGGCCTTGCATGAGTTGGTATTCCATTTCTATGCCGGGGATGTATCCGCCGTCGATGAAGTGACGGATGTATTCGTTGGCATATTGTATGTTGCGACGGTTGTTGCGTTCGTTATAGAGGTTCTCGTATTGTGCCAGCAGGTCGGCTTTGGCGCGGTCGTATTCCGTGGCGGTAAATCCGAAGCGGTTTACACGTTCGGCTTCGCGCAATACACCTTTCAGGCCGTCCAATACTTTGCCCTCTTCGACGGTTGCCGAGAGTGAGAAGGCGTCTTTGGTAACGGCAATGCCGTAGAGGTGACCGTCGTAGGCGTAAGCACCCATAAACGGCGCGTTGGGCTTATTGGTGATTTCGCGGAAGCGGTTGTTGAGCATGATGCTTGCTACCGACTCTACATAGTCGTTTACAACGCCCATCATGGTTCCTCGCAGCTCTTTGGGCATGGGGTCGTGCTTGAAGTTTATATCGACGCTTGTAGAGGTGGCCTCTTTGTCGCTACCTACTACGTAGATGGGCTCGACATTGTCGGGAACAGTGTAATAGATGCGTTCGGCAGGATTCTCGGGCATCTTGATGGGCGAGAAGAGCTCTTTGATGCGGGCTTCCATTTGGTCTACGTCGATGTCACCGATAACGATGATTCCTTGATTGTCGGGGCGATACCATTTGTGGTAGTAGTCGCGCAGGTCTTGGTAGGGGAAGTTCATCACTACTTCCATCGTACCGATAGGCAGACGGTTGGCATATTGGCTTCCTGCAAACATCTCGGGTAATATTTTCTCAATAATACGCCAGTTGGCGTCGTTGCGGGTACGCCACTCTTCGTGTATCACACCGCGCTCGCTGTCTATCTCATCGTCTTCGAGCAAGATGGCGCAAGACCAGTCGTGCAGTACGAGGAGGCAGGAGTCTACCAATCCGGGGTTGGTCGTGGGTACGTTCGATATGCGATATACCGTCTCGTCGAATCCGGTGTAGGCATTGATGTCGGTGCCGAATTTTATACCGTTGTGTTCGAGATAGTTGAGCATTGTTTTCCCGGGGAAGTGCTCCAATCCGTTGAAAGCCATGTGCTCCAAGAAGTGTGCCAAACCGCGTTGGCTCTCTTCTTCGAGAATAGAACCTACGCTTTGTGCGATGTGAAATTCGGCGCGGTTTTTGGGTGTCTCGTTGTGGCGGATGTAATAGGTGAGTCCGTTGTCGAGTACACCATAACGAACTTGCGTGTCGATGGGCAACTGTTGCGTCATCGGGTTTTGTTCTTGTGCGATGGCCGGCATAGCAAGGGCTATGATGGCGGCTGCCAAGAGACTTTTCAGTGCTTTTACGTTCATCATTTGCGGTTTATTAAAGGTTAGGTTTTGTTTTTGTATTCTTATCTCTGTTCTTATCCTGCGTCGGGGCGGTATTCGAGAATGTCGCCGGGCTGGCAGTCGAGTTCTCGGCATATGGCTTCGAGGGTCGAAAAGCGTATGGCTTTGGCCTTCCCTGTTTTTAATATCGAGAGATTGGCAGGGGTTATCTCTATGCGTTCCGAGAGTTCGTTGAGCGACATTTTGCGCTTGGCCATCATTACGTCAAGGTTTACTATAATAGGCATGTTGTCGTTTTAGATGGTTAGTTCCTGTTCTTCTTTGAGTTGCCGTGCTATGCCGAGTATCTCGGTGAGCAAGATGAGGATGACGGCTGTCACCAGCGACTCGCTGATGCGCGGATAGCTGACGGTGTATTGTGTCAGGTCTATATGCTGGCTGTAATACCATGTGGGCAGGTATGAGGCGAGGGAAAACAGTATGTACGAGAGTAACATGCTGTATGATACGCGCCGCAGTTGCTTGATGGCCGATGCGTTCATAAGGCCCTTGCGGGCTATGATGGGCACCGACTTGAAGACGCTCACGATGTAATAAACGGCGCAGGCTACCGCGATAAGCGAGATGAAGGCATTGATTATTGTTATCGTGGGCGATAGGATTGTCTCGGGGAGGAAATATATGCCTTCGCGCCTGATGTCCATATAGCCCAGCAACCCGAGGTTGCTCTGTTGCATCTGCATGAGCTCTTCCTTGGGGGTTGTTTCGAGGCATACGGGATAGGGGGTATAGCCGAGCTTGTCGCTGAAAAACTCTTTGTTGCTGTTTACTCCCATTATGATGCCGGTAGCCATGTCGTAGCAAAGAGGTACGATAAGCAATATCCCTATGATGGCCGATAGCGCCATTATCTTTCGTTGCTGGTCTTTTATTGTCATAAGCGTAGGCTCTGTTTTATTGCTTCGGTTGCTATTGCAAAGGAAATCCTTTTTTCTGAAAGAAGCAAGAAAAACAATATTTTTTTATTGAAAAACGATATTTTCCTCTCTCAATTCTCATCGCTGGCCGTTAGAGAGTCGCACTCTGCGAGCCACATTGTTGCAGCTGCGTCGCTGGGCATACGCCAGTCGCCGCGCGGCGAGAGGCTTACCGAGCCTACCTTGGGACCGTCGGGGAGGCACGACCGCTTGAACTGCTGCGAGAAGAATCTGCGGTAGAAAGTGCGCAGCCAGTGTTTTATGGTATTGCCGTCGTATTTCCCGTCGAAGGCTTTGCACGCGAGGAAATATATCTTCGACGGACGGAAACCGTGTCTCAACGTATAATATAGGAAGAAGTCGTGCAGCTCGTATGGACCTACCAGGTCTTCGGTTTTTTGTTGTATGTTGTCGTTTTCGTCGGCCGGCGTCAGCTCGGGGCTGATTGGGGTGTTCACCACGTCGTGTAGCAACGCCCGCATGGTAGGCGAGTATGATTCGTCGCGCGAGGCGTGTTCTACGAGCGATTTTACAAGAGTCTTGGGTACTCCTGCCGATACTGCATACATCGACATGTGGTCGCCGTTGTAGGTGGCCCAGCCCAATGCCAGCTCCGACATATCGCCTGTGCCTATGACCAGGCCGCCCGTTTGGTTGGCAATGTCCATGAGTATCTGCGTGCGCTCGCGGGCTTGTGCATTTTCGTAGGTGGCATCGTGGTTGTTTATATCATGCCCTATATCAGAGAGATGCTGCTTTACAGAGGGCACAATGGATATCTCGCGGGTGGTAATGCCCAGCTCGTTCATGAGGTCAATGGCGTTGTGGTAGGTGCGCCCCGAGGTGCCGAATCCCGGCATGGTGATGCCTATTATATCAGAGAGCGGACGTTGCAGCCGTTGCATGGCACGTGCGCATACCAAGAGGGCGAGAGTAGAGTCCAAGCCGCCCGATATGCCTATGACCAACGTTTGCGCATGGGTGTGCAAGACGCGTTTGATAAGACCGGCGGCCTGTATCTCTAAGATTTCGTCGCAGCGGCGGTCGAGTTTGTCGGTCGAGGCGGGCATAAAAGGCATGGGCTCTATCTTGCGGTCGAGCTCTATCACGTTGTTTACGACAATGGGTATGGCTATTTCGTGGTAGGCCTCGCCTTGCCTTTGTGCTGCGGAGTGTTCCATGAAGCTGCTTGTCATTTGCCGTTCGTTCATGAGGCGCTCTATATCAATGTCGCTGACGGCAAGCTGGGGTTGCATCGTGAAGCGTGGCGTGGCGGCCAGTTGCGAGCCGTTTTCGTATATGAGTCCGTTGCCGGCAAAAACCAAGTCGGTCGACGACTCTCCAAATCCGGCCGAGGCATATACATATCCTGCGATGCAGCGGGCGCTCTGTTGGGCCACGAGCGAGTGCAGGTAGTTGTGTTTGCCTATCAGTTCGTCGCTGGCCGAGAGGTTTATGATGATGTTGGCGCCGCCCAATACGTGCTGCGAGCTGGGCGGGATGGGTACCCACAAATCTTCGCATAGCTCTATCGCTATCTTGGCATTGCCGGTGACAAAGAGTTGTTTTGTGCCGAAGGGTACTTGCCGGTTGCACAAAGTGACTGTGGTGCTGAATGCGTTGGCTGCATCGGCAAACCACCGTTCTTCGTAAAATTCTTTATATCCCGGTATGAAGCTTTTGGGTACTACTCCCCATATGCGGCCGTGTGACGATACGGCCGCACAGTTGAATATCTGGTTGTCGCATCTTACCGGCAGGCCGGTGACACATACCATATTATATTGAGCCGTGGCTTCTACAAAGTATTCCAAGGCGTTCTCTGCTTCTTCCAATAAAAGGTTTTGGGTGAACAGGTCGCCGCATGTATAACCTGTGATACATAATTCCGGAAATGCCATCCATACTACACCTTGCATCGATGCCTTCTCGGCAAGGGCAATCATCTCCTTTACATTTTGCCGGCAGTCGGCAACGCTGACGGGCGGAACGGCAGCCGCCACCTTGATAAATCCGTGATTCATGATGGTAAACTGTGTTAATGCATAGTGTGGCAAAGATAAAAAAAATGATAAGAAAGTTGCATGTCCATGCTATATATTACCTTTGTTGCGAAAAAAATTTTTTTATGAAATACAACCGAATTTTTTCTTTTGTCATATCCACCCTGTTGATGTGGGCGATATGCTACTTGTTTAACACAACGGCTACGGTAGGCAAGATTGTCTTTTCGACGGCCTTTATCAATCCGTGGAATACCTATATGACCGTAAAATATTATATGTATGCCGGTATGGGCATGACCGAGGGGCTCGCCTATGCGATGGCTGCCGTGTTGCTGATTTTCTTGTGGGTAGCGTTATATTATTTCCTCTATTCGGTGAAATGTGCCATAGATACAAAGCCATATCGCCGCTGAAAGGCGCTTCTGTAACGGGAGCGGCGTGCTCTTTTTAGAGGAAGGGGCGCTCTCTTTCTGTCCTGCGGCGGAGCATTGTGTATAAAGAGGTTTCTTATCGGCGTATCGGCGATATGCCTTGCTTGAAAAAGAGAGCGGCAAAGGGCCCTTGCAGGCTTTTGCCGCTCTCATGAGCTTATGTGCGGCACGAAAAGGCCGCTGTTTCAGACGTATTCTATTTCAGACGTTTCAATTTCTTGTCGGCATCGGTAGCCGGTTTTATGCTGATGGCAAAGCCGCCGCCGCGGGCCATATCGATGGTGATGTTGCTCTTGGCTGTTACGATGCCGCGGGTTATCTTATATGCCTCGGGGTTTGTCTCATAATCGGCATCGGGCGCATCGGCATAGAGGGTAGCTACGTAGCGCACGTCGGGGTCGAGGAAGTCGAACGACACCTTCATTTCCCGCTTGTTTTCATCGGTAACACCGCCTACAAACCACTGGTCGGAGCCTTTGGCTTTACGGGCGGCTACGATGTAGTCGCCGGGTTCGGCAGCCAGATAGCGGCTTTCGTCCCAGTCTATGGCAACGTCTTTGATGAATTGGAAGGCATCCATGTATCTTTCGTAATTCTCGGGCAGGTCGGCTGCCATTTGCAGCGGCGAGTACATGGTGACGTAGAGTGCAAGTTGATTACACAGCGTGCTGTTGCAGTGGGACGGGTTCTCAGGATTGATTTTTGAGATATCCATGCAGAAGATGCCCGGCGTGTAGTCCATCGGTCCGCCTTGCAGACGGGTGAAGGGCAGGATGGTTACGTGATGAGGTTTAGAGCCTCCGAAGGCTTGGTATTCGGTGCCGCGGGCCGATTCGTTACCTATCAGGTTGGGGTACGTGCGGCAGAGGCCGGTGGGGCGCACGGCTTCGTGGGCATTGACCATAATGTGGTGTTTGGCAGCCTCTTTTACGGCATAGAGGTAGTGGTTGTTGCTCCATTGTCCGTAGTGGTATTCGCCGCGCGGCAGTATGTCGCCCACATATCCGCTTTTTACAGAGTTGTAGCCATATTGGTTCATCAATGTGTAGGCTGCCTCCATGTGGCGCTCGTAGTTGCGGGTCGAGCCCGAGGTTTCGTGGTGCATCATGAGGCGTACGCCTTTGCTGTGGGCATATTCGTTGAGCATCTTTATATCGAAGTCGGGGTAGGGGGTTACGAAGTCGAATACGTAGTCTTTCGTTTTTCCTATCCAGTCTTCCCAGCCTGTGTTCCAGCCCTCGACGAGTACTTGTGAGAAGCCGTGCTCGGCGGCAAAGTCGATGTATCGTTTCACATTCTCGTTGTTGGCGGCATGTTTGCCGTTGGGGCGCAAGGTCGAGTAGTCTATGCGGTCTAATTGTACGGCAGGCAGGTCGGTATATGCCCAGGTGCTTTTACCTGTAATCATTTCCCACCATACGCCTATATACTTCACGGGTTTTATCCAGGATGTATCGTCGAGGACGCAAGGGTCGTTGAGATTGAGTATGAGGTTCGACGCGAGAATGTCGCGGGCATCATCGCTTACCATTACAGTGCGCCACGGTGTATGGCAGGGGGCTTGCATGTAGCATTTGTTCCCCTTGGCATCGGGTGTGAGCCATGCACGGAACACCATGTTTTTGTCATCGAGTTCGAGGTGCATGCACGAGTAGTCTACCAGGGCAGCCTCGTGTATGTTGATGTAGAGGCCGTCGTCGGTTTTCAGCTGTAAAGAGGTCTGTACCCCCGTGGGAGAGAAAGAGGTTTGCGAAGAGTTGGGTGTGATGGCCCCTTCCATGTTGGCGCGTATCTCGGAGAGCCTCGATACGGTGTAGTCGTATTCTTGTGTGTCGTAGTCGCCGGGTATCCAGTAGGCTGTGTGGTCGCCAGTCATGGCAAACTCGGTGATTTCGTCTTTGATGACGAAATAGATGAGGTCGCGTTGTTCGGGAAATTCATAGCGGAAACCTATGCCGTCGTCATATACTCTGAATCTTAGGGTCATATAACGTGGGTTGCCGCCGTATTCGGTGGCCTTTTTGTCGTTCTGTTGTTGTGTGAGGGTAACGGCCATCTCGTTATAGTGGTTGCGTATGGTGCTCGATTCGCCCCATACGGGAGTCCACGTCTCGTCGAAGGTCGAACGTTCTACCTTTCCGGTCGAGAAGTTGTCGGTGAGCGAGTAGTCGTCGACGAGTTCCAGTCCGAGCCGGCTGGGTTTTATCACCTCTTGTCCTTTATATGAAAGGGAGTAGTAGGGGACGCCGTCTTTGAGGTCGAAGGTGAGTTGGATGTTGCCATCGGGCGATGTTTGTGTTTCTTGGGCTTGCATGGCTCCGAGCGAGCATGCGAGTGCCATCAATAAAACTGCTGGTTGTTTCATGGGTATGTGAGTTTGTGTTTTTAGAGACAATTTTGTATTAGAATAATGCCATTGCGATAATGGTTGTGCTGTTTTTCATGTTGCAAATTTACTATTTTACGGTTGTGTTTACAATATCCGGTGGTAATTTGTGAAATTTGGAAATGCAAACGTTTGCGTCCTAAATATGGGTGTTTATGCAACAGTTATGCAACAACTGTGCAGCAGGTGGCATGCGGCGGCTTGCAGAGTGTGGGGCGGCTTCCGGACAGAGGTCGAAATCAAAAGAAGAGCCGCAGCAAACGCTGCGGCTCTTCCGTCGTTTGGTTTTTGTATAATCTCACACGCCAAAGGTGTGCATAATGGAGATGGTTCTTATTGGCGTGTAATGATGTCGCGTGTATCGGTTGCAATCATCAGCTCTTCGTCGGTGGGGATGACAACTACCTTCACCGTCGAGTCGGGGGTGCTTATGAGGCACTCTTTGCCGCGCAGTCCGGCGTTGAGTTCCTTGTCTATCTTCACGCCCATGAAGGCAAGGTTGTTGGTAACCGCTTCGCGGGTGAGGGCCTGGTTTTCGCCTACGCCGCCCGTAAATACGATGATGTCTACACCATTGAGGGCTGCGATGTATGAGCCTACGTATTTTATGATACGGTACTCGTACATGTCGAGTGCCAGCTTGGCGCGCTCGTTTCCGGCTGCGATGGCTGCTTCTATGTCGCGCATGTCTGACGAGATGCCCGAGATACCCATCACGCCGCTCTTTTTGTTTACGAGGTTGGCGACACCGGCCGAGTCGAGGTGCTCTTTATCCATCAGATAGGTGAGGGCTCCGGCATCTACATCGCCCGAGCGGGTTCCCATCATCAATCCTTCTACGGGGGTGAGTCCCATAGAGGTATCTACCGATTTGCCGTCTTTGATGGCGGTGATAGAGGCTCCGTTGCCTATGTGGCAGGTGATGATTTTCTGCTCTTCATAAGGTACGCCCAGGAATTCGCAGGCGCGGCGCGATACGTAACGGTGGCTGGTGCCGTGGAAACCGTAGCGGCGTACGCCGTACTTTTCGTATACCTCGTAGGGGAGGGCATACATGAATGCGTGTTTGGGCATGGTTTGGTGGAATGCCGTGTCGAATACACCCACTTGCGGTACCGAGGGCAGCAGCTCCTCGATGGCCTCTACGCCGGTAACGTTGGCGGGGTTGTGCAGCGGTGCAAGGTCGTAGCACTCTTTTACTTTGTCTATCACCTCTTTGGTGATGAGTACACTCTTGTTGAACTTCTCGCCGCCGTGTACAAGACGATGGCCTACGGCATCTATCTCATCATACGATGCGATGCAGCCATACTCTTTGCTTGTGAGTACGTTGAGGATGTTGCGTATGGCAGAGCGATGCTCGGGCATGTCGTATTCCAATACCACTTTCTCGCCGTTGGGCAGGGTGAGTTTCAGGAAGGAGTCTTTCAATCCTATCTTCTCTACACCGCCTTGTGCCATTACTTCACCTTTCTCGATGTCGAACAATTTGTATTTTACCGACGAACTTCCGCAGTTCAATACCAGTATTTTCATATCTTGTCGTGTTTCTTTGTGTAAGACAAAAGGGTTAAAAAAATCAGCGGGCTTTTTTCAGGCCGATGGCTTGGTTGGCTGTGATGGCCACCATGTTATAAACGTCGTCGGTGCTGCATCCGCGCGAGAGGTCGTTGACAGGAGCTGCGATACCTTGCAGGATAGGACCTACGGCCTCGGCACCCGAGAGGCGTTGTACCAGTTTATAAGAGATGTTGCCTACTTCGAGCGTGGGGAATACCAGCGTGTTGGCATGTCCGGCAATGGTGCTGCCCGGGGCTTTCGATGCGCCTACCGAGGGAACGATGGCGGCATCGGCTTGCAACTCGCCGTCGATGGCAAGTTCGGGAGCCATCTCTTTGGCCAGGCGGGTTGCTTCGGCAACTTTATCTACCATTTCGTGTTTGGCACTGCCTTTGGTCGAGAAGCTGAGCATGGCAACGCGCGGCTCTATGCCGGCTATGTCGCGGGCGGTGCGGGCTGTCGATACGGCTATCTGAGCCAGCTCTTGTGCATTGGGATTGGGCATCACGGCGCAATCGGCAAAGATGAGCAATCCGTTTTCGCCATATTCGGGTTTGGGGGTAAACATCAGGAATGCTCCCGATACGACGCTTACGCCCGGTACGGTTTTGATGATTTGCAGGGCAGGACGCAAAACGTCGCCTGTGGTGTTGCGGGCGCCGGCTACTTCGCCGTCGGCGTCGCCGTTTTTGATGATGAGGGTACCTAAATAGAGGGGGTCGGCTGCCAGTGCGAGGGCTTTCTCCATAGTCATGCCCTTGGCCTTGCGCAACTCAAAGAGAAGATTGGCATATACTTCCTTGCGCGGGTTGTTTTCCGGGTCGATGATGGTGGCTTTGCCTATGTTTTGCAAGCCTAATTTCTCGGCCAGGGCGAGTATCTCGTTGGGATTGCCGATGAGAATGATGTCAACTACTTCGTCTGCAATAAGGCGGTCTGCCGCGCGAAGGGTGCGTTCTTCGGTACCTTCGGGGAGCACGATGCGTTGCTTGTTGGCTTTGGCGCGCTCCACAATTTGTTTCATCAAGTCCATATTTGTGATATATTTAAGATTGTGTTTCTGGTATTTTTGTCGGGGCAAAGGACGTGGCCGGCGCAGTCGCAGGTGCCGATGCATGAGACCTTTCTCCGGGGAGCAAATTTATGAAAAAGAATTTATTCGGCATAGCCAAAATTTCAAATTAAGGTGTACGATGCGAACTTTTTATTGTGCCCGTTTGTCTTGGTAGGAGCGGGAGCGTTTGTAAGGATGCGAAAGCTGTCGTTCCCTAAAAAAAAATTATGCGGTTTTGTATATTGAGAATTTATACATATATTCGCTGCCGGAAGCGATTGTTTGTTACAAAAGTATTTCGGAATATCACGGATTATTTTGAATGAGTGTCCTATGAATAAAGAAAAATTTGTTGTTGAATACGATTTCAAGAAGGTTTCGCCGTCATTATTGTGGACTTTTGTCAGCACAGCCGCAGGTTTGTCGGAATGGTTTGCCGACCAAGTGGAGCATAAAGAGAAAGAGTTTACTTTTTATTGGAACAAAAGTCCGCAAGTGGCTATGATGACAGCTTCCCGTACTGGCGTTTATGTGCGGTTTCATTGGGAAGAAGATGCTAATGAGCGCTCTTTTTTCGAGATGCGCATAGAAACATCCGAGCTGACGGGTGCTACCGTACTCTTGGTTACCGATTTTGCACTCCCCGACGAGATAGAGGATGCCCGCGAGCTGTGGGACAATGAGGTGGAACGGTTGCGCCGTCGCCTGGGGTTGTAAAGGCTGCTGCGTACCGCCGCGAGAGGAATGGCGATTTCTTAATTAATATCTAAATGTGAAGATTGTCTTTGCAGGCTGACTATTTTGCGCTATTTTTGCACATTCATTCATAATAGCGCCGCTTAATGTTTCGTCCCAAAAGACTATATGGGTTCATGTTGCAGAGCTTCTTGCCTGTCTTTTTCATGACCTTCTTTATCTGCCTTTTCATCGTGCTGATGCAGTTCTTGTGGAAGTACGTCGATGAAATGGTGGGCAAAGGTCTGGAAATATCGGTCTTGTTGGAGCTCTTCTTCTATGCTGCCGTGACCATGGTGCCATTGGCTTTGCCGCTTTCCATCCTGCTGGCATCGCTCATGACCTTCGGCAACTTGGGCGAGCGGTTCGAGCTGCTTGCCATCAAGGCAGCCGGTGTCTCGCTGTTGCATGTGATGCGCCCGCTTATATTTCTCGTGAGCGTCATTGCCGTACTCGCTTTTTTCTTCCAGAACGATGTCTTGCCGCAGGCGCAAGTAAAGATGTGGACGCTCATCTACTCCGTTAGGCAGAAGTCTCCCGAGCTGGATATCCCCGAAGGCGTGTTTTATGACGAGATAAGCGGCTATAACCTCTATGTGAAAGAGAAAGACCGCCGCACGGGTGTTATGCACAATATGATGATTTACGACATGTCGAAAGGCTTCGACAATGCTACCATCGTCTTGGCCGACTCGGGGCAATTGAAGACGACCGCCGACAAAAAGCATCTCGTGCTGACGTTATATAATGGCGAGTCGTTTGAAAACCTGCAAACCAACCGTACCAATACCTACAACAACATCCCGTACCGGCGGGAGACCTTTTCGTTCAAGGAGTTGCTCATCAACTTCGATGCCAACTTCAACCGTCTCGACGACGAGCTCATGCAGGGACAGTACGTAGGAAAGAACTATACCGAGTTGCGCACCTCTATCGACTCCATGAATCTGGTCGTGGATAGTCTGGGTGCCAATTATGCCTCGCGTTTGCAGGTATCGGGCTATTTCGGCATGTATAAAAATGACATCGACCGCCGTAGCAAGATGTCGCCGTCCGAACGGCAACAGGACGAAGCGGCCATGCAACAAGCGGCGCAAACAATCAACCTCGACTCTCTTTGGCAGGGCGAAAACAATCAGCGCAGGCAGCTCTATGTGGCAAGGGCGTTGGAGCGGGCCCAGACTTATAAAAACGATTATAACTTCAACTCTATGACCGTAGCCGACAAACGCTTCACGATACGCCGTCACGAGATAGAGCTGATGAAGAAATTTACCCTTTCCCTGGCCTGTATCATCTTCTTCTTCATCGGTGCTCCGTTGGGAGCTATCATTCGCAAAGGCGGTTTGGGAGTGCCCATCGTGGTATCGGTCATATTGTTTATCATCTATTATATTATAGACAATACCGGCTATAAGATGGCGCGCGATGGCGTATGGCCGGTATGGCAGGGTATTTGGCTCAGCTCGGCCGTATTGCTACCGTTGGGCATATTCCTTACCTCGCGGGCCACCAAAGACTCGGCCGTGCTCAATCTCGATGTCTATGCCGATTTCTTCCGGCAGCTGTTCGGCAAAGCCGGTGTGCGCAAGGTTGAGCTCAAAGATATCGTGCTTGCCCCCATGTCGCCCGCAGTTGCCGAGGAAAAAGCCCTTGCACTGACAGATATGTGCCGCACCTTCCTGCGCGACAATCCCCGTCTCCGGTATGTCGCCTTTTGGACAAAAGGGTACGATATGCCTGCGATACAGAACCTTGCCACTGTCACCAACTCGCTGGTAGAATACACCTCGGAAACGACCGACCGCATGGTCGCCACCAAATTGATGGACTACCCTGTCATTGTGCCCGAGTGGATGCTGCGCCCGGTGCGCATACGCTTGCTCTCGATAGCCGTGATGGTGTTCTTTCCCGTGGGATTGCCCCTTTATTGGATAGCATCGCAACGCTATGCACACCTGACGGCGGCCGTACATGCCATTATCGAGGCCAACGGCGATTTGGTAACTTTATTGCGAAAAACAGACTCCCGAAACGAATAAACAAACCCGATATAAATATGGATAACGAAAAAATCAAACTCAATACTATCGAAGAGGCGATAGAAGAGTTCCGTCAGGGAAATTTCGTGATTGTCATAGATGACGAAGACCGTGAGAACGAAGGCGATTTTATCATCGCGGCAGAGAAAATTACCCCCGAAAAGGTAAACTTCATGCTCTCCGTAGGGCGCGGCGTGCTGTGCGCCCCTATCACCGAGGAGCGCTGCATGGAGTTGGAGCTCAACATGCAGGTCCTCGACAACACCTCTTTGCTGGGGACTCCCTTTACCGTTACCGTCGACCGCATAGGGGCAGGCTGCACCACCGGTGTCTCCATGGCCGACCGCGCCACCACGATACGCTCTCTGGCAGACCCCTCGATGAAACCCTCCGACTTCGGACGTCCCGGCCACATAAATCCCCTCAGAGCCCGCTCTCGCGGTGTATTGGTACGCGCCGGCCATACCGAGGCTGCCGTCGACTTGGCACGCTTGGCAGGGCTTTACCCCGCAGCCGCGCTGATTGAAATCATCAACGAGGATGGTACAATGGCCCGTATGCCCGAGTTGCGCAAGATAGCCGACAAGTATAATCTGAAATTTGTCTCAATCCGCGACCTTATTGCATACCGTTTGAAACAGGAGGCCATCGTAGAACGTGGCGAGGAGGTGAATATGCCTACCGCATACGGCGGTTTCAGGCTCATACCCTTCCGCCAAATATCGAACGGGGCCGAGCATATAGCGCTCATAAAGGGCACGTGGGAGCCCGATGAGCCGGTTTTGGTACGCATGCACTCCTCGTGTATGACGGGCGATATCTTCGGCTCGAAACGATGCGACTGCGGCGAGCAGCTGCACGAGGCCATGAGAGCCATAGATGCAGCCGGTAAAGGCGTGCTGGTGTATATGAGCCAGGAGGGGCGCGGTATAGGGCTGATGAATAAGATAAGAGCCTATAAGTTACAGGAGAACGGCTTCGATACGGTAGATGCCAATCTCCATCTCGGTTTCAAGGCCGATGAGCGTACCTACGGCGTGGGAGCCTCTATCCTCAGAGATTTGGGCGTGCGCAATATCCGTCTTATGACAAACAATCCCATGAAGCGTATCGGGCTCGAAGGGTATGGCCTCTGCATTGTGGAGAATGTGCCTATCGAGGTGAAACCCAACCAATACAATGCCGAGTACCTGCATACCAAAAAAGAGCGCATGGGGCACGACTTGCACCAAGTAGACTGACATGCAAGACACCTACCTCACCATAGAAGCTCCCGGCGAGGGCATATACAAAGAGAAGATGAGCCGTTTTCTCTCCTTTGCCGTGCCGGTAGTTTCTGTCGATGAGGCGCTTGCATACGTAGAACAGTATCGCAAGGAGTATTACGATGCCCGCCACGTGTGTTGGGCTTATATGATAGGCGCCGACCGCAAATGTTTCCGCTCAAACGATAACGGTGAGCCCTCGGGGACCGCCGGGAAACCTATTTTAGGGCAAATCAACTCGGCCAACCTCACAGATATACTCATTGTTGTGGTGCGCTACTTCGGCGGTATTAAGTTGGGGACGGGAGGCCTTATCGTTGCATATCGTACTGCGGCATCAGAGGCGATAGCGGCATGTAACATAGTAGAGCGGCTTATCGAGGATTGCGTGAAGATACACTTCGAGTATCCGCTCATGAACGAGGTGATGCGTATCGTCAAGGAAGAGCAGGCTGCTGTCGTGGCACAATCGTTCGAGATGGATTGTGAGATGACTCTCAGGCTGCGGCGTATGGCGATGCCCCGTTTGCGCGAGCGGCTCGAAAATCTGCGCGGCGTGGCAATACTCCCCGACGACGATGGCAGCGACATGGATACAGAGGCATAATTACGCTGTTTCCCCTGCGGGGGTGTAGTCCGCAGACGTTTTTATAAGATATGTGCTACCTCGGCAAGCGAGTGTATGACATGTTGTGGCGCATTGCCGGTATATCCCTTCCCGTAGCGGTCAAAGTAGATTTGTCCCCATCCGGCGTGGGCGGCACCCATGATGTCGGCATCGTAGTTGTCGCCTATCATCAAGGTCGTTTCGGCCTTGCCGTCGGTGACCTCCAAAGCATAATCGAAAATACGGCGGTCGGGTTTGGTGATGCCGATTTCGTCAGAGAGAACGATGCGCGAGAAGAATTGCGCCACCTTTCCGGCTTCCAGCTTGCGCGCCTGTACCTCGGCAAAGCCATTGCTCAGGATATAGAGTTTGTAACCTTTCTCATGCAGGTCGCTTAGCATCTCACAGGCATGCGGTATAAGCCGGGTTTGCTGCGATAATATATCTAAATAGCGTTTGTTGATTTGAGCGGCAAGGGAGTCTCCTTTATCGACATACCCGTATGTGCGCAGCGGATATGCAAATCGCTCTATGATAAGGTATTCGCGCGCTATCTTCCCGTGGTGATACAAATCCCACAGCTCGGCGTTTTTGCTGTAATAGAGTTGGCTGAAAAGGTCGTAGTCGGCAAAAATCGTGTGCAGGTGCAACTCCTCGAAGGTTTTTGCCAACGCTACATGCGAGTTGGCATTGAAGTCCCATATCGTGTCGTCGAGATCGATAAAAATATGGCTGTATTCTTTCATAACGGGTGCAAAGATAGTGCAATGCGGGAGCAAAAGGAAGCAGAATGCAGCCTAAAATCATTTCGTCGGGTCTCGCCGATATAAAGGGGGGCGGCCGCTCTATCGCTCCCTGTACTGCATGGGCGACATGCCGGTATTACGCTTGAAAAACTTGGAGAATGATGCGATGTCGGCAAAATGGAGTTCGTCGGCAATCTGTTGTATTTGCGTATCTTCCTTTGAAATCAGGCTGATAGCCTCAATGGTAAGTTCTTCGCTGATGATTTTGTAGAGGGTCTTCCCGGTAGTGCTTTTGACGACCCGCCCGAGGTGCTTGGGCGAGAGGTTCAGCTGCGAGGCGTAGAAGTCTATTTCGTGTTGTTCCTTGCAGTTTTTGCGTACGAGGTCTATGAAGCGGAACGTGATAATATCTTGCTTGCGCAAGTAGTAATTGTTGTCGTGAAGAATAACCTGCTTGTTGAATATATTGCCTATCTCGTACATGAAATTGAGAAATAGGTTGTTGGCAATCTCCTTGAAGAAGATGTGACTCTTACGGGCAATGTGCGACTGCAAGATAGAGAGGTTGAGCCTTAGCGCATTCGCGTCGGTCGGCGTAAGCTGCAATGCCGGTTTGAACGAAACGCGGTAGAAGTAAGTGCGTGGCAGCAGTCGGATGTTTTGGATGGTATCGCGCAGGAATTCGTTATTGGCAAAGAGACAGTAGAAAGAGAGGTCGGCAGAGGCATCTATAAAACGAAATGTCTTGTCATTGGTAATATCTATAAAGGTGTTTTGCTTGAATGTATATTCTTTATGATTGATAGATAATGTGATATTTCCTTTTATAATCAGCAGGAATGCGTGCATGCCCGCGATGGTTATGTTGGTAAACGGGGCTATGTCGCATCCGTTATATACGATTAATTGCTGGGAAATTTGTATTTTTGCATCAAATAACGCGAAAAGTTGCTGGAAAGAAGTTTGTTTCATTTCGAGGTCTGTTTTTAGGGTTTGATATGTCTCTCTTAGACAACAAAACGGGTGAAATGATTAATTATGATATGTGAAATAATCAAAAATGTCTTTTTGGGCAAAATGTATGCGCCGTTAATGCAAAATTTGAATAAGAAAAAAGCGTTTATTTTGCGTGTTAAAAAAATAGGATTATGAAGTTAAAAGAGTTAATTGTATTATCGGCTTGTTTATTGCTCTTTGCCGGCTGTAAACAGGAAACGAGACAAGTTGAAGGTAGTGGGTATAAATTGATGGAGTTGAAAACATCAGACAGAGAGTTGTCGGTGAAATATTCCACTACATTGCAAGGTAGACAAGATGTTGAAATCAGACCGCAGGTAGGCGGTACCATTACGCAAGTATTGGTGAAAGAGGGTGCCAAGGTGCGCAAGGGACAAACACTGTTTGTAATCGACCCGGTGCCTTATGAGGCAGCTTTGCAGACGGCAAAAGCCGCAGTAGCTACGGCCGAAGCCAACGTGGCGACAGCCGAGCTTAATCTCGAAGGACGTCAGCAACTTTATGACCAACAAGTCATCTCGGACTTTGAGCTGCGTACTTCTCAAAATAATCTCCGTACCGCCGAGGCTGCTTTGGCGCAAGCACAGGCAGAGGAAGTAAATGCTGCCAACAGCCTTTCTTATACACAAGTGACAAGCCCTGTCGACGGCGTTGCCGGTATCACGTCATACCGTGTAGGTGCATTGGTAAGTTCATCTATTGCCGACCCCTTGGTCAATGTATCTGACAACTCGGTCGTGTATGCCTATTTCTCTATGGGTGAGAAACAAGTGCTCTCTCTTACCCGCCAATATGGCTCGTTGCAGAACGCACTCGATTCGATGCCTGCCGTTGAGTTGCAGCTCAACGATGGCTCGCTCTATGGAACGAAAGGTAAAATCGATGTTATCAGCGGTATTGTCGACAAGCAAACGGGAGCTGTGAGCCTCCGTGCCATATTCGACAACAAGGACGGACGCCTTATGAGCGGCGGCTCGGCCAATGTAATCATACCTTATGAAAAGAAAGATTGCATCGTCATTCCCCAGGAAGCTACTTTTGAGATACAAGACAAGATTTATGCCTACAAGGTTGTCGATGGCAAGGCCGAGTCGGTGCTGTTGACAGTCTTCGAAATCAACGACGGACGTGAATATATCGTAGAAAGCGGTTTGGCAGTAGGCGATGTGATTGTTGCCGAGGGCGCAGGCTTGTTGAGAGAAGGCACGGTAGTTTCTAACCAAGCAGCTGAATAAGTATGAATCTGAAAACATTTATAGACCGTCCTATATTGTCGATGGTCATCTCGGCCGTAATTCTTATGGTCGGTTTGATAGGTCTTTTTTCGCTCCCGATAGAACAATATCCCGATATTGCGCCGCCTACCATCAGTGTGTCGACTTCATACGCCGGCGCCAATGCCGAGACTGTGCAGAAATCGGTTATCGTGCCGTTGGAAGAGGCCATCAACGGTGTGGAGAACATGACATACATGACCTCTAACGCTACCAATACGGGTAGTGCACGTATCACGGTATATTTCGAGCAAGGTTCCGACCCCGATATGGCTGCCGTGAATGTGCAGAACCGTGTTTCTACGGCAACTTCGCTTTTGCCCGCCGAGGTAACGAGAGTGGGTGTGACCACGCAGAAACGTCAGACGAGTATGTTGAAGATTTTCGGATTGTGCAGCCCCGACAGCACGTATGACGAGAACTTCCTCACCAACTATCTCTCTATCAACCTCCGTCCGCAAATCATGCGTATCGCCGGTGTGGGCGACGTGGAGGTGATGGGTGGCGACTATGCTATGCGTGTATGGCTCAAACCCGATGTGATGGCACAATACGGTTTGGAGCCCAGCGATGTGACGGCTGCTCTCTCTGACCAAAATATAGAGTCGTCGGCCGGTTCTATCGGCGAGGACTCGAAGAACGTATATCAATATACGTTGAAATATCGTGGCCGCTATGAGTTGCCCGAGGAGTTTGGCGAGATTGTTATCAAGTCATTTGACGATGGCCGTATATTGCGTCTCAAAGATGTTGCCGACATAGAGCTGGGGCGTGTGTCGTATGCTTATGCCGGTGGTATCAATGGTTGTCCCGGTGTGTCGTGTATGATATACCAGATAGCCGGTTCTAACGCCAACGAGATTATAGAAAATATAGACAAGTTCCTTGCCGAAAGCTCCAAGACACTGCCCAAAGGTATGGAAATTGTCGAGTTGATGAATACCAAAGACTTCCTCGATGCCTCTATCAATGAGGTTATCAAGACCCTTATAGAGGCCATCATATTGGTGGTATTGGTCGTATATTTCTTCTTGCAGAATCCCCGTTCGACGCTTATACCTACCATAAGTATTTTCGTTTCGCTTATTGGTACGTTTGCTGCGCTCTATATTGCCGGATTTAGTATCAACTTGCTTACGCTTTTCGCTTTGGTGTTGGCCATCGGTACGATAGTCGATGATGCCATTATTGTGGTGGAAGCGGTGCAGGCAAGGTTCGATGCCGGATACCAGTCGCCATATAAGGCTACGGTCGATGCCATGAACGGTATCTCATCGGCTATCGTTACCTCTACGTTGGTATTCATGGCAGTGTTCGTTCCTGTGTCGTTTATGGGTGGTACGTCGGGTGTATTCTACACGCAATTCGGTATCACCATGGCCGTAGCCGTAGGTATTTCGGCTATCAATGCTCTTACCATGTCGCCGGCGTTATGTGCTTTGATATTGAAACCCAACGAGGTTGTCGAAGAGGGTAAGAAGCCCGAGTTCTCTACTCGTTTCCGTATGGCTTTCGATGCCGCATTCGGTAGAATATTGGAGAAATACAAGGCCGGTATTACCTATTTTATCCGTCACCGTTGGATTGCAGCCGGTCTTTTTGCAATTGCCTGCGTTGTACTGGTATTGCTGATGCGTTCGGCTAAGACAGGTCTTGTTCCCTCAGAAGATACGGGTGCCTTGTTCGTTTCTATCGATGCCGTTCCCGGTAGTACGCTGGCCGAGACCGATAAAATTATCGCAGAGGTAGAGCGCAGTATTGCAGACCTGCCGCAGATAAGGACTTACAACAAGGTCGCAGGTTTCGGTATGGGTTCGGGTAACGGAGCATCGCATGGTATGTTCATTATCCGGTTGACCGATTGGAGCGAGCGTGAGGGTAAGGAGAATAGTGTAGAGGCCGTTACCAACATGATATACGAGCGTACGGCACATATCAAGAATGCCCAGTTGTTCGTCTTTGCGCCGCCTATGATTGCCGGTTATGGTACGGGTAACAGTTTCGAGCTCTCTATCCAAGACCGTTCGGGTGGCGATATGGCTACTCTTTCGGAGATAACCAATAACTTCTTGCGTGAGCTCAACAAGCGCCCCGAGATACAACGTGCCTACACGGCATTCAGTAATAACTTCCCGCAATACCGTATCGATATAGATGCTGCCCAATGTATGCGTGCCGGCGTCTCTACCGAGCAGGTACTCTCGGTACTCACGGGATATTTCGGTAGTTCGTACGTATCGAACTTCAACCGTTTCTCGAAGCTCTACCGCGTTATCATACAAGCTCCGTCCGATTACCGCAAGGACTTGCAGTCACTCGATAATATATATGTAAAGGCAGCCGGAGGCATGGCTCCCGTGAGTCAGTTTGTCACGCTTACCAAGACCTATGGTGCCGAGTCGCTGGCCCGTTTCAACATGTTCTCCTCTATCGGTGTCAACGGTATGCCTGCCGACGGTTACAGTTCGGGCGATGCCATCAATGCCATCAAGGAGGTAGCTGCCCAGACCTTACCTGTGGGATACGGCTACGAGTTTAGCGGTATGACGCGTGAGGAGGCCGAGATGGCAGGTTCCAATAGTACGGTGATGATATATGCTGTGTGCGTATTGCTTATCTACCTTATCTTGTGTGCCCTCTACGAGAGCTTGTTTGTCCCGTTTGCCGTCATATTGTCGGTACCCTTCGGTTTGATGGGTAGCTTCTTGTTCGCCCGCTTCTGGGGTATCGAGAACAACATCTATCTGCAAACAGGTTTGATTATGTTGATAGGTCTGTTGTCGAAGACTGCCATTCTGCTCACCGAGTATGCTACCGAGGCACGCGAAAAAGGCATGTCGCTCACCGATGCGGCTATCGAGGCAGCCTCCGTACGTTTCCGTCCTATCCTGATGACGGTGCTTACGATGATATTCGGTATGTTGCCGCTGATGTTTGCCAGCGGAGTAGGTGCCAATGGTAACAACTCTCTTGGCGTAGGTGTTGTGGGCGGTTTGCTCATAGGCTCTCTTGCGTTGTTGTTTGTAACGCCGGCTTTCTTCATCGTATTCCAGTATATCGAAGAGAAAGTTATGGGTCAAAGAAAGGAGGATAGAAAATGAAAAAGATAATATTGTTCTCGACGCTCGTTCTGGCGTTGAATAGCTGCTCTATATATAAAAGTTACGAGCGTTCTGAGGAGATTTCGGCCGAGGGTATCTACCGTGATGTCGTTACCGATACCATAACCAACGATACGACCAACTTCGGTGACCTGCCGTGGCGCGAGCTCTTCCGCGACCCGCTCTTGCAAGGGCTTATCGAGGAGGGCTTGGCCAACAATGTCGACTTGCAGACTGCTATACTGCGTGTCGACCAGGCCTCGGCACAACTGCTCTCGGCCAAATTGTCCTATTTGCCTTCGCTGAGCCTTTCGCCTCAAATCTCTGTCACCGGCGACGATGGTACGGTGATAGCACAAAGTTACGAGGTGCCGGTCTCTGCAAGCTGGGAGATAGACCTTTTCGGAAATTTGCTCAATGCTCACCGGGGTGCCAAAGCCACGCTCTTGCAACAAGAGGCATATAAGCAAGCCGTGCAGTCATCCTTGGTAGCCTCTATTGCCAACAGCTACTACACCCTGCTTATGCTCGACCGCCAGATAGAGATTGCCGATGAGACGGTTGTTATATGGCGCGACCAAGTAAGAACGCTTACCACCATGCAGGAGGTAGGTATGGCAACCTCGGCCGATGTGGCACAGGCTCGTGCAAGCTATGTATCGACCGAAGCTACACTCGTCGACCTGAAACGCCAATGCCGCGAGACCGAGAATGCACTCTGCGTTTTGTTGGGCAAAGCCCCGCAGGCGATAGAGCGCGGCAGGCTCGAAGATCAACAGATGCCTGAGCAAGTGGAAGTAGGCGTGCCTGCATTGATGCTCTCGAATCGCCCCGATGTGATGCAAGCCGAAATGCAGCTGGCAAGCGCATATTACACGACCAACCGGGCACGCTCGGCATTCTATCCGAAACTTACCCTTACGGGTAGCGCAGGATGGGTCGATGGTTTGGGACAAGTCGTTACAAACCCTGCGGGCTGGATACTTTCGGCTGTTGCCTCGTTGACGCAACCCATCTTCAACCGTGGGCAGCTCATATCTAACCTCCGTGTCTCTAAGGATGAGGAGCAGATAGCCTTGCTCAATTATAAGCAAGCTATTCTCGAAGCCGGTAAAGAGGTGAGCGATGCGCTGTATGCCGCCGAAACAGCCGACCGTATGCTGCAACTGCGCAGCCAGCAATGCGATGAGCTGGAAAAGGCAGCCAAGTCGTCCGAAGCCTTGTTCCGTGTGGGCGATGCCTCGTATCTTGAATTACTCACGGCGCGCCAGTCTTTATTGAGTGCACAGCTCAGCGAAGTAGCCGAGGCTGTGACCCGTATGCAGTCGGTCGTTACGCTCTATAATGCCTTGGGCGGCGGCCGTACCGACAATTAACTTTCTTCGTAGTTCCTATAAGGGCTGTGGCCGGACGGGCAAATCCGGTTGCAGCCCATTTTTTATGCGGTTATCGAGGCGTGTCATAGACCGTTTTGCCGGTGCTGCATGAGTGTGACATATAATAAAAACAAGGAGAAGGCCGCGGGTGAGCGGCCTTCTCCTTGTTGCGTATGGCAGGTTCTCATTCTGCCTGCCGAGCAGATTTGTTATTTATACCAAGTGGCGTACCCACTCTTCTCGCTCGCCCGGCAGCAGGTCTATTACGGGTATCTCTATCATCGTATATGCTCCCGGTTGCTGGCGCATGGAGGCTCGGGCTGCGCCTACGAGTATCTGTGCTGTGAGAGCCGGGTTGTTGATAGACATGTTAAACTCGAAGCGTTGGTTCTGGGTCTTGCCCGAGACGCCTTTGCGCACCATGTTCACGCCGTGTCCCATATCTTTTACGTCATCGACGCAAGGCACCTCTATAACGTGCGTCTCGTCGCTGGCAAAATAGGGGTCGGCCTTGATTGCAGCCGCAACCTTGTCCAGCGAGTAGCCGTCGAGCAACTCTACATATACCATGCGGCGGTGTATGCCTGTGCCTAACGGGATGGTTACGGAGAGAGCCGCTTTCACACCCTCTATGGCCTTTACCGCTACGGTATGACCCATACTCATGCCGGGTCCGAAGTTGGTGTATGTTATGCCGTGGGGTGCACAGGCTTCCATAAGAGCCCGTACTACCGAGTCGGTACCCGGGTCCCAGCCGGCCGATATGATAGAAACCTTGCCGCACTCTTTGGCCTTGCGGTCGAGCGATTGCCGCAGAGCGACAATGCCGGTATGAATATCAAAACTGTCAACGGTGTTCATGCCGGCTTCGAGGGCTGCATAGGCATACTCTTCTACCCGGCGTGTGGGGGTGCATAGGATAGCCACATCGGCCTTGATGTGCGAAATGTCGGTAGTGATGGTATATCGGTTCAGATACTCGGGGCTGTCGCTGACCTGGCGGCGTACGATACCTGCTACCTCAAAATCGGGAGCTGTCTCCAAGGCTTCGAGGACATGGCGTCCTATGTTGCCATATCCTACTATTACTGCTTTAATCATGATGATGTCGTTGATTATATAAATAATAACAATGTTTCATGCCGTAAAGTTACTCCAAGCCGCCGATACTTGCAATAGCGTGCCCTCCGTTTTTGGGGTAGGCTCTCTTGACGTGGCGGGCCGGTATCAGTGTCGCTCTGTGCTCTGAGGTGCGACCGCCCTTTATAGTAGTTAAATATGATAAGTCGGCATAGCAAACTGCCTATTGTTTGTTATTATATCGTGAATATATCGTCCGATTGGATGATATGGACGGTCCATTACAGAAAAATTTATGTAATTTCGTGCCGGAAAAATGTTCCTCTAAATATACTCTTTGAATATGGTAAGGGTAATAAAACTCAAAAAAGGATTGAATCTTTGTATCGAGGGCGAGGCCGTACCCGGTAACGACAAGCTGGTGACAAGCGGCGAGATAGCCGTTGTGCCCGACAACTATGTAGGCTTGTTGCCCAAGGTGACGGTAAGACCCGGCGATAAAGTGAAGGCCGGCTCTCCGCTGATGCACGACAAGAACCACGAGACAGTGCAGGTTGTATCGCCCGTGAGCGGCGAGGTTGTAGCAGTAGAGCGCGGCGAGCGACGTAAGGTATTGAAGATTGTTGTAAAGAACGATGGCGCAGGCGAGAGAGTCGATTTCGGTATCCAGGATGCCGACCGCATGGCTCCCGAGGCTTTGCGTGGGTTGTTGCAGGCTGCCGGCTTGTGGGTCTATATCAAGCAACGTCCCTACGACATCATTGCCGACCCCGATGTAGCCCCTCGCGACATCTTTGTGACAGCGTTCGACAATGCCCCCTTGGCACCCCGCCACGCATACGATTTATTGTGGAGCGACGACAACACTGCGTTGCAGGCCGGTTTGAAAGCATTGGCACGACTTACGCAAGGGAAGGTCTATGTAGGCATCGACGAGGAGGCGCATGCCACCCGCTTGCCCGATTGCGTAGAGCCGGTAGTGTTCAAAGGCGCATTCCCGTCGTGTAATGCCGGAGTGCAGTTGCATCATATAGCTCCGGTCAATAAAGGCGAAACCGTGTGGACGCTCTGTGCCCTCGATGTAGTATTTATAGGCCGCCTGCTGCTCACCGGAAGCATCGACCTGACACGCACCGTAGCCCTATGCGGCAGCGAAGTGGCCCATCCCACATACGTAAAAGCCTGCCCCGGCACACCCGTCGCCGATATGGTAGGCGACAACCTTGTGCCGGCGCAACATCACCGCCGTTTTATAAGCGGTAATGTGCTTACCGGTTTGCACATCCCCTCCGACGGATATTTAGACGCATACCATTCGCAAATAACCGTTATCCCCGAGGGCGACGAGACACACGATTTCCTGGGCTGGGCTATGCCCGGGCTGCGGGCACTCTCGTTGAGCCGCACGTTCCTCTCTCGTTGGCTGCCGTGCCGTTGCGAGAATAAGCCCGATGCCCGTATTCATGGTGGCGAGCGAGCCATCATCATGTCGGGCGAGTACGATAAGGTGTTCCCTATGGATATCCTTCCCGAGTATCTTATCAAGGCAATCATCGCCTTCGACATCGACCGCATGGAGCAACTCGGTATATACGAGGTGGCTCCCGAGGACTTTGCCGCCTGTGAGTTTGTCGACACTTCCAAGCTCCCGTTGCAACAGATAGTGCGTAACGGTCTGGATTTGCTGCGCAAGGAGATGTGTTGACGTTGTCGAGTATTACAATAACGAATAAATAGTATTATTTTGAAAGCACTAAGAAAATTCCTCGATAAAGTGAAGCCCCAATTCGAGCCGGGCGGAAAGTTCTCGGCTTTGCAATCGGTATTTGAAGGCTTCGAGTCGTTTTTGTTCGTGCCGTCGACGACAGCGCGGTCGGGTGTGCACATCCACGACGCCATCGACTCCAAACGTACGATGACGGTTGTCATCATCGCACTGTTGCCCGCACTGCTTTTCGGTATGTACAACGTGGGATACCAGCACTACCTGGCCATCGGAGAGCTGGCACAGACAGGCTTCTGGTCTGTTTTTGCCTACGGTTTCCTCGCTGTTTTGCCCAAGATAGTGGTTGCCTATGTCGTAGGTCTCGGCATAGAGTTTATAGGAGCGCAGTTGCGTCACCACGAGATACAGGAGGGCTTCCTCGTTTCGGGTATGCTCATTCCTATGATAGTACCGGTAGACACCCCGTTGTGGATGATAGCCGTGGCCACCGCCTTTGCCGTGATTTTTGCCAAGGAGGTCTTTGGCGGCACGGGTATGAATATATTCAATGTAGCCCTTGTTACGCGGGCATTCCTCTTCTTTGCCTATCCCTCTAAGATGAGTGGCGACGAGGTCTTCGTGCGTACGACCGATACTTTCGGTATAGGAGGCGGTGCGGTAGTCGACGGATTCTCGGGCGCTACGCCGCTGGGGCAGTTGGCTACGCATACGGGAGGCGACCTTACGCTTACCAATATTGTAGGCGAGCCCATTACCACGCTCGATGCCTTCCTCGGTTTTATCCCCGGTTCTATCGGCGAAACCTCTACGCTGGCCATTCTCATAGGAGCTGCCATCCTGCTGATAAGCGGCATAGCCAGTTGGCGCATCATGCTCTCGGTCTTTGCCGGAGGGTTGCTGACGAGCTGGGTATGTACCTTTGTCGACCCCTCGACCTATGCCGCCGCCCTGTTGTCGCCCATAGAGCAGGTATGCCTCGGCGGATTTGCCTTTGCAGCCGTCTTTATGGCTACCGACCCCGTGACGGCAGCCCGTACCGAGACGGGTAAGTATATATACGGCTTCCTGGTAGGTGTGCTGGCTATCCTTATCAGGGTATTCAACAGCGGTTATCCCGAGGGTGCCATGTTGGCCGTACTCTTTATGAACGCTTTCGCTCCGCTGATAGACTATTGTGTGGTAGAAGCCAACATCCGTCGTCGCATGAAGCGAGCCAAACAAATCAATAGCGAGGAGGTGAAGTCATGAACAAGCAAGGCAATACATATACGATTCTCTATTCGGCGGTCATGGTAGTGGTGGTAGCGGCCATCCTTGCCATCGCATCGGTGTCGCTCAGACCCTTCCAGCAAGAGAATATCCGCATAGACAAGATGATGCAGATACTTAGTTCCGTCAATATAAAGTCTACGGCACAAGATGCCGTGTCGCTCTATGAGAAGTATATTACCGACAGTTATGTGGTAGATGCAACAGGCCGCAGGGCCGAAGCAGAGGCTTTCGGCATCGATATCGCCGCCGAGGTAAGGCGCGATGCTGCCGAGCGGCGTCTGCCGGTCTTTGTGTGTACGCTCGACAATGGCGACGTGAAATATATCCTGCCCCTCTACGGAGCCGGTTTGTGGGGCCCTATATGGGGCTATATATCGGTCGATGCCGATGGCCAGAAAGTCTATGGCTCCTATTTTGCCCATCAGGGAGAGACGCCGGGCCTGGGCGCCGAGATAGGAAATGCTGCGTTCCAGCAACAGTTTGCCGGGAAGCGGCTTTTTATCGACGGAGAGTTTAAGCCTGTGGCTGTCATGAAGAAAGGCCAGAAGCCCCTCGACGGAGCCGACTATGTAGATGCCATATCGGGCGGCACTATCACCAGCAAGGGTGTGCAGAGCATGATACAAGATTGCCTGTTACCCTATGAGCCGTTCCTGAAATCGTTAGACAAATAAGAGGAGATGCTATTATGATATTGAAAAATAAGGAGGTCTTGTTAGGACCGCTGTCAAAAAACAATCCCGTCATCGTGCAGATACTGGGTATCTGCTCGGCCCTGGCCGTAACGTCGAAGTTGGAGCCGGCCTGTGTCATGGCAATCTCGGTTATTGCCGTGGTGGCTCTGTCGAATGTAATTATCTCGTTGTTGCGCAATACCATACCCAACAGCATCCGCATCATCGTGCAACTGGTGGTAGTAGCTTCGCTGGTGATTATCGTCGACCAGCTGCTCAAAGCCTTTGCCTATGAAGTGAGCAAGCAACTCTCGGTATTCGTAGGACTCATCATTACGAACTGTATCGTGATGGGACGTCTCGAAGCCTATGCGTTGAGCCACAACCCGTGGGACTCGTTCCTCGACGGTATAGGCAACGGCGTCGGCTACGGCATTATTCTCGTCATCGTAGCATTCTTCCGTGAGTTGCTGGGTTCGGGTACACTCTTCGGGCACCCCGTTATCCCGCAGATATTCTACCAGTGGGGCTACGAGAACAACGGTCTCATGATATTGCCGCCTATGGCGCTCATCACGGTGGCCTGCATCATTTGGGTACACCGCTCGCGCAATAAAGAGCTGCAAGAGAAATAAACGAAACACATTCCCTAAAACAGAAAGCAGAATATGGAAAATCTCAATTTGTTTATACGGTCTATTTTTATAGACAACATGATATTTGCATACTTCTTGGGTATGTGTTCTTATCTTGCCGTCTCCAAGACGGTAAAGACCTCGTTCGGGCTGGGCATTGCGGTAACCTTTGTGCTGGCCATCACGGTGCCCGTCAACTACCTGTTGGAAAATTATGTGCTCAAACCCGGCGCCCTCTCGTGGTTGGGCGAAGGCTTTGCCGATGTCGACCTCAGCTTCCTCAGCCTGATACTCTTCATCGCCGTGGTAGCCTCCATCGTGCAGTTGGTAGAGATGGTGGTAGAGAAATACTCGCCCTCGCTCTATGCCTCGCTGGGTATATTCCTGCCGCTTATAGCCGTCAACTGCGCCATCTTGGGCGGTTCGCTGTTTATGCAGCAGCGCAACTTCGATACGGTGTGGACAGCTACCGTTTACGGCCTCGGCTCGGGCATAGGGTGGCTGCTTGCCATTGTGGGTATTGCCGCCATTCGCGAGAAACTCGCATACAGCAATGTGCCGGCCCCGCTGCGCGGCATAGGTATAACCTTTATTATCACCGGGCTGATGGGTATAGCATTCATGAGCTTCCTCGGTATCAAATTGTAACACGATAAAAGCATTGAAACAATGATATTGGCTGATTCTATGGTAACAGTGCTACTCACAAGCGTGATTGTTTTCTTGCTCATCACGCTGTTGCTGGTAGTGGTTTTGTTGGTAGCAAAGAAATACCTTGTGCCGTCGGGCAAGGTGCATATCACCGTCAACGGTGATACGACGGTCGAGGTAGAGACAGGCAGCTCGCTCCTCTCTACGCTGGCTACACAGAGAATTTATCTCCCTTCGGCTTGCGGTGGCGGCGGCTCGTGTGCCCAGTGCCGCTGTCAGGTATTGGAGGGCGGCGGCGAGATACTCCCCACCGAGAAAGTACACTTCTCGCGTAAAGAGCAGCAGGCACATTGGCGTCTGGGCTGTCAGGTAAAGGTCAAGAACGACATGAGTATCAAGGTACCCGAGGCCGTTCTGGGCGTCAAGGAGTGGGAGTGCGAGGTTATCTCAAACCGCAACGTCGCTACTTTCATCAAGGAGTTTATCGTGAAACTCCCCGAGGGCGAGCACATGGACTTTATCCCCGGCTCGTATGCCCAAATAAAGATACCGGCTTATACGATGGACTACGACAAAGACATCGACAAGTCGCTTATCGGCGACGAATATATGCCGGCGTGGAAGCAATATGGCCTCTTCGGCTTGAAGTGCAGCAATACCGAGCCTACCGTGCGTGCCTACTCTATGGCTAACTATCCCGCCGAGGGCGACCGCATCATGCTCACCGTACGTATTGCCACTCCGCCGTTCAAACCCAAACCCCAAGTAGGCTTCCAAGACGTGATGCCCGGTATAGCCTCGTCGTATATCTTCTCGCTCAAACCCGGCGATAAGGTGATGATGAGCGGCCCTTATGGCGACTTCCATCCCATTATCAACTCAAAGAAAGAGATGATGTGGATAGGCGGCGGTGCCGGTATGGCTCCCTTGCGTTCGCAAATCATGTATATGACCAAGACGCTGCATACCACCGACCGCAAGATGTCGTATTTCTATGGCGCCCGCGCACTCAATGAGGTCTTCTATCTGCAAGATTTCCTCCATCTCGAAAAGGAATTCCCCAACTTTACGTTCCATCTGGCGCTCGACCGTCCCGACCCTGCCGCCGATGCCGCAGGCGTGAAATATACCCCCGGTTTCGTACACAAGGTTATCTACGAAACATACCTCAAAGACCACGAAGCCCCCGAGGATATCGAGTACTACATGTGCGGTCCCGGCCCCATGTCGCAAGCCGTTGTTGCCATGCTCGACTCTCTCGGTGTCGATTCGTCGAGCATCATGTACGACAACTTTGGCGGATAATTTTGTAGACAGGCAAGTAAAAGAGGGTGTATCAAAATTTTGGTACACCCTCTTGTTATTTAATGTGTATGGAGATTTGTAGAATAGAGTATCGTTGTATATTAATGATATTTTTTGACTATTTTGTTATTATATATTATTTTGTTGTGTTTGTATTGATTTAGTAAGTTCTTTAATCCGTTCAGTTATAATTTTTATCTTTTCGTTTTCATCGTAAAATCTGAGGCATTGTGTTCCATCAGGATATTCTAATTTGTCTTGTGAACAACCGGCATGGCATATCGGGAAGATAATGCAATTATAACATGCTGGTCGATCATAGCGTTTGCGTATTTCCTCTTTTGTTTGTTCTTGTGCTATTATTTCTCCATCCTTGGTAAGGATTCCAATACGGTTATGTCCCTTGAAGTCTCTAGCGGTACAACGGTATACATCGCCATTATAGTTTATGACGTAGCATCCTGAATAATCGGCGTAACAATGGACTTTTGTAGTGTGGCTGTCAGCTTCTACGTTAAATCCTCTATCGCGAAATGTCTGTTTTACATTTTCTACTTGTTGTTCGAGTTCATCACACTGTTTTACTTGCCATACTTTGTGAAAATCGAATTTGACCTCTTCTTTTACCGGTTCAAAGTCATCAAGAATATCTACCATCGAGGTAATATTTCGGTCGGTATAGTTGAGTCGCATATATATTTCCATTCCTTGTTGAGCGGCGTATATTGCGTTGTTAACGATTGTTTGGTATGACCCTTTTTTATCTGTTGTAAAACGTGTGCGATTGTGCAGTACCTCGTTTCCGTCTAGAGTGATTTGGAAAAATATACTTTTACATGATTTTTTTAGTTGCTCTACGATGTCTGGTGTGAGTAGAAATCCGTTAGTCGTAAAACTGATATGATAACTTTTATTGTTTTCTTCACATCCTTTTACAACATCTTTTATAAGAGGTAATACGACGTCATAAGCATGAAGCAACGGCTCACCGCCGAAGAATGAAATTTCTATATGATTTATTTGGGGGTTAATGTATTGCCTGTGCAAATATAGATATATGGCTGTAAGTGTTTGCTCATTGATGTGCATATCTGTTTTATGCTCCTCATAGCAATACCAGCATCGAAAGTTGCAGTCGAGTGTCGGGTTGATGGTGAGACGAAGCGTGTGATTATCATACAATTCTTCACTCCATCGGTCTATTAAGTGAGTGGTTTCGTCGGTTGTGTCGTCTACGATGAACCCTTTCTTTTGCAGTGCTTTGTAATAAGCAGGATGTATGTCGGCTATTGCTTTTACATCGGTTTGGTGCTCTTGCCATAGAGAGGCTAAAGGTGGGGTTGTTATAAGTATTTGGTCGCTTAGGATGTTATATAGTATAATATTACCATCGCCGTTATTGGCAGTATAATTATATTTGCTGGGTTTCATAGGGCCTTATATATAGGTTGTTATAGATTTGAATAAGAA
>UQMR01000003.1 GCA_900542255.1 uncultured Porphyromonadaceae bacterium
CTCGCCTTGCACTATCTTTTCATAACATAGGCTTCGGCTCGACTATGAAAAGCGAAAAACTTCGTCTTTCGCTTTTTATTGTCCTCGCCTTGCACTATCTTTTCATAACATAGGCTTCGGCTCGACTATGAAAAGCGAAAAACTTCGTCTTTCGCTTTTTATTGTGCTCGCCTTGCACTATCTTTTCATAACATAGGCTTCGGCTCGACCATGAAAAGCGAAAAACTTTGTCTTTCGCTTTTTATTGTGCTCGCCTTGCACTATCTTTGCCATCTACATGAAGAAAATCGTACTATCGCTATATTTGTCGGTCACAGTCGTGGCTGCGTGGGCTTATCGTCCCGATGTGACGTTCGTTTCGCCGCTGAATATCCCGTTGGTGTTGAGTGCCAATTTCGGCGAGCTGCGTTCCAATCATTTCCATTCGGGGCTCGACTTCAAGACGCTGGGGCGCACCGGCCTGCCGGTTTTTGCGGCCGACAGCGGCTATGTGTCGCGCATTGCCGTCTCGCCGTGGGGGTACGGACATGCGTTGTATATCACACATCCGTCGGGCTACACAACGGTCTACGGCCATTTGTTGTCGTTCGCTCCCTTCATTGCCGACCGTGTGCGCGAGATGCAATACGAGCGCGAGAGTTTTGCCATAGATACCTTGTTGGCTCCCGGCGCAATACCCGTCTCCCGCGGTATGCGTGTGGCTACGAGCGGCAATACCGGTTCGTCGGGTGGTCCGCACCTGCACTTCGAGGTGCGTCACACCGAGAGCGAGTCGCCCATCGACCCGCTGCCGTGGTTTGCCCGCAAGATAAAAGACAATATAGCCCCCGAGCCGCGACAGTTGGCGCTCTATCCCCATAATGGCGTGGTGGACGGCAAGCATCGCAAGGCGGTGCGGTCGTTGCAGGCGCAAGGCGGCAATGTATATACAACCGCTGCGTTTACGGCTTGGGGCGAAGTGTCGGTGGGTATTAAGGCCTACGACCGCATGAGCGGTACATCCAATATCTACGGCGTACGCTCGGTGAAATGCTGGATTGACGACTCGCTGCTCTATGAGTCGCTGGTTGACAGCATCACGTTTGCCGAGACACGTTATGTAAATTCGCTTATCGACTACGATGAGCTGCGCAGCAACAACGGTTCGACCATCATGCGCACCTACATAGCGCCCGGTAACCGCCTGTCGACAATCTATGGCGATGTGTCAAACCACGGTATTTTTGTCGTAGATGAGGCGCGTACCTATCGGGGACGCTTCGAGCTGACCGACTACTACGGCAACCGTTCGACGGTGCGTTTCACCATCAAAGGTACGCCCGGCGAAACGACGCCTCCGGCGGCGAAGGGCGAGCTTTTTGCCTATGACCGCGCCAATAGCTGCGAAACCGACGATATGCGCTTCTCCCTGCCCGAAGGTGCATTGTATGAAGACATCGCTTTTACCCACAGTGCCGAAGAGAGCAGCCGATACTACTCGGCCTTGCACAAGCTGCACAAGCCGACAGTACCCCTGCATACGTGGGGCGAGCTGGAGCTGAAACTCACCTGCGACACCTTGCCCGACAGTTGCTACTATATGGTGTATATACGCAATGGCCGCAAGTCGCCCGTCGTAGGCCGCTATGATGCGGGATGGTATGTAGCCCGCGTGCGCGACTTGGGTACGTATGCCGTGGCGGCCGATACGGTACCGCCGACGATTACACCCCTCAACTCGGCGAAGTGGGGTGCCAACGGCGTGGTGTCGCTGAAAATAACCGATGCCGGCAGCGGCATCGCCTCGTACAGGGGCGAGATAGACGGCATGTTCTGCCTCTTTGAGTACGACGCCAAACGCAGCCGACTCACCTGCCGCCTGAAAAATACGCCGCTCACACGGGGCGGTTCGCACCGTCTTGTGATGACGGTCACCGACCAGTGCGGCAACCGCAAAGTTTTGAAACGAACATTTACATGGTAAAATAAAAACGCTTAACCTAAAAATCTATGAAGAGAATAACATCAGTTTTGTTTGCTGCTATGCTTCTCCCTGCCGGGGCATGGGCTTGTACAGGTCTTATTGCCGGAGCCGGCGCTACTGTCGACGGCAGTGTCATGATTACCTATTCGGCCGACTCGCATACGCTTTACGGTGCGCTCACATCGACTCCCGCTGCCGACTGGCAGCCCGGTGATATGCGCCAAATCGTAGAGTGGGATACCGGCAAGCCTCTTGGTGCCATTCCCCAAGTGCCGCATACTTATGCCGTAAACGGCAATATGAACGAGCACCAGTTGGCTATCGTAGAGTCTACGTGGGGCGGTCGTCCCGAGTTGGTCGATACGCTGGGGCTTATCGACTACGGCTCGTTGATACAATTAGGATTGGAACGTGCACGCACCGCCCGCGAGGCTATTCAAGTGATGACCGACTTGGTGAAAGAGTACGGTTATTACAGCAGCGGCGAGTCGTTCTCCATAGCCGACCCCAATGAGGCGTGGATTATGGAACTGATAGGCAAAGGCCCCGGTCGCAAGGGCGCCGTATGGGTAGCCATACGCATACCCGACGACTGCATATCGGGACACGCCAACCATCCCCGCATCCATCAGTTCCCCCTCGACGACCCCGAGAACTGCCTCTATTCGCCCGATGTCATATCGTTTGCCCGTGAAGAGGGATACTTCAACGGTATCAACAAAGATTTCAGCTTCTCCAAGGCGTACGGCGTACTCGACTATGGCGCATTGCGCGGTTGCGAAGCCCGCGTATGGAGTTTCTTCCGTCGTTATGACAGCAATATGGACAAGTATTTGCGTTATCTCGAAGGTGAGAGCGAGACGCCCTTCCCCCTCTATATACGTCCCTCGCGTAAACTTACGTTGCGCGAAATGAAAGATGCCATGCGCGACCACTTCGACGGCACACCCTACGATATGCACAACGATATGGGCGGTGGCCCCTTCAATGCGCCATACCGTTTCCGTCCCATGTCGTTCGAAGTCAATGGCAAGACCTATCTCAATGAGCGTGCCATCGCCACCCAGCAAACCGGATTTACTTTGGTGGCTCAGATGCGCCGTAATCTGCCCGATGCCATAGGCGGCATACAATGGTTCGGTGTCGATGATGCCAATACCTGCGTCTACGTCCCCATGTATTGCAGCGTGACCGAAGTACCGCTCTGTTTCAGCCCCGAGAACGGCTCTATGTACGACTTCTCGTGGACATCGGCATTCTGGGTATATAATTGGGTAGCCAACATGGCATATACCCGCTACAACCCCATGATAGGCGACATAAGAGCCGTACAGGAGGAGTTGGAAAACGGTTTCGAAAATAACACGGCGGCCGTAGACAGCACGGCTCTGGCGTTGTATAATCAAAATCCTGCCGAGGCGGTTGCATACCTTACCCGTTACAGCAACGATGCCGCTATGAGCAGCACGGCGCGCTGGAAAGAGTTGGGCGAGTTTCTTATGGTGAAGTTCCTCGACGGTAATGTGAAAGCGCAGAACCCCGACGGAACGTTCCGTACCAATGACTACGGCATGCCCGACGGAGTGCAATTCCCCGGTTATTCGCGCGAATATTACGAAGATGTGGTACGTAGGACCGGCGATAGATTCCTGCAAAAGGATATAAATATAAGATGACAGGAAACGAAAGTGATAAAATCTCTTTACTTTTGTTTTGAATAGGTTTTTATCACTATATTTGTAAGATATAGGAAGCGGGTGGGGCAGACTGCCATCGGAAACAACGTTTGCGTTTCTCTGCCTGTATCCGTTACAGGATACCCCGACACCGTATTTGATTAACTTATTAAACAATACAATATGGAAAACGAAGCATTATTGAAAGAAGTAACCGCCAAAGCACAAGTATGGCTGGGCGAAGGTTATGATGAGGAAACACGCGCTGCCGTAAAGGCAATGCTCGACAATCCTGACCATACCGAGTTGATAGAGAGTTTCTATCGCGACCTCGAATTCGGTACGGGCGGTTTGCGCGGTATCATGGGCGCAGGAACCAATAGAATGAATATCTATACCGTAGGTGCAGCAACGCAAGGACTGGCCAACTATTTGAAGAAGAATTTCGCTTCACTTCCGCTTATCTCGGTTGCCGTAGGCCACGACTGTCGCAACAACAGCCGCCGTTTTGCCGAAATCTCGGCCGACATCTTCTCGGCCAATGGCATCAAAGTATATCTTTTCGACGCATTGCGTCCCACGCCTGAGGTATCGTTTGCCATTCGCGAGCTGGGCTGTCAGGCCGGTATCAATCTCACGGCATCGCACAACCCCAAAGAGTATAACGGATACAAGGCATATTGGAGCGACGGCGCACAAGTGATAGCCCCCCACGACACGGGTATCATTGAAGAGGTGAACAAGATAACCAATATAGCCGACATCAAGTTTAAGGGCAATCCCGAGTTGATACAAATCATAGGCGAGGAGATAGACAAAAAATTCCTCGACCGCATCAAGACCCTTTCGCTCTCGCCCGATGTGATTGCCAAACACCACGACATACCTATCGTGTACACGCCTATACACGGTACTGGCGTACGCTTGATACCTGCTTCGCTCAAAAACTTCGGCTTTACCAACATCATTCACGTGCCCGAGCAAGACGTGGTAAGCGGCGACTTCCCCACCGTTGTTTCGCCCAACCCCGAGGAGCCTGCTGCCCTCGACCTCGCCGTGAAGCGTGCCAAAGAGACGAATGCCGAGCTGGTTATGGCAAGCGACCCCGATGCCGACCGTATTGGTATCGCCGTGAAGAACGACAAGGGCGAGTGGATATTGGCCAACGGCAACCAGATAGTGATGCTCATGCTCAACTATATCATGACTACCTATCAGGAGCGCGGCCTCTTGAAAGGCAATGAGTTTATCGTGAAGACCATTGTTACCACCGAGACCATCAAGACCATTGCCGAACGCAACAATATCAAGATGTACGACTGCTATACGGGTTTCAAATGGATTGCTTCCGTGATACGTGAGCTCGAAGGCAAAGAGCGCTACATCGGCGGCGGTGAGGAGAGCTACGGCTTCCTGGCCGAAGACTTCGTACGCGACAAAGATGCCGTATCGGCAATGTCGCTGATGGCCGAGATTGCTGCCTGGGCAAAAGACCGCGGCATGACCATGTACCAGATGATACAAGATATCTACATCAAATATGGCTTCTCGAAGGAGAAGGGCGTATCGGTAGTACGCAAAGGCAAACAAGGTGCCGAGGAGATTGTTGCCATGATGAAAGCATTTCGCGAGAACCCCCTCAAAACATTGGGCGGCTCGCCGGTCGTTATGGTGAAAGACTATCAGTCGCTCACCGCTACCGACGACAAGGGTAATGTGACGAAGCTCGATATGCCTTGCACCTCGAACGTGTTGCAGTACTTCACGGCCGAAGGCGACAAAGTATCGGTTCGCCCCTCGGGAACAGAGCCTAAGATTAAGTTCTATATGGAGGTTCGCGGCATTCCTATGACATGCTATGCCGATTATGACAAAGCCAACGAGATGGCCGATGCCAAGATAGAGGCCTTCAAGAAAGATTTGGGTATCTGATACCTTTACAGATAGTAAACAGCAGCAGCGGGGTAGGAGACTTCCCCGCTGTTTTTATGATATGAGGTGCTTTCATGGCAGAGTCTGAGGATAGGACACTCATGCGTCGATGCTATAAGCGGGAAAATCCTCTGCTGTGGCCCTGTATATCGCTGTGACGGGGGGAGCGATAGGATTTGGCATGTAACTTGTCGGGTATAAGAAAGGCTGTCTCATTTTCTGTTTTGAGACAGCCTTTCTTATGATTATGATATTACGTATATTCTCTTGTATGGTTGTTAGGCAATAACCAACTCTTTCATCTTCTCAAAAGCCTCGGAGAGTTTCTCAAAGTCTTTCCCGCCGGCCTGTGCGAAGTGGGGCTGTCCACCGCCGCCGCCTTGTATCAGGCGGGCCGCTTCGCGGACGATTTGCGAGGCATTCTTGCCCTGTGCAACCAAGTCGTCGCTCAGAGCCACCGTCAGCAACGGTTTGTTATTGTCGTTGATGTTGAATGTGGCAGCTACGAGAGCAGTCCGTTCGGGCATCTCGCCGCGTATCTCAAAGGCTATGTTTTTGATAAAGATAGGCATCATGGGACCTCGGTATGATACAATGCGTATGTTGTTGACAACTTTTGCTTCTTGTATCATCGACGCTTTTATTTGAGCGGACTTTTCGTGAGCGAACTCTTCTATCTGGTGACGCAAGTCGGCATTCTCGGCGATATGCTTCTCTATGGCCTGACGCAGGTTGGGCGCGTTGTTGAACAACGAACTGATTTGTTTCAGCGTGTCTTGCAAGCGGTACGTAGCCTCTTCGGCCTGACGGCCTGTTATAGCCTCTATACGACGTATGCCGGCGGCAATGGAACTTTCAGAGATGATGCGTATCATACCGATGTTACCCGTGTTGGGAACGTGCGTACCGCCGCATAACTCTACCGATGTGCCGTATCGAACCACGCGAACCTCCTCGCCGTATTTCTCTCCGAAGAGAGCCATAGCACCCATGGCGCGTGCCTCGGCGATAGGCATGTGGCGATGTTCGTCGAGCGGTATGGCCATGCGCACCTTAGCGTTGGCGATTCTCTCTACTTGGCGCAACTCCTCGTCGGTCACTTTCTGGAAGTGGGAGAAATCGAAGCGCAGCGAGTAGGGCGATACATACGAGCCTTTCTGTTCGACATGCTTGCCCAGCACTTCGCGCAATGCTTCGTGCAGCAAGTGGGTTGCCGTGTGGTTGCAAGAGGTATCTATGCGAGCCTCTTTGTTGATGACGGCGCGGAATGTAGCAGTCACCTCTTGCGGCAGCGTGTCGCTGATGTGCACGGCAAGGTTGTTCTCTTTCTTGGTGGTGGTAATCACGGTGCTCTCGTCGCCGTTGACGAGCATACCGCTGTCGCCTACCTGTCCACCCATCTCGGCATAGAAAGGCGAGCGGTCGAGTACGATTTGGTAGAACTCGTGATTCTTTTGTTTTACCTTGCGATAACGCAGTATGCGGGCTTCGCATTCGTCGCAGTCGTAACCTACGAATTCGGGCTCACCCTCGCGCAATGTTACCCAGTCGCCGGTCTCAACGGCTGCGGCATTGCGGGCGCGCTCCTTTTGTTGCTGCATCTCCTTGTCGAACGCAGCTGTATCGACCGTCATGTCATGCTCTTTGAGAATCAGCTCGGTAAGGTCGAGCGGAAATCCGTATGTATCGTAGAGCGTAAACGCATCTTTGCCGTCGATGACCGTTTTATTTTGAGCCTTGGTATCGTCTATAATCTTATCGAGCAGCCTGATGCCGGTCTCCAACGTGCGCAGGAAAGCCTCTTCTTCCTCTTTTATTACTTTGGCAATGAGGTCTCTTTGTGCCGACAACTCGGGATATGCATCGCCCATCGTCTCTATGAGCACATCTATCAGCCGGTAAAGGAAGGCGTTCCGCAACCCCAGGAATGTATATCCGTAGCGTACGGCACGGCGCAGGATACGGCGTATTACGTAGCCGGCCTTGGCATTCGACGGCAGCTGTCCGTCGGTTATCGAGAAGGCGATGGTACGTATATGGTCGGCAATGACGCGCATGGCTACGTCGTCCTGTTCGTTTTCGCCATACCGTTTGCCGCAGATGTTGCCGATGGCTGTAATAATGGGCTGGAAGACGTCGGTGTCGTAATTCGATTTCTTTCCTTGCAAAGCCATACATAGACGCTCGAATCCCATACCCGTATCTATTACCTTGGCGGGCAGAGACTCCAATGTGCCGTCGGCCTTGCGGTTATATTGCATGAAGACGAGGTTCCATATCTCTATTACCAGCGGATTGCTTTGGTTTACCAGCGACCGGCCGTCTATGGCAGCTCTCTCTTCGTCGCTGCGCAGGTCTATGTGTATTTCCGAGCAAGGTCCGCAAGGCCCTGTTTCGCCCATTTCCCAGAAGTTGTCGTGGCGATTGCCATTGAGTATGTGGCTCTCGGGCAGGTGCTTGCTCCAATGCCCGGCGGCCTCGTTGTCGCGTTCAAGCCCCTCAGGCTCGTAGCCTTCGAATACGGTGACGTATAGGCGGTCGGGGTTGAGTTTGAGCACATCTACAAGATATTCCCAAGCCCAGTCGATGGCTTCTTTCTTGAAGTAGTCGCCAAACGACCAGTTTCCCAACATCTCGAACATGGTGTGGTGATATGTGTCGTGTCCAACCTCTTCGAGGTCGTTGTGCTTGCCGCTTACGCGGAGGCACTTTTGAGAGTCGGCCACTCTATGGTATTTGGCAGGGTGGTTGCCCAAGATGATATCTTTGAATTGGTTCATGCCCGCATTGGTAAACATCAACGTGGGGTCGTCTTTTATTACCATGGGAGCAGAAGGGACTATCTGATGTCCTTTGGAGCGGAAAAACTCTTTGAAGGACTCCCTTATTTCTTTTGCTGTGTACATAAACTTTATAATAAATGTTATATTATCACATCGTAGAATGATGTTTCGACGAGCTAATTTTATTTTTGAAAACCGTTTGCAAAAATAGCTCAAAATATTAACTTTGCGCCTATCGGGCATCAAAAAAGTATGTAGCTATTTGCTTTTTTTCTTTATATATGCTGTCAGGCTCATTTATGAAACAACAAAAGAATGGGAAAGAGAAGATTTTATATATTTAATCCTCAGACGCTTACATACGACCCCGTGCGCCATTCCTTCTGGAAGAAGGGTTGGGCTGTGATACGCCACTTGCTATTGAGTGCATTTTTGGGAGCAGTTTTGCTGCTTGTGATATATTTCTTTTTCGGTTCTCCCAAGGAGCGTGTGCTCGAGTATGAGAACGCCCGTTTGGAGTCGCAGTATAAGTTGCTGTCGCGCAGGGTAGACGATATAATGGTGGTGCTCGACGACATTAAGCAGCGCGACAATAACCTGTATCGGGTTATCCTGCAAGCCGAGCCTATTGCCGATGATGTGCGCAATGCCGGTGGCAATGTGGCGCGTTACGACGAGTTGTTGCGTATGCCCGACGGCGAGTTGGTGGCATCGCTGACAAGGAAAGTAGACCTTCTCTACCGCAATCTTTATGTGCAGAACAACTCATTCGACGAGCTGGTCGATTTGGCATATCAGCAAGAAGACCGCATCAAGCATCTGCCCGCCATTCAGCCGGTGTCGAACAAAGACCTCAAACATACGGCATCGGGTTACGGTTGGCGTGTCGACCCCATCTATAATACCCGCAAGTTTCACGAAGGCATGGATTTCAGTGCAGCCATCGGTACGCCTGTATATGCTACCGGCAACGCTGTTGTCAAGGAGACCGGTTGGCAGCAGGGCTATGGCAATACTATCGTGCTCGACCACGGTTATGGATATATAACCCGCTATGCCCATTTGAGCAAAATATTGGTCTCCAAGGGACAGCAGGTCGTCAGGGGCGAGAATATAGGCAAGGTGGGCAATACGGGTAAGAGTACAGGCCCTCACTTGCACTACGAAGTGATATACAAAGGGCAGGTGCAAAATCCTGTCAACTACTATTTTATGGACCTTACGCCTGAGGAGTACGACCGTATGATACAGATTGCCGAAAACCAAGGGCGTGTAATGGACTGATGTATGGAGAAGAAAAATGACGAAGGCCGTGACGCAAAGATGTTTTATTCTATTACCGAGGTGGCGCAAATACTCAATATCCCGGCCTCGACATTGCGGTATTGGGAAAAGGAGTTGCCTTCGGTCAATCCTCGCAAGAGCAAGGGCGGTACCCGTAAATACACCGCCGAAGATATACAGGAACTGCGCCTTATATATCGCCTTGTAAAGCAAGAGGGGCATACAATCGAAGGAACGAAAAAACGCCTGCAACGCAGAAGACTTCCCGAAATGAAAAAGCAAGATGCTCTGGACCGGCTTTATGCTGTCCGCAGCGAGCTCATGGGGATTATCGATGAGTTAGACAAGATTATTCCCAACGAATAACGGGCAGCCTCCTTCCCCGGTTATTTCCCGGCACATTCTCTCAAAAAATCGGCAACGACAAAAGTGCTGCCGCCTACGAAAATAACATCTTGGCAGTCGCTGTCGGCGCGAGCGGCACGATAAGCCTCGGCAACGGTGGCATACGTTTCTCCTTTCAGCCCGTGCTCAGCTCCTATGCGGGCTATATCCCCGGCTTTCATGGCACGGGCCACCGACGCTTGTGTAAAATAATAAGTGGCATCGGTGGGCAGCATGGCGATTACCCCCGATATGTCTTTATCGTTGACCATGCCTATGACTATGCGCAGTCGCTTGTGAGGTATCTCTTGCAGTTGCCGGGCTATATATTGCATCCCGCCGGTATTGTGCCCGGTATCGCATATTACGGTAGGAGAGGCCGATACGACTTGCCATCGTCCTTGCAGGCCCGTGAGGGAGGTTACATGTGCAAAACCTTCTTTTACGGCATCATCGGTAATGGCAAAGCCGTTATCCCGCAGTATCTCTATGGCCGTGAGAACCGTTGCGGCATTTCGCTTTTGGTATTCTCCGCCCAGTTCGCCCCATACGTCGCCGGCAATGGTGCCGGTATATAACCATCCGCCGCGCAAAGGAGAGGCTTGCGTGTAACGGCGCTTCTCTTCGGCATACCGAATAGGCGCCTCGCACGACCGGGCTTTCTCATCGAATACGCTCCGTATCTCGTCTGTCGCTTCGCCTATCACTACGGGGCGATGCGGTTTTATGATACCCGCCTTTTCTCTGGCAATGCTTGGCAGGTCGTGCCCCAGCATTTGTACGTGGTCGAGGCTTATGTTGGTGATGATGCTTAGTTCGGGGGTGATGATGTTGGTGGTGTCTAACCGTCCGCCTAAACCGACCTCTATGACAGCAACGTCGATTTGCTGTGAGGCAAAGTAGTCGAATGCCATGAATGTCGTCAGCTCGAAGAACGACGGCCTGAACGAGAATGCGGCATCGGTGTGCCGAGAGAGGAATTCCGATACATATTCACGCGGTATCATCTCTCCGTCTATTTTGATGCGCTCCCTGAAATCTGTAAGATGGGGCGAGGTATATAAGCCTGTTTTATAACCGCAGCGGGAAAGTATGGCGGCCAGAAGATGTGAGGTAGAGCCTTTCCCGTTGGTGCCGGCGATGTGTATGCATTTGAATTTTCGGTGGGGGTGACCGAAATAGCTGTCTAAGCACTCGGCATTCTGCAATCCCGGTTTATATGCTCCGGCTCCTATCTGTTGGTACATGGGAAACCGGTTGTACAGTTCGGCAATCTGTTCGTCGTATGTTTTCATAAAATAGGTTCAATAAATAATATATCCGGCCACACCGGCCAAGACGATAATCAAGATGGGGTGTACCTTGGTGAAGTAGGTGAGTGCAAATGCGATGGCTGCTATGGCGATGCTGAAAGTGTTGTCGGTAAAATTCTCGCGATTCATCAGCAGCAAGGCAGCTGCGCCTATCAAGCCCACAACCACAGGCCGAAGCCCTGCGAATATGTTTTTTATAATAGGGTGGTCTTTGTGTTTGAGGATAAAACGGCTCACCATGAGCACCAGCAAAAACGACGGCAGGCACACGGCAAAAGTGGCTGTCAGGGCCCCCCATACACTTCCCGTTACGGTGTAGCCGATGTATGTTGCACTGTTGATGCCTATGGGCCCCGGCGTCATTTGCGAGATGGCCACTATATCGGTAAATTCGGCTTGGCTTATCCACGGTGCGCTTTCGCCCCAGTGTACCACCTCTACCGCTTCATGCTGTATGAGCGAGAGCATGGCATAGCCGCCACCAAAACCGAACAATCCTATTTTCAGATAGGTAAGAAAGAGATTCAGATATACGATCATGGTTGTTCTTTCGTCTTGTTTTCTTTGTTCCTACGCTTGTTCCTTTGTGTGTACAGGTAATAAAGATACCCGCCTCCGCCTCCCAGAATGATACAGAGAACAGGCGATACGCCTCCCATCCAGATGGCGAGAGCCACTATGATGGGTATGAGTATGGTCCATTTGTTGAGGCGGGCGGCTTGGGCGGTCGTGATTACCGGAGCCAAGATAAGTGCAACCACAGCCGGGCGTATTCCCTTGAAGATACTTGCTACCGTAGGGTTGTTGTATATTTGGGAAAAGAAGATAGCTATCAGTAAAATGACAACGAAGCTGGGCAGTATCGTACCCATGGCCGCTACGAAACTCCCTTTGAATCCGCGCAGTTTGTTGCCCACCAATACCGATATGTTTACTGCCAATATTCCGGGTAAAGACTGGGCTACGGCGAGCTCGTCCAAAAACTCTTCTTTGTCTATCCAGTGATATTTATCTACCACTTCGCGTTCTATGAGAGGTATCATAGCCCATCCTCCGCCAAAGGTAAAACCGCCTATCTTGAAGAATGTAGTAAATAATTGCCAATATAAGTTTCCCTTCATTCTTTCATATACTGTTAGCTGCGCGCAAAGGTAAGAATTTTTATATTACCTTTGCACCTCGAAAAGGCGACGCCGTGAGCCATATTGCACGCAGCAGTGTTTATACTGTGGCCGCCTCATTACTATAATTACAGTGCCGACGATATGTTTACCGCAAGTGCCAGGAAAAAAGAGAATATTGCCGAATATCTGCTCTATATGTGGCAGATAGAAGACATCATACGTGCCAGCCGGTTGGATATAGACCGCATCCAAAGCGAGATTATAGACCTTTATAGCGGCATATCTGACGAGCAGCGAAAGCAGTTGCGCGATTGGTACGAGAGCCTTATAGATATGATGCGTGCCGAGGGGGTAACGGAAAAAGGGCATCTGCAAATCAATAAAAACGTCATCATAGAACTTACCGATTTGCATCTGCGCCTGTTGCGTTCGCCCCGCGAACCCTTTTATACCGCAGCCTTTTACAAGGCCCTGCCCTATATTGTAGAGTTGCGGGCCAAGTCGAAGAGCGATTCGGTGGGAGAATTGGAGACCTGCTTCAATGCCCTTTACGGCATTCTCCTTTTGCGGTTGCAGCATAAGGAGATAAGCCCCGAGACGCAAAAGGCCATGAAAGATATATCGGCTTTCATCATGACGCTGGCCGAAAAATACAACCTCGACAAAAAAGGAGAGTTGGAGTTATAAGGACAACCATCAATGTATAACAACCATATACTTATAAAATATATCCTATGAGCATTCTTACCGACGAGATAGCCAAACGTCGAACTTTCGCAATCATAAGTCACCCCGATGCCGGTAAAACGACACTTACCGAGAAACTCCTGCTTTTCGGAGGCGCCATACACATCGCCGGTGCCGTGAAATCCAATAAGATAAAACGAACGGCCACCAGCGACTGGATGGAGATAGAGAAACAGCGCGGTATATCGGTGGCTACGTCGGTGATGGGATTTAACTATGGCGATTACAAAATCAACATCCTCGATACACCCGGTCACCAAGATTTTGCCGAGGATACCTACCGTACCCTCACGGCAGTGGACAGTGTGATTATTGTTGTCGATGTGGCCAAGGGCGTCGAGCAGCAAACCCGCAAGCTCATGGAGGTGTGCCGTATGCGCAATACGCCGGTCATCGTCTTTGTCAACAAGCTCGACCGCGAGGGGCGTGACGCCTTCGATATTCTCGACGAGTTGGAGAGCGAGCTGAAAATAGGGGTGCGCCCGCTCTCGTGGCCCATAGGAATAGGCGCCACCTTCAAAGGCGTATATAATATGTATGAGCACAACCTCAATCTCTTTACACCCAATAAGCAGGTTGTTACCGAGCGGGTTGAGGTCGATATAGAGTCGCCCGAGATTGATGACTATATCGGCTCGTCCGAAGCTCAGAAACTGCGGGCCGACTTGGAGCTGCTCAATGGCGTATATCCCGACTTTGAGGTCTCCGATTATCTCTCGGGTAAATTGGCCCCTGTATTTTTTGGCTCGGCGCTGAATATGTTCGGTGTCAAGGAGCTGCTCGATTGCTTCGTGAAGATTGCGCCTGCACCGCGGCCTGTCAATGCCGTGGAACGCACGGTTGTCCCGTCAGAAGAGAAATTCACGGGTTTCGTCTTCAAGATACACGCCAATATGGACCCCAATCACCGCAGCTGCATCGCATTTGTGAAGGTCTGCTCGGGGCATTTCGAGCGCAATGCCAACTATAAGCACATACGAAGCGGCAAGATGATGCGGTTCAGCAGTCCTACGGCCTTTATGGCACAGAAAAAGTCGGTGGTCGACGAGGCCTTCCCCGGCGATATTGTGGGCTTGCCCGATACCGGTAATTTCAAGATAGGCGATACCCTCACCGAGGGCGAAGAGCTGCACTTCAAAGGCCTGCCCAGCTTCTCGCCCGAGCTGTTCAAATATATCGAGAATGCCGACCCTATGAAATCCAAACAGTTGCAGAAAGGTATAGACCAGCTGATGGACGAAGGCGTTGCACAGTTGTTTGTCAATCGTTTCAACGGGCGCAAGATTATAGGAACCGTGGGGCAGTTGCAGTTTGAGGTTATACAATACCGCCTGCTGCATGAGTACGGAGCGCAATGTCGCTGGGAGCCCATCAGCCTTTACAAAGCCTGCTGGATAGAGAGCGATGATGCCGAAGAACTCGACAACTTCAAGCGACGCAAGGCTCAGTTTATCTGTTCCGACAAAGAGGGGCGCGACGTCTTTATGGCCGACTCGGGATATGTGTTGCAAATGGCCCAAAGCGATTTTCCCCATATCCGTTTCCACTTTACATCGGAGTTCTGATGGCAACCGCGTTGAGACAATTCCGCACAGGCATACATTATTCTCGCCATACAGCCGGCCGGCAAAGGATGAAAAATAAATTTGCCGTGCGATATGCAACAAAATCTTATTATTCTATATCTTTGTAAGTGAAACGGGCGATAATGCCGGCCTCGACGTTTGTGAGACAAGATAGCCGGGCGGCATCTCCCCGTGTAATAAGCTACAAACAATCAATGGGTAAATAATATGGGTACAATCAATTGTGTGGGAATACTCACCTCGGGAGGTGATGCCCCCGGTATGAATGCCGCTATCCGTGCCGTGACACGCTCGGCCATCTACAATGGATTTGAAGTAAAAGGTATCTATCGCGGATACAAAGGCCTTATCACCGGCGAGATAGTCCCTTTCAGAACAGAAAACGTCAGCAACATCATACAACACGGCGGTACGATTCTCAAAACAGCACGTTGTAAAGAGTTCGAGACACCTGAGGGGCGCAAGCAGGCATACGATACGCTTGTGAAAGAGGGTATCAATGCGCTGGTTGTCATAGGAGGCGACGGTTCGCTCACGGGTGCGCGCATCTTTGCCCAAGAGTACGATTTCCCCATCATAGGTTTGCCCGGTACGATAGACAACGACCTCTATGGTACCGACCATACCATCGGCTACGATACGGCACTCAATACGATTATGGAGGCGGTCGACAAAATTCGCGATACGGCTACTTCGCACGAGCGCCTTTTCTTTATCGAGGTAATGGGTCGCGATGCAGGTTTCCTGGCCCTCAACGGTGCCATAGCTACCGGGTGCGAGGCTGCGATTATTCCCGAAATATCTACCGAGATAGACCAGCTGGAAGAGCTGGTAAAGAACGGCTTCCGCAAATCGAAAAACAGTAGCATCGTACTTGTTGCCGAGAGTCCTACCACGGGAGGCGCCATGCACCTCGCCGAGAGGGTAAAAAATGAGTATCCCCAATATGATGTGCGTGTGACCATCCTGGGACACATACAGCGAGGCGGTTCGCCTACGGCGCAAGACCGCATTCTGGCAAGCCGCATGGGCGCAGCCGCAATAGATGCACTGCTCGACGGGCAACGCAATGTAATGGTGGGCATCCGTAATGACGAGATAGTCTATGTGCCGTTCAGCAAGGCCATCAAGTACGATAAGCCCATCAACCGCGAATTGCTGAATACGTTACGCAAACTCTCTATCTGATTTACTAACCAGATTCTATATTAAAAAATGAAAAAAGTATTATTATTCATGTTTGCATCAGTATCCTTGATGCTGGCATTGACAGGGTGTGAAGAGACAGTAAAATCGACTTACCGCATAGAGGTGGGCGATATGAGTTCGAATAGTCAGGCCAATCTGTTCTTGCAGATTGCCGCCAGCGAATATGTTGCCGAATATAACGAAAGCGCCAAGACAGAGTTGCGCACCGAGAAAGAGGCACGCAGCTGGTTCAACTCGGCTTGTGACGATATAAAAAACAAAGTGGATGCTATGGGGCTGCCCGTGATGGAAGATTCATGGATTATATTTGAGCTGAGCGACTACACCAATGTTGTAGATAGCAAGCAAGTCTATTTCTCCGAGTCACACTCATAAGCCATATAAGAGCCGTTTGCGCCATGTTCTTTTTCCGCGATGTAGTGGGGCATGATGCCTTGAAAGAGAGTCTCATACACACTGTCAGAAGCGACAGCATGGCGCATGCCCAGCTCTTTTGCGGTCCCGAGGGGATAGGCAAGTTTGCCATGGCAATGGCCTATGCCCGTTATATACATTGCACAGACCGGGGTGCCGACGATGCTTGCGGCAAGTGTGCCTCATGCATGCAATACAATGCCCTTACGCATGCCGATTTACATTTTGTTTTCCCTATCGTGCGCGGGAAAGACAAGAAAAAAGCAGTATGTGACGGCTATTTGCCCCAGTGGACGCATTTTATACAAGAAAACACCTACTTCGGCATCGATAAATGGCTCAAAGCCATCAATGCCGACAACAAGCAGGCAACCATCTATGCCGATGAGAGCGATGAGATATGGCATAAAATGACACTCAAAAGCCTCTCTTCGCCCTATAAAATCATGATTATATGGTTGCCCGAGCGCATGAATACCGAGTGCGCCAACAAGTTGCTCAAACTGTTGGAAGAGCCTGCCCCCCACACCTACTTCTTTTTTGTGAGCAACGAGCCCTCCAAACTCTTGCCTACCGTATTGTCGCGTATGAGGCAGATAACCATGCGCGTTCTGCCCGTAGATGTTATTGCCGGAGCTTTGCAACGGCAATATGGCATAAGCGAAGCCGACGCCCGCTCTGTGGCCGCGCTTTCGGGAGGAAGTTATTTGCGGGCATGCGACTCACTCTCGCTCAATGAGGAGAACGAAACTTATTTCGCCCTCTTCGTGCAAGTCATGCGATTGGCCTATGCAAGGCGTATCAAAGACCTCAAAGAGTGGAGCGAGGAGGTTGCCGGGCTGGGGCGTGAGCGGTTGCGGCATTTCCTGTCGTATGCCGAGCGCATGATAAGAGAAAACTTCATATATAACCTCTCGTGCCCGGGCCTGAATTATATGAATGAAAAGGAAACACAATTCTCGACACGTTTCGCGCCCTTTATACATGAGCGGAATGTGCTGGAAATAAGAAGCCTGATAGAGGATGCGTATAGCGACATAGGGCAAAATGCCAATGCCAAAATCGTGATGTTCGATTTCTGCATCAATCTTATCCTTCTTCTGAAAAAATAGCCGAGGCGACTCTGCCAAACCGAGGCCGTTTCTGCAAGCGGCAAAGTGTCAAATAAAGCCTAAATCTTACATGAGCGTATCAGTGCAAAGTGAAATTTTTCGTAACTTTGCCGTTGCTCTTGGATACAAGAGCAGGTCAATAGAACTGTATTGAGTGATGTTATCTGTGAAATCATTATTTGTACGTACCGTTACAGGAGCATTGTTTGTCGCCGTTATCGTAGCCTGCATATTGTGGAGCGAGTATAGCTTCTCTTTGCTCTTCGCTATTATAACCGCCCTCTCCGTAGCCGAGTTTTATCGGCTGGTTGCACCGTTGCACCCTGTTCGCAAGAGTACTACCAATATAGATATTATAGGTGCGGTATTGCTGTTTTTCACGATGTATGCCTACGAAACAGGCGACTTCAAGCAAGGCGGCATCGTGGCGGCACCCTATCTGCTCTATTTCCTTATCCGCTTTATCATGCAGCTCTACGACAAGAAAGAGCGGCCGCTCGAAGGATGGGCGTATAGTTTCCTCGGCCAGATTTATGTGGCGCTGCCTTTCTCGTTATGCAATATACTCTATTTCCGTTTCGGTACGCCGCTCATATTGTTGGCCCTGTTTGTCTTTATTTGGGCCAACGACACGGGGGCCTATCTGGTAGGGTGTACATTGGGGCGTCATAAGCTCTTCGAGCGTATCTCTCCCAAGAAGTCGTGGGAGGGCTTCTGGGGCGGCCTGATAGTATCGGTAGGAGTAGGCGCGCTGGCATCGCTCTACTTCGACATCCTCAACCTGTGGCAATGGATGGGCTTTGCGCTTACGTGCTCCCTGTTCGGAACGTGGGGCGACTTGTGCGAATCACTTATCAAGCGCACATTGGGCGTGAAAGATTCGGGTAATTTCCTCCCCGGTCATGGCGGTTGGCTCGACCGTTTCGATAGCGTTCTGCTGGCAGTTCCCGCAGCGATATTATATCTTTTTGTCGTGCTATACATATAGTATTACCTCGTATCGGGAGGGCCCGACCCGCACTCCCGCTCATCGCAGAAAAAACTTGCCATGGCGGCGGGAGAAGCCTTGTTGGCGGCTCTCCCCGGGAAATGCACCCCATCTGTCGGACACCGTGACGGCGAGAGGGGCAAAATATGGGGCCGTGGCAAAAAAATCTCTTACGTATCACCCTTTGGTAACGACATTTGTCGTATTTTTGTATGATGTAAGCGCAGCCCCGCCGGGACTGCATAAATACGATATATAAACTTAATTCCTATAATACAGTATAGATATGTACAGGACTAAAACATGTGGTGAACTACGGTTGGCTGATGCCGGTTCTACCGTCACCCTTTGCGGTTGGGTGCAACGCACCCGTAAGATGGGCGGTATGACTTTTGTCGATTTGAGAGACCGTTATGGCATCACCCAGTTGGTATTCAATCATGAGGTAAATGCCGATTTGTGCGACCAAGCCAATAAACTCGGCCGTGAATATGTCATTCAAGCGGTAGGTACGGTAGCCGAACGCAGCAACAAGAATCCTAAGATGGATACCGGCGAGATAGAGATAATCGTCGACTCACTCAATGTTCTCAATGCCTCTATCGTGCCGCCTTTTACGATAGAAGACGATACCGATGGCGGCGACGACCTGCGTATGCAGTATCGTTACCTCGACTTGCGCCGCACAGCAGTACGTCGCAACTTGGAGTTGCGCCATAAAATGGCGTTCGAGGTACGTCGTTATCTCGATGCCCAGCACTTCCTCGAAGTGGAGACACCGGTCCTGATAAAGTCAACCCCCGAAGGCGCCCGCGACTTCGTAGTGCCTTCGCGCATGAATCCCGGCGAGTTCTATGCACTGCCGCAGTCGCCCCAAACGTTGAAACAGTTGCTGATGGTTTCGGGTTTCGACCGCTATTTCCAAATCGTAAAATGTTTCAGAGACGAGGATTTGCGAGCCGACCGCCAGCCCGAGTTTACGCAGATAGACTGTGAAATGTCGTTTGTAGAGCAGGAAGATGTATTGCAGATGTTTGAAGGCATGACGAAGCATCTCTTCAAATATATCAAGAATATCGACTTTACCGACCCGTTCCCCCGCATGACGTGGGCCGATGCCATGAAATATTACGGCAGCGACAAGCCCGATATACGTTTCGGAATGAAGTTCGTGGAGCTGAAAGACCTCACCGAAGGCAAGAATTTCGGCGTCTTCGACAGTGTGCCGTTTGTAGCCGGTATATGCTGTCCCGGGTGCGCTGCCTATACGCGTAAGCAGCTCGATGAGCTGACCGAGTTTGTAAAACGTCCGCAGGTAGGAGCCAAAGGGTTGGTTTATGTGCGTTATGAAGCCAATGGCAACTTCAAGTCGTCGGTCGACAAATTCTATTCGGCCGAAGACCTCAAAGCATGGGCCGAGCGTTTCGGTGCACAACCCGGCGACCTCATGCTCATCCTGGCCGGCGAAACGATGAAGACGCGCAAGGCTCTCTGTGAATTGCGTCTCGAAATGGGTTCGCGTCTCGGCTTGCGCGACAAGAACGTATATGCCCCTCTTTGGGTGATAGACTTCCCCCTCTTCGAGTGGGACGACGAGACGCAACGCTTCTATGCGATGCACCATCCCTTCACATCGCCCAATCCCGAAGATATAGATATGCTCGAATCGAATCCCGGAGCCGTAAGAGCCAACGCATACGATATGGTAGTAAACGGCACGGAACTGGGGGGCGGTTCTATCCGTATTCACGACAGCGTGTTGCAAGACCGCATGTTCAAGGTACTCGGTTTCACCGAGGAGCAGGCACAGGCACAGTTCGGCTTCCTGATGAATGCCTTCAAGTACGGTGCGCCGCCTCATGGAGGTTTGGCCTTCGGTCTCGACCGTTTCGTGTCGCTGTTTGCGGGTCTCGACTCCATACGCGATTGCATCGCATTCCCAAAGAACAACTCGGGACGCGATGTCATGCTCGATGCGCCCTCGCCGATAGCACAGGCACAGCTCGATGAGTTGAGCATTGACGTTTGCCTCAAAAAAGATTAAGTACGGCATCGGATGGTTACCGTCAAGGATATCATAGACCATATAGAGCAGGTAGCGCCACCGGCGTTGCAAGAGAGCTACGACAATGCCGGTATCCAGGTAGGCGAGCTGTCGACTCCTGTAACCGGCGTGTTGTTGTGCCTCGATGTAACGGAAGAGATAGTCGATGAGGCTATTGCATTGGGCGCAAATCTCATCATATCGCACCACCCGCTGTTGTTCAAGGGTTTGAAGCGCATCACCGGCCGTTCATATATCGAACGCGTGGTGATGAAAGCCCTGCGGGGAGGCATTGCCATATATGCCGCCCATACCAACTTGGACGCAACGCTCGTCAACCGCCATTGGGCGGGCATGCTGGGCCTTGTCGATGTGGAGATATTGCAACCCGTAACCTCGATGCTCGTAAAAGTGGTCGTGTATGTGCCCTGTGCCCATACCGGGCAGGTAAGGCAGGCGCTTTATGACGCCGGAGCTGGCAGCATAGGCAACTATGACTGTTGCAGCTATGTGATGCGGGGCGAAGGTTCGTTCCGACCCGGCGAAGAGGCGCACCCGTATTGCGGCGAGGCCGGGCAAATACACCATGAACCCGAAGACCGCGTAGAGGTGATACTGCCGCGTTATAAACTGGGCAAGGTATTGCAGGCCATGCTTGTAGCACACCCATACGAAGAGCCGGCATACGATATTATTCCCCTCGACAACGAATGGCGGGCAGCCGGCAGCGGTGTGATAGGAAACTTGCCCCAGGAGTGCGATGCTGTCGATTTTCTGGCACAATTGAAGCAAATAATGGGATGTGACAACATACGATACACAGCGCCCTGTCGTCCTACAATAAAGCGCATAGCATTATGCGGCGGTGCCGGAGGATTCTTGGCCGATGCCGCATATCGTTGCAATGCACATCTTTTTGTGACCGGCGAGATGGGCGGGTTCCACCATTTTCACGAGTATGCAGGGAAACTCATGGTAGCCGAAATAGGTCATTATGAGAGCGAAAAGCACACAAAAGAGATTTTTTACGATGTAATTAGAAAAAAATTCTCTACCTTTGCAATCCATCTTTCAAAGGTAGAAACAAATCCGATAAAATATCTGTAAGCAATGGCTGAGAAGACAAAAGAAAAAGAGTACACAGTAGAGGATAAGTTGAAGCTGCTCTACGAGTTGCAAACGTTATATTCGGAAATAGACCGTATCAAAACCCTTCGCGGAGAGTTGCCTCTTGAAGTGAAAGACCTCGAAGACGAAATAGCCGGGCTCCAAACCCGTATCGAGAAATACAAGGACATTATTGAGGCATGCCGCAGAGACATATCTTCTTTTAATGAAGATATACATGTAGCTCATAACAAAATAGAGCGCTACAAAACACAACTCGATGGCGTACGCAACAATCACGAGTTTGACAAACTCAATAAAGAGATTGAGTATCAAGAACTCTCGATAGAAGCCCTCGAAAAGAAAATTCGCGAGGCAAACTCTGCCATAGACCACCGCAATGAAGAGTTGCAACAAAACAGCGAGTTGCTCGACGACCGCTCGAAAATGCTTGTCGAGAAGAAAGCCGAGCTGGACGATATAGTTACCGAGACAAAGCAAGACGAAGAGAAATTGCGCGAAAGAGTAAAGAAACTCGAAGTACAGATAGAGCCTCGCTTGCTTACGGCATTCAAGCGCATTCGTAAAAATGCCCGCAACGGTCTTGCCGTTGTATACATTCAGCGCGATGCCTGCGGAGGCTGTTTCAATCGCATTCCCCCGCAACGCCAGCTCGATATAAAGATGCACAAGAAAATCATAGTATGCGAGTATTGCGGTCGTATCATGGTCGACCCCGAATTAGCAGGAATTGCCGCCGAAGAAGTAAACAAGTAATAATAACGTCGTAGATATAGCGGGGATGAGCCGGGTGGAATACATTTGGTTGCATCCCTGCAATGTTTAGAGACGGTAAGGCAAGCCGTAACCCTTCTGCCGCCTGTTGTATATACAATTACAATCGAAACCTTTCGGAGTATAGGTATGTACAAGAGTTTTATGATGAGCCGGTGCAGATATTAAGTCCTGCAACCTTTTCCGATATACGACAAAAAGTTGTAAGATGAGAAAAAAACATGTTGTTCTATGGGTCTTCTTGTTATGTCTCGCCCTTGTGGCGCAGGCACAAGACGAGCCGCGCAAGCTGAAAGTCTCAGGAGGCCCCAAGGTGGAACTTAACATGTCGAAATATTTCCTGTCCCGGAACTCCGGGGTCGAGAGCGTCATGCGTCTCGGTGTGACGGCGGGCGGATTCTTGCAGCTGGATGTCTCTTCGCACTTTGTTGTTCGTGGCGAGTTGTTATATCATTATAAAAATTCTTATATCAAGCAAGCTGGGAACAACCGTATCCGTTATTGGGGTATGGAGATACCTATTTATGCTATGTATGTGTGGAATTGTGGGCGCGGCCATCGCATATACCTGGGAGCCGGCCCCTATACCGAGTTCGGTTTTAGCGCAACAGCATGGTTCGGAGATAAGAAAATCGACCTCTACGCCATCGACCCCCAAAACGATGTGTCGGCCATGCGCGACTCTAATACCGGCTTTGCTTTTGCTGCGGGATACGAGATGCCCTGTGGATTGCAATTGAACGTAACATATAAGATAAGCATATCGAATGTCCTGGATGCCAATAGCAATAAATTCTCGTTTTATCCTATGACAACGAGTTTTGGCATAGCATATCGTTTTGGTAAATGACAATGTAGAAATATAAAGGGATGAGGGTACAGTTGACGATATTGATGATTTTATTACTTTCTTGCTCGTTGTTGTGCAGAGCGCAGGAGACGAAGGAGATAAACACGACGTTTGTCGAGCCCGTTGAGCCTGTCGATTCTTTGCAGCCCCTTCCCGCCACCGTCGATACGGCAGTAGTGCCTAAAAAAGAGAATTTCCTTAAAGCCTTTATCCGTCAGCTTTTAGGCGGAAATAAAGACAAGACGTTTGAGAAGCCCATAGATTTCAGCTTTGCCATTGCGCCGTCATATACGCGAGAGGCAAGTTTCGGTATAGGCGGCATGATTACCGGCTTATATCGTCTGGACCGTACCGACTCGGTCATGCAGCCGTCGGACGTATCCTTTATCGCCAATGCCTCGCTTACGGGGTTCTATAATTTTATGCTCAAAGGCAATACCAATTTTAAGGGAAACCGCTCCCGCCTTATCTACGATGTGGCTTTCTCCAATAAGCCGCTCGATTTTTGGGGTATCTCATATGACGCCTGTGCTACCAATGCCATGATAAAATATACGCGTCGTCAGCTCAAATTCAATACCGACTACACGTATAAAATATCCTCGGCATTCTATATAGGAGCCACGCTCAATCTCAACTACTCATACATTTCATCCATCGATGACATATCATATCTGCAAGGCCAGAAAGATTCCTACTTCCTTACGGGGGTAGGCCTGTCGTTACAGTACGATACCCGTGATTTTGTGCTCAACCCCCGCAGCGGAATATATGTTATGCTCAAAGAGGTCGTATATCCCGGTGTATTGGGGAATGCCGGGCAGAACTATTTTTCGACGACGCTTATCGTCAATTATTATTGCAAGCTATGGAAAGATGGCGTGATGGCGGTAGATTTATACGGGCAGTACAACGGTGAGAATGTTCCATGGCCCTTGCGGGCAGAGTTGGGAGCCGGCGGTGCGCGTATGCGGGGGTACTATGCAGGACGATATACCGACAATAACCAAGTCAATCTGCAAATAGAACTGCGCCAGCGCATTTATGGCCGTTTAGGAGCTGTCGTATGGGGCGGTTGCGGTACGGTTTTCCCATCGTTCAACGGATTCAAGTGGTCGCATCTATTGTATAACTACGGCTTGGGGTTGCGATTTGAGTTTAAGCACAATGTCAATCTGCGCGTCGACTACGGTTTCGGCAAGCAGACTGGCGGTTTTGTATTCAGTGTAGCCGAGGCTTTCTAAGAGAGTGTGTGCAGCTCTATTGCATCTGCCCATAAAAACTTGAATAGGTCGCTATGATAAGGATGCCATCTGCCATGGGCGACAGATGGCAAGGTTGCGGGATGGAGCGATATTTGTAGCCCATAATATTTTAACGTGTTAAATGTAGTTGCCGATACGTCGGCAAGCGGTAATAGATTGTTTTATGTTATAAAAATGATTGTGAGATGAAACACGACATCCATTTTACCAGTAAAAAATCGATAAAAAACTATGTGAGCGGCAGCAATGTGCTTATTGTGGCCACGCTGCTGGCTCTGATTGTAGCCAACACGCCATTGCGCGATATCTATTTCTCTTTTTGGGACCAACCGGTCGTCTTGCAGGTAGGGCAGTTCAGCCTCAACCATGGCGGCTCGCCTATGACGCTGCTCGACTTTATCAACGATGCTTTGATGGCAATCTTCTTCTTTACGATAGGACTCGAAATAAAGCGCGAGTTCCTTGTGGGAGAGTTGTCGACGCCCCGCAAGTCGTTGCTTCCCATCGGGGCGGCAATAGGCGGCATGGTGTTTCCCGTACTTATTTTTATGGCAATAGGGCAGGGTAGCGATTACTTGCAAGGAGCAGCAATACCTATGGCTACCGATATAGCCTTCCTCTTGGGTGTACTTGCCTTGCTGGGCGACAGAGTCCCCCTATCGTTGAAGATATTTCTTACCGCTTTGGCTGTTGTAGATGACATAGGCGGCATATTGGTTATTGCGATTTTCTATACCGAACACTTGCAACTGTGGTATCTGGCAATAGGTTTTGTAGTGCTGCTGCTTACATGGGGCGGCGGTAAACTGCGTATACAGAGCAAGCTCTTTTATTTCATCATGGGAGGTGTCGTGTGGTATTGCTTCTTCCACTCGGGCATACATCCTACGATTGCAGGAGTATTGGTAGCATTCTGTATCCCGGCCCGTCCCGTCCTGGCAGCAGAAACATATATCTCTGCCATTCGCGACGACATAAGCCGGTTCCCCTCGGGCAAGCCATCGGACGGGAAGGCCTATATACTGAATAAGGCGCAGTTAGACCGTCTGAAACGCATCGAATCGGCATCCGACAAGGTGATAAGTCCGTTGCAGGATATGGAAGATACGTTGCATCCCGTTGTCAATTATCTTATCATACCGCTTTTTGCCTTTGCCAATGCCGGTATATATGTGGGAACATTCAGCATGGAGGCATTTACACATGGTGTAGGTCTTGCTGTGCTTGTAGGACTGCTCGTAGGCAAGTTTACGGGGATATTTCTTTTCTCTTGGTTACTTGTCAAGACCAAGTTGTCGCAATTACCGGCACATACGTCATGGGGAATGTTGGCTGGGGCTTCCGTATTGGGCGGTATAGGCTTCACGGTCGCTCTCTTCATTGCCAATCTTTCGTTTGGCGACGGGACACCGGCCATGCAGCAGCACCTCGAAGAGGCTAAGTTGGGTATTGTGTCGGCTTCAATATTGGCCGGCGTGATAGGTTGCGTGATTCTGCATATGGTATCACCTCGGCAGCCTGCCCGGCGTGCGGCCGACTGACAGGTTGCGCGAGAACCTATCCTGACGGTTGGCGGATATCTATAAGGGCATAAATAGCGGGGCTGCGGCGGAATGAAATCCGGCCGCAGCCCCGTGTCAAAAAATGGTATGAAGATGTGATTATAGCAACTCGAATGAGCGTTTGACGAAGCGGCTCAAAGCCTCGCCTTTCAGCAGATTGTTGGAGAGCAAAGCCAAGTCGACAAGTTGCTTTACCAGCGGAGTCTGGCCGGCATATTCGGTAAGGATGTTCTCTTCCTCCTTACGCAATCCGGTAGCTTTCTCTTCGGCCGTTTTCAGCGCCTCTTTGTCGGCGACGGGTATCTCGTCCTCTTTTTTATCTTTGCGGGCCTCGTTCAGCCGTGCAATCTCTTTGTTGTTCTCCTCTATCTGTTCGAATATGGGCGAGAGGCGGTCGTTGCAACCCTTCTCGGCGTCGTCCAGCACCTTTTTGCACAAGGGATGGTCGGTATTGATAATGAGGTTGTAACTGTCGGGCAATTCGCCGTAGAAACTCATGCCCGGTTGCAGGGCGGCCATCTCCTTCATGCGTCGCATGTATTCGCTTTGTGTAACTATCACGGGAGATGCCTGTTCGCCCATAGACTCGAACATGACCATAAATTCGCACTTCTCCATGGTAGGAATTTGTGATTTGAACAGGGTCGTCATCTCTTCGCGTTGACGCGTGCTGAATGTGTCGCTCTTCTCGGGTTGCTCCTTGCGAATGAGGTTGTCGATTATATCGCTGTCGACACGTACGAAGCGGCTCTTCTCGAATTTCTGTTCCAGTTTCCCGATGAAAGGCGCATCGAGTTGCCCCTCCATCAGAAGAACGTCGTACCCTTTCTCGCGAGCCGTTTCGATGTAACCGTATTGCGCCTCTTTGTTGGTGGCATAGAGGTAGACGGTTGTTCCCTCCTTATCGGTCTGGTTGCTGCTTATCAAGGTCTTGTATTCCTCGAAAGTGAAGTATTTGTTTTCGGTATTTTTGAGGAGGGCAAATTTGGTGGCGCGCTCATAGAACTTGTCGTCGCTGAGCATTCCGTACTCGATGAAGAGTTTTATATCGTCCCATTTCTCCTCGAACTGCTTGCGGTCGCTGTTGAAAATCTCTTGCAAGCGGTCGGCGACCTTCTTGGTGATGTATGTCGAAATCTTCTTTACATTCGAGTCGCTTTGCAGGTACGACCGCGAAACGTTCAGCGGGATGTCGGGCGAGTCTATTACACCCTGCAACAACATCAGGAAGTCGGGTACTATGCCCTCTACCGAGTCGGTTACGAAAACCTGGTTGCAGTAGAGCTGTATCTTGTAGCGGTTTATGTCTATGTTGCTTCTTATTTTGGGGAAGTAGAGTATACCGGTCAGCTTGAAGGGGTAGTCTACGTTGAGGTGTATCCAGAAGAGCGGTTCGTCCAGCCCCGGGTACAGCTCCGAGTAGAAGTTCTTGTAGTCTTCGTCTGTGAGGTCGGTAGGTTTACGCGTCCATGCCGGTGTGGTGTCGTTTATGATTTTATCGCGGTCGGTGTCTACGTATTTACCCTCTTTCCATTCCTGTTCCTTGCCAAATACGATAGGCACGGGCAGGAAGCGGCAATATTTGCGCAGGAGCGTCTCTATACGCTCTGTTTCGAGGAACTCCTTGTTTTCGTCGTCGATATAGAGAATGATGTCGGTACCGCGTTCGGCTTTTTCTATATCGGTCATCTCATAGGTGGGCGACCCGTCGCAGCTCCACATTACAGCCTGTGCCCCCTCTTTGTAGGAGAGGGTGCGTATCTCTACTTTCTTGGAAACCATAAATGAGGAGTAGAAGCCAAGCCCGAAGTGGCCTATGATGGCATTGGCATCGTTCTTATATTTTTCGAGGAACTCTTCGGCCCCCGAGAATGCGATTTGGTTGATGTATTTTTCTATTTCTTCGGCAGTCATGCCTACGCCATGGTCGCTGATGGTGAGTGTACCGGCCTCTTTGTCTATCGACACGTGTACATCCATGTTGCCCAGCTCGCCTTTGTATTCGCCTACCGATGACAGCGTTTTCAGTTTCTGCGTGGCATCTACGGCATTCGAAATTACTTCACGCAAAAATATCTCGTGGTCACTGTATAGAAATTTTTTGATGACGGGGAATATATTGTCGGTTGTTACCCCAATTGTACCTTTTTGCATAATATCGGATTTTAAGAATTTTTCTATCTTTTCACTGTCAAAAAAAATGCCAGATACGGGGTATCTGACATTTTGGCTGTTTGGGTTGTCAATATGACTTGTTGTCACTCGGTCGGGGCCGAGGGCTCTATGCGATGCAGCTCTATCTTCCGGGTCTCGCTGTTGTAAGAGGCCCTTACGGTGTCGCCCTCTTTGACGGCGTCGTGCAAAATCATATCGGCCAGCTCATCCTCGATGTATCGTTGGATGGCGCGTTTGAGAGGCCTTGCGCCGAACTGTACGTCGTAGCCTTGCTCGGCAATGTAGAGTTTTGCCTCGTCGGTAATCTCCATGCCGATACCTTGTTGCTCTATCCGTTTGAAGAAGCTCTGCAACTCTATATCGATAATCTTGTATATCGCCTCCTTGTCGAGTTGGTCGAACATCACGATATCGTCTACGCGGTTCAGGAACTCGGGCGAGAAGGCTCTGTTCAATGCCTTTTGTATCACGTTGCGCGAAAATTCCTTTTCGTCGGTAGTATGTGTGGCATAGCCTATACCTTGCCCGAAATCTTTGAGTTGGCGCGTGCCTATGTTGGACGTCAAGATGATAATGGTATTCTTGAAGTCGACCTGTCGGCCCAAGCTGTCGGTGAGCCTGCCTTCGTCCATCACTTGCAGCAGTATGTTGAATACATCGGGGTGTGCCTTCTCTATCTCGTCGAGCAATACCACCGAGTAGGGCTTGCGCCGCACACGCTCGGTCAGCTGTCCGCCCTCCTCATAGCCTACATATCCCGGAGGTGCCCCTACAAGGCGCGAGACGGAGAATTTCTCCATGTATTCGCTCATGTCTATGCGTATAAGGGCATCTTTGCTGTCAAACATCAGTTCGGCAAGTTTCTTGGCAAGATGTGTCTTTCCCACACCGGTGGGGCCTAAGAACATAAACGTACCTATCGGCTTGTTGGGGTCTTTCAGTCCTATGCGGTTGCGTTGTATGGCTTTTACGACACGTTCTACGGCACTGTCTTGCCCTACGACAATCTGTTTCAGTTCGTCGGCCATGTGCAGCAGGCGCGAATTTTCGCCCTCGGCAACTCGTTGTACGGGTATGCCGGTCATCATGGCAACCACCTCTGCGACCTTTTCGGCATCTACCACCTCGCGATGCTCCGAGAGCTGTTGTTCCCAGCGTTGCTTGGCCTCTTCGAGCTGGCTCTGCAATACGCGGCTCTTGTCGCGATAGCTGGCTGCCAGTTCGTAGTTCTGCGTGCTTACAGCTTTCAGTTTTGCCGCAGCAGCCTCCTCTATTTGCGCCTCATACTCCTCTATCTCTTTGGGTACCACAATGTTGGTGATGTGTACCCGAGAGCCGGCCTCATCGAGCGCATCGATGGCCTTGTCGGGGAAGTTGCGGTCGCTTACGTAGCGTCCTGTCAGTTTCACGCAGGCCTCTAAGGCATCGGGTGTGTAAGTGACATTGTGATGGCTTTCGTAGCGGTCTTTTATGTTGTATAGTATCTGCAACGTCTCTTCGGGAGTGGTGGGGTCGACCATGATTTTCTGGAAACGACGTTCCAGGGCACCGTCTTTCTCGATGCTTTTGCGGTACTCGTCGAGAGTGGTGGCTCCTATACACTGTATCTCGCCGCGGGCCAAGGCCGGTTTCAGCATATTGGCCGCATCGAGTGTGCCGGTAGCGCCGCCGGCCCCCACAATGGTGTGTATCTCGTCGATGAACAAGATGATGTTGGGGTTTTTCGTCAGCTCGTTGAGGATGGCTTTTACCCGCTCCTCGAATTGTCCGCGGTATTTCGTGCCGGCTACGATGGAGGCTACGTCGAGCGATATGACGCGCTTGTCAAACAACACGCGCGACACCTTCTTCTGTACGATACGCAGTGCCAGACCTTCGACGATGGCCGATTTGCCTACGCCCGGTTCGCCTATCAGTACGGGGTTGTTTTTCTTGCGGCGGCTCAGTACCTGTGCCAGCCGTTCTATCTCGCGTTCCCGCCCTACAACGGGGTCTAACTTCCCCTCTTCGGCAGCGCGTGTCATGTCCGACCCGAAATTGTCGAGTACCGGCGTGTCGCTCCCGTGAGCAGTGGCAGTCTCTGTTGGCCGGCTTTTGCCCGAGGATGACGAGCGCGGTTCGTCCTCCTCCTCTTCCTCCTCGTCAAATCCGGCGCCCATGCGTGTGTCGGGCATGTCGGTATCCTGGTTATGATTTTTCAAAAAAGACATGACGCTTTCGTATGTTATATCGTTATCGTTGAGTATCCGTGCTGCTATCGACGATTTGTCTCTTAGTATCGCAAGCAGGATATGTTCGGTATCGGTCTCTTCGCTGTGCAGTATTCTCGATTCAAGCATGCTCATTTTCAGTATCTTGTCTGTTTTCTTACTGACAGTCAGTTCGCGAGGGTCCACATATTCGTTGTCTGCGGCAAGTTCTTTCTCTATGGCCTGCTTCAACGACCGGGGGTTAAGCCCGTGGGTCGTGATGGCTTCCATAGCCTTGCCTTCGCCGTCGCGAATGATGCCCAATAGCAGATGGTCGGGCAGGATGTCGTGATTTTGCAGCCGTACAGCCTCCTCGCGACTATATCCCAATACTGTTTTGGCATGATTTGAAAAAATTCTTTCCATACAATCTGTTTCTCCTTAAAAATCTTCTCTATTCTCTTCGAGACAAAGGTAATGGTTTTGTCCGAATATCAATATACGATGTTTTTGCTCTTTACTCTTTATAAACAAATATTGTGCCGTTTTTTTTTCAGATAGTGTGATAAAAAACGGTAACGGGTGTCGCCGATTGGCTGAAAAATGGTTATCTTTGTACGCTATTGCGAGAGCCGCCCTGCCTTTCATGGGTAAAGGCTTCACTTCTTTGTGGCGCGACGCAAGTGCTATAATTATAATGTAAAACTTAAACAAAACATGTTAGATCAGGATAAGATTATAAAGGTCAACATCGAGCAGGAGATGCAATCGTCCTATATCGACTATTCTATGTCGGTTATCGTTGCGCGCGCATTGCCCGATGTACGTGATGGTCTCAAACCGGTTCACCGCCGTATTTTGTATGGGATGGAACGTCTCAACAACAACTACAACCAGCCTCATAAAAAATGCGCCCGTATTGTCGGTGAAGTTCTTGGTAAGTATCACCCTCACGGCGATTTATCGGTATATTTGGCATTGGCGCGTATGGCACAAGACTGGTCGTTGCGTTACTGCCTGGTCGACGGTCACGGCAACTTCGGTTCGGTCGACGGCGACTCGCCGGCAGCCATGCGTTATACCGAGGCACGCCTCTCGCGTATAGCCGAGGAGATGTTGGCCGATATAAACAAACGTACGGTCGACTTCATACCCAACTTCGACAACACGCTCGAAGAGCCTGTCGTATTGCCCACCCGCATACCGCAACTGCTTATAAACGGAGCATCGGGTATTGCCGTAGGTATGGCTACCAACATGCCCCCTCATAACCTCGCAGAGTGTATCAATGCCTCTGTTGCCTTGATAGACAACAGCGAGCTCACGGTGAGCGAACTCATGCAATATGTAAAAGCTCCCGACTTCCCAACAGGTGCCACCATCTATGGCTATGCCGGCGTGAAAGAGGCATTCGAGACGGGTAGGGGACGCATTGTGGTACGTGCCAAGGCCGAGATAGAGAGCGATGGAAACAAGGAGTCTATCATTGTACACGAAATACCTTACGGCGTCAACAAAGCCGAGTTGATCAAAGGCATTGCCGACCTTGTAGAGGAGAAACGTCTCGAAGGAATTTCCAATATCAACGACGAGAGCGACCGCAACGGTATGCGTATCGTGATAGAAATCAAGCGCGACGCCAACGCCAACGTGGTGTTGAACAAGCTGTATAAGATGACTGCCATGCAATCCTCTTTCAGTGTCAACAACATCGCGCTTGTCAACGGCCGTCCCAAACTGCTCAATCTGAAACAACTCCTCGAAGCATTCATCGAGCATCGTCACGATGTGGTGATACGTCGTACCAAGTACGATTTGGAAAAAGCTGAGGAGCGTGCGCACATACTCGAAGGCTTGATAATAGCCAGCGACAACATCGACGAGGTAATAGCCATTATCCGTTCATCGCAAAGCGGCGAGGAGGCTCGCGGCCGGTTGATGGAGCGTTTTGCACTCACCGAGAAGCAGGCAAATGCCATCGTAGAGATGCGCCTGCGTCAGCTCACCGGTCTCGAACAAGACAAGCTCCATGCCGAGTATCGCCAGGTAGAAGATATGATACGTCGATTCAAGGAGATACTGGAAAATCACGACGTGTGCATGCAAGTCATCAAGGACGAGCTCATAGAGGTGCGCGATAAATATGGCGACGAGCGTCGTACCGATATCGTATATGTAGGCGAGGACTTCAATGCCGAAGATTTCTATGCCGATGATGAGATGATTATTACCATATCGCATCTCGGCTACATCAAGCGTACGCCCCTTACAGAGTTCCATGCCCAGAACCGCGGCGGGGTGGGTGCCAAGGGCAGTGATACGCGCGAAGAGGACTTCATCGAGTATATCTATCCGGCCTCGATGCACAATTACATGCTTTTCTTCACGCAGAAAGGCCGTTGCTATTGGCTCAAAGTATATGAGATACCCGAAGGGGCCAAGAACTCCAAGGGCCGTGCCATACAAAACCTGCTCAATATAGAGCCCGATGACAAGGTCAACGCATTCATCCGCGTGAAACAGCTGCAAAATCCCGAGTACAACACCACGCACTACCTCGTCTTCTGTACCCGCAACGGTACGATAAAGAAAACGCGCCTCGATGCCTATTCGCGTCCGCGGCAGAATGGTGTTAATGCCATCAATATTGTCGAGGGCGACCAAGTCATACAAGTGCGTCTTACCGATGGCAACAGCCATATAGTGATGGCCAACCGTAACGGTCGCGCCATACAGTTCCACGAGAGTACCGTTCGCGAAATGGGACGTATCTCTACCGGCGTAAGAGGTATGACGCTCGATGGCGACGACGATGCAGTCGTTGGCATGATTATTGTCAATAACCTCAAAGAGGACACCATCATGGTCGTTTCGGAGCAAGGATACGGAAAACGCTCTATTGCCGAAGACTACCGCATAACCAACCGGGGCGGCAAAGGCGTGAAGACCATGAATGTTACCGATAAGACCGGTAAACTGGTTGCCATAAAGAACGTGACCGACAACAACGACTTGGTAATCATAAACAAATCGGGTATCACATTGCGTATGAAGGTGTCGGATGTGCGCGTTATGGGACGAGCCACACAAGGTGTAAAACTCATAAATCTCGAAAAGCGCAACGACGAAATCGCTTCGGTATGCAAAGTCCTCTCTGAGACGACCGAAGACGACACAATCATTGGCGAAGACCCCGAAACAGCAGAATAATAAATCAATAAAATAAATTATAAACACTCAAAAATTACAGGTTATGAGAAAAACATTGTTGACAGCTTCGCTGTTCCTCCTTGCTTTCTCTACGGCTTTTGCACAGAAAAGCCTTGTAAACAAGGCGTGGAGTCAAGCCAAAATGGAAGAGCCTAATTTCAAACAGGCTCGTGCCGACATCCAAGAAGCTCTTGCTAACGAAGAGACCTTCTCCGATGCCAAAACATGGTATGTTGCCGGTAACATTGAGCAACGCTTTTTCGATAAGGAAAACAGCCAGTTGCAATTGGGACTGAGCGCCAAAGAGAGCGAAATGTATAGTGCGCTTTCCAATGGGTATAAATACTACCTCAAAGCAGTTGCCCTCGATACTTTGCCCAACAAAAAAGGTAAAGTAAAACCCAAACACCTCAAAAACATACGTAAAGACCTGCTCTTGAATTCCGACGGTTATATACAGGGTGGTGTATACTACTTCAACCAAAAAGAGTACAAGAAGGCCTACGATATTTGGAACATCTTCTTGCAAATCCGTGACCTGCCTTTCATGGCAACCGAAGCTGATAAGATGCCGGCCGACTCGATATATGCCATGTTGGAGTTCAACAGCGCATTGGCAGCTATCCAGACAGGCGACCATGATATGGCTATCGAAGCCCTCAACCGTGCCAAAGGCAACGGCTATTCGCAAAACGATGTATACAAATATTTGGTAAGCGAGTATGAGATAACCAAAGATACCGCCAACCTTATAGCTACCTTGCAAGAGGGTAACGAGCTCTTTAAGAACGAAATGATAGAGGTGGAAAATCCCGATGGCACAACTTCGCAACAGAAAGAGACTTTTTATAGCTTGCGCTTGGTAAACCTTTATATCTTTACCAACCAATATGAGAAGGCCCTTGGTACGATAGATGCCATTATTGCCAACGACCCCGAGAATCCCGAGTTGTGGAACGTGAAAGGTCAGCTCTACGAGACAGAAGGCAATATAGACGAGGCTATCAAATGCTTCGAGAAAGCCATCTCCTTGCGTCCCGAATTTGCTGCTGCATTGGGCAACTTAGGACGTATGTATTTCAATAGCGCTATCGAGAAGAACAACCGATTGAGCGAGTCTATCGTCAATACGGTCGACTTCAATAAGGCTCGCGAAGCAGAGGTTCTTCCCCTCTATCGCAAGGCTCTCCCGTACTACGAGAAAGCACATAGCCTCGACCCCCAAGAGCGTGAGTATATGGTAGCTCTGCGTGGTATATACTATAACCTCAACGATGCCGAGAATCTTACGAAAATCGAGGCCGAAATGGGATATTGATTTTCTCTCTCTCCGATAAAAGAAAAGAGGATTGCCGATTTTCCGGCAATCCTCTTTTCTTTTTACTATTGGCTTATATATGCAGCTATTTTATTGGGGATGGCATGCTTTTCTGAAATAAATCCCTATATTTATGAATATAGGATGCGGCTCGGCATAGACAAACCTTGAAAACTTCGTTTTCGTTTGTCTCTTCGCTCGCCTTTTCGTATCTTTGTTCTTATTCCTTTTTCGATGGATTGGCCCGCCCTTTGTACTATCCGGACAAGGGGTGTTTGGCAAACCAATTCAGAAGGGAGTAAATGGGCAGTTGATAGATGGCAACCATAAATGGTGGTATAAATCTGAGATTATGAGCATGGCATAACATGAAAAACCGTCTTTTGTAAAATAAAAAGAATATGCATCCTTAAAAACATAGTTATGGAAACGACAATCAATTACAGAGAAGAACTCGAAAAAGCACGTGAAGCAGTAAAAGGTCTCAAACGGGACGGATGTGGCTCTACTATCGATGCTTATTGGGAGGTATGTTGTGGCGATGTCCTCGTTGCAGAGGAGAATCTGAGGGAACAGACCCGTGAATGGGAGAATTCCTCACTGGCCGAGGAGTTCCTCGATATAGCAACCTATCTCGAAGGGTACGACCACATGCTCGAACATCTCTATTCGGCGACGTCGAGAATGGTCGATACGATATTCGAGAGGCCCAGACTCAAACTGAGGTTATTGAACTTTGAGCTGATGGTGCTGCGACGCATCGAGGCGCAAACAGGGCATGATATGAGTATCAGCGATGATGTCTCGGATGAATTATCTTTCTACTACCGCAACATAAAATGTGCCGACAGCGGCGATTTTGAAAATATCGAACAACATGGCAGTTTGAAGCATGACCCGATAGAGTGGAGTGCCGAATATGAGCGCATCATCGATGAGGCCGAACAGAAAGTGGGCGAGCTTTTGTCTGACGAGCCTCGCGGCATGGGATTCTGCTTCTTGTACTGGAATACAAAAGCGAATGTCTTGTCTGAGTATTATGGGATAGAGTGGCGCAGCCCTGCCATTATGAACCCCGGTGTGATGTTTGATTGAGGTAGATTGGGACGTCTTGCCGCCTTTAAGCAATACATGCCGTGTGGGACTAAAATAATCTCTCTGACAAATCGCATATATTCCTTTTGCTTTGTAAGCGGGTCCTTGCGATAGTTATGTCAGTCATATCCCACGGTAACCCTCGATACTCTTCCGTCCATTCATGCAAGGCCTGCCGCAGTTTGTGTGTAGGCCTCTGTCGCCATATTGGGATGAATAAAGAGTATCGGCAATATATGTCTGTCTCATTTGTCACGGCATCAGAGAGTCATTCTCTCTGGTGTTTCCGTTCCTGTTAGGGTCTCTGTGTAAGCATTTGGGCTGGCATAGCCTCCCCGGTAGCCTACTCCTGTCGTTTGAGCCATGCTGCGGCATACGCGCAAGTAGCCTTCCGTTGCAATCCTTGGCTGTCGCCATATCTGTAAGCGGCTTCTACCAGGGCTGAGGCAATCCCTCTGCCACCTATCTCGCGTGGCACTATGGTGTGTGTAATATCTATCGCATTATTTGTTATGCAATACTCTACGTATGCCGTATAGCCATCTACGATGCTCTCGAAACGGCATTTCTCTTCGTGGTGTAAAATCTCGGGTTGCATGGTCATGTATATTGGGCCTGCCGTGACGGCAGGGCTGTGACAGGGTGTAAAGATAATAAAAATGGGGCGTTGCTTTTACAGTAAAAACGTATAATTCATATAATTGTTTGCAGCCCCCTGTCCTTGTGTTTCTCATGTGCATATCCGCTCTTATTTGGAGAGGGCGAGCGACGGACGTCGGGCGATTTTTCGGGTATATGATATTGCATATAATCGGTTTAGGGAAAAGAATCTGCTGCCCGTATGGGAATATTGTGTTTGGCAATCTGTCGGTAGAAAGCAGGTAAGATATATCTGTGCAACAAGATAGCGCAAGGCGGTTTTTATCGCCGTAATTTTATCAGTGCAGTGTTTGGGGGATAAAAAAAGAGCAGCTTCGATTCGCTACTCTTTTTCAACTTCCTAATTTTGGGTGTTTTATGCTTGAAAACTACTCTTTTCCTTGGTGACCCCGGAGGGGCTCGAACCCTCGACCCAATGATTAAGAGTCATTTGCTCTACCAACTGAGCTACGGAGTCATACCTTTTTCGGTATTGCGGTTGCAAAGGTAATGCCTTTTATTGTGATATGCAAATTTTTTCGCAAAAATTTATATGCTGTCGCATTTTCTTTATTTCTCGAAGTTGTAAAGCTCCGATGCGTGGTTGCGCGCCAGCGTAGCGAGCTGCACATCTTTTCCCACCCTGATGCCTTCGTTATACAGTCGTCCCTCTACGGTTTTATAGGCAAGTTGCGGATGATTGTTGTCTAGGCTCAGATGGCACAAGAAGATGTGTGTGAGAGCGGGTGTGTAGTGTGTGGCAAGGAACTCGGCTGTTTCGGCGTTGTCCATGTGTCCGCAAGGGGCTACGATGCGTCGTTTCAGGTGTAGGGGGTAGGGGCCATTCTGCAACATGGTGGCATCGTAGTTGGCCTCTATCACCAGATAGTTGGCTTGCGTGATGTATCGGGCTGCTGTCTCTGTGATGTGCCCCATGTCGGTAGCAAGTACAAAAGTGTGGTCGCCATAGCGCAGGCGGTAGCCCACATTGTCAGAACCGTCGTGCGGCACCTCGAATGCTGTCAGCTCAAAATCGCGTATCAAAAAAGGTACCTCTTTTACGATTTCGCGGTGTGCGCTGTATATCTTGTCGGTCATGCAGTAGTTGCGGTTCATTCCCGCCATGATGGCAGCCGTGGTATATACGGGTATCCCTATTTTTTCGCCCAGGCTTCCGGCGGCCTTTATGTGGTCGGCGTGGTCGTGCGTGATGCACAGAGCCACGATTTTTTCCATAGGGATATTGTTGTCTTTCAGTGCCTTCTTGATGCTTCTTGCCGAGATGCCGGCATCTATCAATATGCCGTAGTCATCTGTGCCCACGTAGCAGCAGTTGCCGCTGCTGCCGCTTGCTAAGCTCATATATTGCAGTAACATGGTCGTTCCTTTTAAGAGTGTGCAAAGATACGTTTTTTATGGCTATTTTCTTGCATATAGGCAGCCATATTTCACTTGCAGAACGACTATTTTGTCGGACGGCTTATGTGGTAGTTATATCGCTTTCTGTTGCTTGTGCCGGTAGGGTGGCGGATATGGATTCTCTGTGCCGGTGTGTATGCGGCTCTATCTTATTGTTCCGAAGCAACAGCGCATCCTGCTTCGCTATATCTCTATTTATGGCTTGTATATTAAGAAGATGGCAGGACGCTTCTGTATATCGTACCGGGCTTTGCTCCACTCGGCTATGGTGCGGGTATGTATCTCTTCGGTGGGGCAGCTGATGTCGCATGCCACGCACAGCCTTGTGGTCGGGCGGCAATGGCGTACAAGGTCGTCGATGAGACGGTGGTTGCGATAGGGCGTCTCTATGAATATCTGCGTCTGGTTTTCCTGGTAGGCACGCTGCTCTATCTGCCGTATTTTGCGCCCTCGTTCATCGCCGTCGACGGGCAAGTAACCTATAAAGGCAAAACTCTGTCCGTTGAATCCGCTAGCCATCAGCGACAGCAGTATCGACGACGGGCCTACGAGCGGTACTACCGGCAAGCCTTCGCGTTGGGCGATTGCCACAAGGTCGGCACCCGGGTCGGCAATGGCGGGGCAGCCGGCTTCCGAGATGACACCCATGGGCTCTCCGGCACGCAGCGGCGCAAGGAATGCGGCAATCTCCTCGGGGCGGGTATGCTCATCGAGGGTATAGAAAGTGAGCGAGTCGATATCTATATCGCGGTTTGAACGGCGCAGGAAGCGGCGTGCCGAGCGGATGTTTTCTACGGCAAAATGGCGTATGCCGGCTATCACTTCGCGGTTATAGGCCGGTAAGACACGGTCGGGCTCGGTATCGCCCAGTGTGACAGGTATGAGGTATAGTGCGGCTTGCATGCAATGCGTTTATAATATGTTGTTGGTATTGTGGTATTCGGTGAGCCCTGCGATGGGAGTAGCTGTTATATGACCTATTTTTATGCCCTTTTCTTCGGCTACGTCACGTATTACATCGGCATAGTGGTAGGCAACAGAGCCGGTAAGGTGTACCGTGAGGTGACGGTAGTCGTAGCGCATGATGTGGTGCTCGAAGTAGGAGCGGATGGCATCGTGTACAATGGCATATATCTCGCCGTGTGCGATGTGGGCGGCGATAAACGGCGAGAGGCTGGCCAGATATCGGTTGGCAGCAGGCTGGCGATATATGCGGTCTATCATGTGGCTGTAATCGGTCTCGTATTCGGCATAAAACTCCCGGGTGATTTGCGGGTCCAATTCGTTGCGCAACAGGCGGCGCAGAAACTCTTTTCCCATGGCGGCACCGCTCCCCTCGTCGCCGAGGATATAGCCCAGTGGCGGTATGTTGCTCACGATGCTTTTCCCGTCGTAGTGGCACGAGTTGGCGCCGGTGCCCAATATGCCGGCAATGCCCTCTTCGTGGCAGCACAGGCTGCGTGCCGCCCCCAATAGGTCGCTCGCTATATTGATGACGGCATTGGGAAAATAGTCGGTCAGCAAGGAGGTAAGCCGTCGGTTGGTTTTATCGCCTATGCAGCCGGCACCATAGAAATAGATGTGTCGGGGTTGTATCTTGCGCATGACCGTGCACAGCTCGTCGGCGATAATGCGTTGTATCGTTTCGTCGTGCTGGTGTACGGGATTGATGCCCGTGGTTGTTATCAGTTGCGTGGGACTGTCATCGGTTATAAGCGCCCATTCGGCGGTCGTCGCCCCACTGTCGGCGATGAGTATGCTCATAGATAGATATAATATGATTGCGATTTTTGTTTGAATTCTTTTACTCCTTTCTCCCAATAGGGACGGGCATCTTCCCAGCGGTAACGCCGGGTGAATTGCCGGCGTATCTCATGGGTGCCGCACACCTTGTCTACCATGTTGAGGCGCGACTCTCCGGCCGAGGCAAAAGGTTTGTGCGAGGGATACAAGGCAGCCATTTCCTGCATGACGTAGAACTGTATCTCGGTCAGTCGGGCTGTTTTGGGGTCGGTCAGGTGTACCTGCACGCCTTGCAGCCGGGTCCCTTGTTGCGCTCCGTAGAACGGGGTGTAGTGTATGGGGCGGAAGGCAACCCCTTGTAGATTCAATGCGTTGAGCCGTTCGGCCAATGCGTCGGCGTCGACCCATGCCGCGCCAAAGAGTTCAAAGGGCAGAGTATATCCTACGCCTATCGAGAGTGTGCCCAACTCGCCGGCTATCCCCGACATGGGATAGTAGTAGGCCGATATGGCCTGCGGGATGTGGGGCGATGGCGCTACCCAAGGCAGCCCGGTGTCGGTAAAGTCCATGTCGCGTCGCCATCCCTCCATCTCTATGACCGTGAGCTGGCAGGGCTTTGCGCCTATCAGGCCCTCGCCGTTGAGCAGGCGGGCCAGTTCGCCGCAGGTGAGCCCGTAGATGTAGGGTATGGGATATTGGCTCACAAACGATGTATAGCCCGTCTCTACGGGGCATCCTTCAACGCGGTGGCCGCCCAGCGGATTGGGTCGGTCGAGAACCATGAACTCTATGCCTTGCTCGGCGGCAGCCTGCATGGCAAGTCCCATGGTGCTGATGTAGGTAAACGAGCGGCAGCCTATATCTTGTATGTCATATACCAGCACATCTATGCCTCGCAGCATTTCGGCCGTAGGTTTGCGGCTCTTGCCGTAAAGCGAATATACGGGCAGTCCCGTCTTTGCATCGCGGCTGTTGCTTACCTTGTCGCCGGCATAAATGTTGCCGCGCACTCCATGCTCGGGGGCATATAATGCTACGAGTTGTACCTCCGGGGCTTCGTATAGTATGTCTATGGTCGGGCGCAGGTTGCTGTCGACGCCGGTGGGGTTGGTAATCAGCCCCACACGTTTGCCTTTGAGGGGCGCAAACTGTTGCGAGGCAAGCACCTCTATACCGGTCTTTACCTTTGCCTCGGCGCGCCCTTCTGCGGCGAGGAGGCAGCACATGCACACGATGGCGATGACTATTCTGTTATTCATTTTCACTCTTCTCTTCTTGCGGTTTGTCCAATTTCACACAACTGCATACGGCTATGGTGATGAGGCAGAACAACATTACGCATACAAAAAACATGCGGTAACCTACCAGCTCTTGCAACCATCCCGCCGCCATGCCCGGCAGCATCATGCCCAGCGCCATGAAGGCTGTACACAAGGCGTAGTGAGCCGTTTTGCTCTCTCCGTCGGCAAAATGGATGAGAAACAGCATATATGCAGTAAATCCGAATCCGTAGCCGAATTGTTCTACAAAGATACAAATATCTATAATCCAAAAAACAGGATGTGCGTATGCCATGTAGACATATACGAGATTGGGCAGTGTAAGACTCCACATCATAGGCCACAACCAGCGGCGCAGCCCTCCGTGCGATGCGCAGATACCACCCACGATACCGCCCAGCGTTAGTCCCAGCACACCCAAAGTGCCGGTGGCAATGCCTATTTGTGTCGTTGTAAGTCCCATGCCGCCCTTTTCTATGGGGTCGAGCAGAAAAGGATTGGTCATTTTTACCAGAAACGCCTCGGGCAACCGGTATAAGAGCATGAAGGCAATCGCCGATACGGCGTGCGGCTTCTTGAAGAAAGTGACAAACGTGCGGGCAAATCCCGTGAAGATGCCGCGTGCCGTTGTGTTGGAGGCCGTAGCACAATCACTCCCGGGGCGAGGCAAGATGTAGCGGTGATAGAGGAACAAGCCAATAAATAGTCCGCTCATGACCATAAAGGTGATAGACCACGAGAGGGGGATATTGCCTGTGTTATCTTCCAGTATACCGGCCAGAATTACCAGCAAGCCCTGCCCGGCAATCGTAGCGATACGGTAGAAGGTGCTGCGTATACCTACGAAGTAGGCCTGTTGCTTTTCGTCCAAGGCCAGCATGTAGAAGCCGTCGGCTGCAATGTCGTGGGTGGCCGAGGCAAAAGCCATCAGCCAAAAGAAGGCCAGCGTCACTTGCAGCATGTGCGGCACATGTAGGGTGAAGGCTATGGCGGCAAAGCCGCCGCCTACGAGCAGCTGCATGACGGTAATCCACCACCGCTTGGTTTTCAGCAAATCTACAAACGGGCTCCACAAAGGCTTGATGACCCACGGCAGATAGAGCCAGCCTGTATATAAGGCTATATCGGTATTGGAGATGTCAAATCGCTTGTACATAATCACCGAGAGGGTCATTACCACGACGTAGGGTAGCCCTTCGGCAAAATAGAGGGAGGGTATCCAGCTCCATGCAGCGTGTTGTGTGCTATGGTTTCCTTTCATTTTCGGGGGGTATATAGTTGTGTTAGTATGGTGCCCGGGTAGTAGTGTGCCAGTATTTCATCGTGGCGGTATCCTTGTTCGCTCATCACGGCGGCACCTATTTGGCATAGTCCCACGCCGTGTCCCCAGCCTGCACCGTGCAGGGTGAAGAGTATGCCGTTGTCGCTCTCGCATTTCTCTACGACAAAGGCCGAGCTGTACAGGTGGCTCTCCGAGAGCCAGCGGCGTATCTCCAACTCTTTGCCTACAACGACACTGCGGCGACTGCCCACAATGCGCAGGCGGACGATACGCCCCGACGTGCCTCGCTCGATGGGTTGGAGGTCGAGTATCGTACCGAAGTCTATGCCCGACCGCCGCCCGACCAGCTCCGTCAGCTCCTCTTGCCGGTAAGAGACTTCCCAACGGTAGAAGTGTGTTGTCGAGAGGTCGTAGTCGTTGAGTACCTGCGACAAGACAGTTCTGTCGTGGGTATTGCAGAAGGCATCGGGCTGCGACAAGATGTGGCGTGTGGCGGCCTCTTCATTGCGCAGGTCGGTTATCGAGCCTTCGGGATTGTCGCCTACGGCGGCGAGGTAAGGGTGGGGAACATCTTCCCAGCAATTCTCAAACAGTTCGGTCACTCCGCCGCAACATTTCGAGAAGCGGGCGTCGGCAATTTTGTCGTTGTAGCATAGTACCGTGCCGGATGTCTCGTCGATGGCGGCATCGACGGCGGCTGTGGTGGCGCGTGTTATGCCTTGGTAGCGCTGGCAATGGTCGTCGGCACATACATCATAGCGGTCGTGTTCCTCGCGGTCGTACCAGCGGATAATCTCGCCGCTCGTCTCGTGAAGCGAACGGTAGGGGGTGGTATCGGCCTCCAAGGCAGCCCTTTTGGCAATTTGGGCCAGCAGCCAGCTGCGCGATATGATGGCATGGGCTTTCAGGAGTGCTGCCGATGAGGTGGCCCGCATCTCGGAGGATATGACGCTCCTCAGATACTCCTCGGCTTTTACATGGTTGATGACTCTGATGCGGCTGCCTTCAATGATGAGTTGCAGTGCGCCTCTGAATTGTTGCGGCTCGCGTTGTTGCCAATGGAAACCTATGCCTATCGTTACATCGTGCAGTGTAAACGAGTTGTTGCGCTCGTCACGCGGGGTGAAGAGGAGAGTGCCGTAATGATTCCCGTTCCACGTGATGCTTTCGTCGGTCAGGAAAAATCTCTGTGCACCTGTGCAGGTATCTCCATTGCACAGATAGTCTCCGTTGAATGTGACGGCAATGACCGTATCGGCCATAATGCCTACGTGTATGTCGGGCTCTTGTATCATAATTTTCTACATATTGAGGCTGTTTCCTCGGGGGTAAGTGATACCTCGGTGTATATCTCGCGCACCCGTTCGGCCGAAAGCCTTTCGTAATCCTCACCCCGGGGGGTGATGAATATACCGCTCATCTCTACGGCTCCTGGGCTTATAAGATATTGCGTATCGCCCGTGGCATAATAGCAGTCGGGGCGGTGTTTGCTGCGCGGGAATACGAGTATGGCCCATTCTCCCTCTTCGTGACGGGCTACGATATTCATCATGGGCTCTTCGCCCGAGGGGGCGGGCAGTGCATGATAGAGTCTCTCCCACAAGAGTAACGCATCGGATTTGCTGCCGGCCACAAGAAGAAATATACTCCGTAACAGACCGTCGATGCGATAAAGAGCGGCATGAGGCAGTGAGGCTATCTCGCTTTTCGCGGCGTTGCGCCACTGTCGCTCGATGGGCAGATAGCCCGGGTTGCCCGCTTGGAAGTGCATGTGCATCGGTGCCGAAGCGCCGCACCGGGCTCCGTTATAGAAGAATGTGTAGGGGGAGCATGCCTTGGACAAATCGAGCAGATGTGTCATGCGGCCGGCCATACGTTGTGGCGTATGCGTCGCCGCTGCGATGGTAAAATGGCGGTCGAAGATAGGATAGGGGTTGACGAGAATGGTATATTCGTCGGCATAGCCTATCCCTATTTGTTCCTGCGGCCTGTTCTCCCGGCATAGAAAACAGCTGTTGGGCATTTGTACTTGCGGCTTTGATGATACCGATGCCAGCCTGCCGGGATTGTATTGCACGCCCACGGTTACACCCCCTATATCGATACTCCTCTTGTGAGCATTCGAGAGGGCGCGGAAGTTGTTGCGAGCCAGCTCCCAGCTCTCCGTCTGGCTTAGCCACAGTTCCGTGAGCTTTTCGGCCGATATGGATGTTGGCGATGTCATTTCTGTTTGTTGTGTGCTATGCGGGCTTGCAATTCCCAAGTCCGTAACTGGTCCTTGTAATAGTTGTTGCTGTTGATGCGTTCTACCGGCAGGGAAGCGTCAGAGTTGCCCTCCCAACGGCGGCAGTGATAGAGCGAGTGGTATATGCGCCCTATGCGGTAGCGACGCGAGATGCGCAGTCCCAAAGCATAATCCTCGCCGTAGCTCACATTGGGAATGCCTGTTTGGCGCAATATAGTAGTCTCGAAAGCCCGCGGTGCGCCCAGCCCGTTGATGCGAAGGGCGTTGTTGCGTCCGTTGTCGTCGCTCCATTCGCGGTGGTCGATGAGACCCGGCGGGAGAGGTTTCAGGTTGAAGTCGGTAAGGTCGTAGCTGCCTATCACCATGCCGCACTTTTCGCTCCTGAAACAGTTGACAATCTGTTGCAGTGTCGTCGGGTCGGCATAGAGGTCGTCGCTATCCAGCTGTATGGCGTAGCGGCCGCAACGGGGGTCGTCGATGGCAAGCTGCCAGCATCCCCCTATGCCGAGGTCGGTACGGCGGGGTATGATGTGTACCAGTCGCGGGTCGTTGCTATGTTGTTCTATGGCTTGTGTCGTGCCGTCGGTAGAGTGGTTGTCTACTACAATGACGTTGTAGTCGAAGTCGGCGGCCTGTTGCAGTGCCGATTGCAGGGCATCGCCAATCGTGCGTACACGGTTGTACACCGGGATTATCACCGATGCCTCGCAAGGAAAGCCGGTCGCCGCAGGGACCTCCTCCATATCGCCGGGCGACAGCAGCGCTCCTATGCGTCGCAGGTGTGAGGTACATGCCTTCTCCATCTCTATCTGTACCTCCCGGTTATTGGGGTTGACATAGTCGAATTGTTTCGCACCACTTGTCCGCAAGTCTTCTTCTACCTCGGTATAGAGCATCTCGGCAATATGGGCAATGTGCGACAGCCGGCTGATGCCCAGTCGGGCGGCATAGCTGCCGGCAAAACGGTACTCTTCCTCACACCCGGTTTCGCGTATGGCCTCCCGCAGCGCATCGGTACGATACACGACAAGGCTGCCGAAGTCGAAATCGTTGCGCAGGCTCCCCTCCTGGTAGTCTATGACGGGGTGTCTCTGTCTTATGCCGTTGCATTGTTTGTAGTAGTCGGCATATACCATGCCGGCCGATGTGTCGAGGGCAATCTGCATCATGCGGTGCAAGGCATGGGAATATACATCGAGAGGTGTGCTCTTGTCGTATATGGCGAGGTAGGGGGTGCGGCAGTCGGCGGCAATAAGCCTCAGGGAGGCAGTCGCTTGCATGCCGGCCGGCAAGGTTATGTCGTCGGGGGAGTTGCTCGGGTATGAGGGCGCGCATAGTCTTGCAATGCGGCTTGCTCCCGCCTCTGTTAGCGATGCCGTTGTTCTCCGGGCGGCATCTTCATCCCCGTTATAAGCTATGTAGCAGGTTATAGGTTGCATGATGGTTATTGTTGACGGTTGAAGAATTGGAATATCTCTTTCATGATTTCGTTGCGGCCTTCTTCCTCTATGATGGCCTCGATGGGAAATCCTACGGTGCAGCATTTATACACCCCGTTGTCATAGGCAACAGCCGCGCTGTCGTGGTTGCCGTATATCAGGAATGTGGCAGCTCCTTTGCCGGCCGGCAGCAGTACGTCGGTCTCTTCTACGGCGTAACATTTTTCATTGGGACGGCCTTCCCAACGATATGTCGCGTGTCCGTATCCCGGTACTATGCTGCGCGCCAAGGTCTCTTTGTGTGATGGGTGCGACTCCCCCCACTGGTAGTGCAATACTTTTTGGGCAAAAAGCCGGGCTTTTTCGGTAGATACGGCTTCGTCCCAAATATCTCGGCCTACGTAGGCTCCGCTGATGAGCAATCGGCCTCCCGAGTCGCAGTAACCCGTAAGGGCATCTATTATCTCGGGCGTGAAGCAGGTGAAGTCGAGCCGTGTAGAGTCGTTGCCGAATATCGTGGTACGCTCCTTGCCCATGATAACATCTACATAGGGATAGTAGTCGAGTTTGACGATACCGTCGGCCACGGCTTCGTCAGAGGCCGAAAGGAACGAGTATCCCAGACGGGCTATCGCCTCGCCGTGTATGATGGGATAGTCGAACGTGTTGCCGGCTATACGTTTCCCCTCATAGTCGCCTTTGCTTGCACCGAAGCCCGGGTCATCGTCGCTTCGCCACTCTATCATGCGGTTATATTCGTATTGCTTCCCGGTGAAAGCAATCGTATGCCGGTACGGCACTCCGCCGTCTGTATCATGGTGAAAGCCTGCGTAGGTCCCGGTCGTGTCTTCCCATGCCAGCGGTGCGCATATACGGTCGAAGGCATTTACTATCATGACTGTCTCTTGCGAGCCTTGTGTACGGCGTGCCGAGAGTATCTCCGACGGGAAACTTTCGCCCCCGCTATTGAGTGCCGTAACGTAGAACGAGTAGGTTATGTCGGGGTCTAACGGCCTGCTATAACGGGGCTCGGTCGTGACCGTACCGTTGTCCCACCCATAATGGCCGCAGCGGGTATATACTTTGTAGCGGGTCGGGCTGGCGCTGGCCTCTGTCGTATCGGTTACGGCCTGCCATGTAAGTTCTATCTGGTCTACGCCTTTCCATTTCATGGCCATGTGGCTCACGGGCAGGGGTTGTACGACATAGGCCGTTCCGTCGCGTTGCGACAGGTATTGTAGTATGCCCTTATATATGGCACGGCTCATGATGAACTTGAAGCGCGGGTCGAGTCCGTAGCGCATATCGGTGAAGTTCTGGTGCGACATGGTTTCCAGCAACAGGGTGGGGACTTCTCCGATACGGGCTTCGGCATATCGTTTGTTGCGGTCTTCGCGCATCGTCCAACGAGGTTCTATACCTCCTATGTCTTGCGATATCTTGCCGAGGATACATTGTGCCAGTTTCTGCGATTGTGTGCGCCGGGTGCCGTTGGCGTAATAACGCTCTTTTTTGCCGCGTCCCGTGTAGTATATACCCATGCTTCCCACGATGGAATCGCCCGGCTCGTTGCCTGCATCGGAGTGGAAAGCCAGGGCAGCGTCGATGGGTATATGCAGCCCTATGCTGTCGGGGAGAATCTTGGAACCGCCGCACAAATAGTTGACCCAATACCCGCGTCCGCGCAGGTCGTCGTTGTAATCGTTGTCTCCCCCCGTGTCGGAATAGATAGTGTCGGGAACGCCGGCCCATTGCATCCAGTATCGGGCAGCCTCGGTGTAGCGCGGATAACCGCTTACACTGGCCGTATGTATGTGTTTTGCTTTGGCGGGAGTCTTTTTCTTGCTTCTCTTTTTGCGGCGAGCCTCCCGTTTTTGTTGTGCTTTCAGGTTGTTGAGAGCCTCTTTGGTAGGCTTTCGGGGGGTGAGGCAGGGCTTGCGGGCGATATTGCCCATACCGCCTCCTATTTTTACGGCATCGGCGGTGATGGTACGTCCGGCCTTCCCCGAGTGGTTGTCTATAACCACGCGGTTGTCGCCGCCGGCTGCAAACTCAAATGTCCCCAAGTATATCCATGTGCCGCCGCCCATGGTCTGGTTGACCGAGAAAAGAGTTTCCCCTCCGGCATGATGCACGGTATAGCGGGCATCGGTCGTGCTGTTCTTCATACTTTTGTATGATACATACACGGCATATTTGCCATCGGCCGTGACAGGTATGTGCCAGGTGATAGAGGCTGTGGCATCGCCTCCGACGGTTGTAGCGAGACGGTATGTACCTTCCTCGAAAGGGTTCATCCCGTCTTCATATCTCTCCCGCAGATGGGCAAATCCGGTTCCTGTACCATCTTCCCATAAACCGCTCTCTCGGTAGAGCCTATTCTCGGGGGTATCATTGTCTATAATGAATTCTATGGGGTTGGTGTCGCGTTCACGAGGCAAGAAAACGTATGCCCCGGCATTTTCGAGCATGGGTACGAGGTACGATAATACATAGTCGCTCGTGTGCAGGTCCTCGACCGTGCCCAGCAGCCTGGCGCGCTGCCACCTCCATTTGCCTTCGATTTGGTTGTAGTACATGCCGTGGCTGTTCCAGATGGCGAGATGTCGGCCGTACAGCCCTTCTGTGGGCAGGCATGTTTCCGATAGAGGTGTCACGATGGGGGCGCTTTCGGCTTTCTTGTCGGCAGCAGATGCGTAGGAGACCAACGAAGCAAGTGCAAAAGCGTATATAATTGTTTTTTTACGAAGCATGAAAATAGTATCTGTTTGGGAAGTAACGATTTATGATGTAACAGGTGGTGTTATGTACAGCATTACAAACGTACGTAATTTTAGGTAAATCTGCAAATAAGAAAACCCGAAAAGAGACTCTTTTACGACTCTTTCCGGGTTTCGATTATGGAGATAAAACAATAATCTTATGCCTTCTGGAACTTGCTGCTTACTTTTAGCAGGTTGATACTGAATGCGACAATGTTTTGCGACTCTTGCAGTATCGAGAGGAATACCATGTCGGCTTTTTTCGAGGCCGATGTCTCGCGCAAATGACGCATCTCGTCGCGTTTGATGTTCGATATGTTGCGTATGATATTGTTACCTTCGTTGTAGATGAGCACGTTGTTCTCGTCTTTCTCTTCTATGGCTTTCTTGCAGAGGGCGAGGAACGACACGATGCGGTCTGATGTCTCGGTGAACGAGTCGGCCTGTGCTTTGTCGATGGGCTCGAAGTTGTTGTCGATGTGCTCGAACGTAGGCTCTACCATGCGTTTCATGGCGTGGTATATGTCTAATGCTATCTCGTTGCCTTGTTGCAGGTACAGTCCTTTCTCTACCCAGTCGCGCTCTTTCATTTGCGAGAGTCCTATGGTACCTATGCGCCTTACGATATGCAATACCTGGCGTTCGGTCTTCACCTCGTTATAAGTTTTGCGCAGGAGACGGCTGTTGTCGTGGAGGAATCCGTCTATGGTGCGATTGTATATATCGGTACACCAATCGAAGAAGTTGGCATACTCTTCGCTGCTGTAACGGCGCATCAATGGGAGAGCTTCATCGGCATCTTGGTTATTGAGTACGATTTGAGCTGTCGACTCGCTTTCGTCGTGAACTTTCTTGTTGAATGAAAGCTGGCTGCGTACGATAATGAATAATATGATAGCCGTGAGAATAAATGTGGCTACGAAACCTCCGTAATAGAGGATGAGTGCAATTACGAAACAGCTTAGGAAGGCTGCTCCGGCGGTGACAAACCATCCGCCGATAACCGAAATTACACCCGTAATGCGGAATACGGCGCTTTCACGTCCCCAGGCACGGTCGGCAAGCGACGAACCCATGGCTACCATGAAGGTTACGTATGTGGTAGAGAGGGGGAGTTTCAGCGAGGTACCGAGAGCGATGAGCAAGCTCGCCAATACGAGATTGACAGCAGCTCTTACCAAGTCGAATGCTGCGCCGTCGGCTATGATGGCGTCGCTGTTATCGAATCTCGAAGCTACCCACCGTTTTACCGGAGCCGGGGTTATTTTTGTAACGGCATTGCCCATGCTTAGCGATATACGCACCAGTTGGCGTGCGATGGGCGAGGTGCCGAATCCTTCGTTGCCGGCGTTTTGGCGCGACAAGGCGATAGAGGTTTGCACCACTTTATGCGCCTTCTTCGAGGTGAACAATACGATTACCATTATGACGCCGGCTGCAATGAGAAATCCGATGGGGGTTTGTGCCGAGCTGCATAAAGAAGTCATCAGATAAGAGTCGGCTGCCAGGCCATTGGCATTGGCCGTAAAATCGGTGTAAGCAGAGTAGCCGGCCAAAGGTACACCTATGAAGTTTACAAGGTCATTGCTGGCAAATGCGAGTGCCAAAGCAAATGTTCCCGCCATAACGACGATTTTGAGTACATTCACCTTGAAGAGTTGCAGGATGAACATGATTACCGTCGATGCAACAAAGCATATCCCCATGATGGCAAACGTGTGAGCCTGTATAAACTGCTGTTTGTCGGGGGTCATGAGCGATGAGCCCTTTAAGCCTTGGAACAAGATAAAGTAGAAAATGGCCGTGATGGCAAAGCCTCCGAACAGGGCTCCGTAACGTTTGAGCTGTTGCGTATAATTGAATTTGAACAGCAGACGTACTAAATATTGTATTACTATACCGAAGAAGAATGCGATGGCCACCGATACAAAAATGGCTACTATAACAGAGAGTGCCTTATCGGTATTGATGAGTTCGCCCAAACCATATATACCGTCCGATTGGTAGATTTTGATAAGCGCCAGGGCAAACGTACCGCCCAATAGCTCAAAGACCATCGAGACCGTGGTAGAGGTAGGTAGTCCCAAAGAGTTGAAAACATCGAGCAGAATGACATCCGTCAGCATTACAGCGAGCAGGATGCACATGATTTCATCGAAGTAGAAATATTGCGGTTGGTAAATTCCGTGGCGGGCAATATCCATCATACCGTTGGAGAGGGATGCTCCGATGAAAATACCTATCGCCGCAATAATGAGAATTGTGCGAAATGATGCGGCTTTTGAGCCGATGGCAGATTGTAAAAAGTTTACAGCGTCGTTACTTACTCCGACCATCAGGTCGAATACGGCAATAATAAATAGTATGCCTAAACAAATGAGGTAAATACTTTCCATAGAAAGCTGAATTGTGTGATGTCCTTGAAAATACAGGGTGCAAAATAAGAAAAATAATGTTACAATCCTGTTACAAAATGGTAACTATTGCGTGTCTTAATTTCGCCGGAATTACATCGTATAAGATACAAAAAAATGGGATATATTCCCTTAACGAAAGAAATATATCCCATCGGTTGTGCGACGATTTGTTATGTCGCAGTGTTACGTTATTGTACGATGGCTTTGTTGCCATTGACGATATACATGCCGCGTGCCAATCCTTTTATCATGTTGAGCCCTTTCGTGGCTTCGACAACCCGTACCAGTCGCCCGTCTATACCATATATATATAGTGTTTGGGCATGTGGCGTGTCTACGTACAGATTATTCCCGCGGGTGAATATAACGAGCTGTTTGCTTGTCTCGGCTGCTATTGTTATTGAGGTGCAGGCGGTTGTGATGGTTTTGCTGTATCCGTCTACCGTATAGTAAGCAGCGTCTTCACACTCAAATCCGGGGTCGCCTTGGGTTTGGTTGCCGCTACCGTCGCTGAAAAGAACATACCATTGTGCGGTAGAGTTGATGATATCGGCATCCTCAGGCAGAGAGTATTTATATATATTGTTACCCAGCGATGTGCAAGCGGTTCCCGGCCATGCCCCGGTTACCATGACTACGCCATCGGTGCTATTATAATATATGTATGCGTAGACGCGGGTACCCCAATGAGAAGGTTTCTCGAAGAATATGCATTGTTCGTTACCGCTGATGCAAGGCTCTATGACAGGTTCATCGCCTCCACCTACATCTCCACTGCCGGGGAGAGGACCTTCGTTGCTTGTATCTTCTTCTTCGGTACCGTCATAAGCCGGTTGTTCGGTCGTTACGGGTGCCGTGTCGTAGAGCCATTTGCCGTCCTCGCCGACCTTGCCCGGAGCAGGCGTCTTGTCGGTATTGAGTACGTAAATGCGCATGTTGCCTTTTCCTGAGCAGGTGGCTGTGAGGGTATTGTCGGTTACAACCTCTGTTTTGCCGGTGATGGCGTCTACGTATGTACCGTTTTCTATGCCTGTAAAGGTAGCATTGCCCGATATGGTGACAAGTACGTAGCTGTCGGTGGTGCTATCGGTATAGCGGCGTTTGAATGCGTATGAGCCGCTGCAACCGTCGAGGCTGTATTGTCCTTTGCGCAGTGCCGGGATGGCCATACGTATGCGGTTGAGACGTTGTATGTGCAGTGCCAGAGGGTAGTTTAGTGTAGCATTTATGTTACCTTGGGCATTTTCCCAATCGGCAAAGTCGTTGACGGTAACATCACCCTTGATATAACCGCCGAAGTAAGCGCGTCCCGACTCTTTCAGAGGTATACCGTTGGGGCCGCCGGGCTCTATAAGGCTGCCTTTTCTGAACTCTATCTCGCTACCGTAGTAGAGGCAGGGTATGCCGCGGTAGGTAAACATGAGTGCGAGGTTCTCGGCCCATGCGTCGGTACCTTGTGCAAAACGTTGGCTCTCGGGGGCGCCGTTGGGGGCGTAGTCGTGTGAGTCTACATATACAACGTTGAAGGTGGCATCGTTGTAATATTTGTCATTCTGGGGCTGAGCGACGTTCCATGCCTCGCCAATGCTCCTGAAATTGTGGTGCATGGTGAAATCAATGATGTTGAGTCCCGAGTTTTGGCTGTAATCGGGGGTATGGTAGCTGTTGCCTTCCAGAAATGCGTTTTCCGAGGTGCGTTGTGCATTTATTTCTCCATCGCCATCGGCCGAAGCCCAAACCGATACATGGTTGGTATGTGTGCGGCAGGCATCTCCTTCCATGGCAACGATGTTGTCCCAAGATTCTGCGTTATCGTCCCACTCATAGTCTGTGTCTTCTTTCCATGTATAGTATAGCGGCGATAGGCAGGGTTGCTCCCGGTACCATATTGAGCTGTAACGGGCACAAACCTCGGCAAACATGTAGAACGGGCATCCGTTCAGCCGTTTGTCCTTGTATTGCTCGGCCACCTCATGAAATGCGGGTATAAAAGCCTTGTTGAAGGTAAGACGGGGTATATGGCCGCCGGTATCGATGCGGAAGCCGTCTACGCCCATGGCGATGAATTGTGAGTAACAATCAATCAGATAATTGTATACCGCCGGATTTTCGGTGTTCAAGTCGACGCAGTCGCCGGCTATCTGTCCGAACCATCGTCCCGGTTCGTCCCAGTTCCATCCCGTACCCAAGTGGTGCCAGTAGTTGTGATTGTCGTAGTTGACACCCGTGGTATTTTTCATTTGTGAGAGGCGCGCCGAGTATTGGGCAGCTCCCGGCAGGTCGCTGTAATTATCGGGCAGGCGACCTCCGTCTTTCTCGGTGATAGGTATCATACAGTCGTTTATATCGGCCTGTACGCCATCCCAATCGCGAGTAAATAACGGGCACAGATTGGCTTCGCCGAAGTTTCCTGTATGATTCAGCACTATATCGAGGATGATTTTCATTCCTCTCGCGTGTGCCTCATCTATCAGGGTTTGGAAACTTACATCGTCCGACTCGTACCGGTGGTCTACTTTGCTCATGTCATGAGCGTGATAGCCATGGTAGTCGTATCCCGAAGCATTTTCTACTACCGGTGTTATCCATACGGCTGTGAAACCCAACGCCTTGATGTAATCGAGTTTCTCAATAAGCCCTTTGAAGTCGCCTCGCCAAGCCGGGTCGCCGGGGTTATTGCCGTCCCAGCAATGGGTGTTGTTCGAGGGGTCTCCATCGTAAAACCGGGTGGTCATGACAAAATAGATGGTTTCGTCACGGAAATCGGTGCGCTCACCTACGAACGCACTTGCTGCTCTTGTGCAGAGACTTGTGCACAGAGCAATTAAAAGTAGCAGATTACGTGTAGTGTAAACAGTGCTTTTCATAGAATAATAGTTTTAAGTTTTTTGCAAAACTATAATAATGAAATGAACAGAAAAAAAGTGAATGAATACAAATTGAGAATTTATTAATGCAATCGTTTTCGTTACCGCCCTATCTTTTGATATTTTGTATAACTTCATTGAGTATTGGCAATTGTATATGGCGGTTGACAATCCAATAGAAGAGAATACATATCGATGCTTGCAGGATGAATAGCAGGTAAATATTGTCGACGAAAAACGATACGGGGTAGGCGAAGCATATCATGAGTAGGCTGATACCGCACGAGGGCATAATGTCGTGCAGCTGCTGATGCCACGGATAGCCTACCTGCCGGCCTATGAAGATGATGCTTGCCACATACACAAGTGCGCGGGTGGCAACCATTCCCCACATGAGTTGTATGATGGGCAGATGCCATGTACATGCCAATACGATGACGAAAAGTATTATTTTGAATATTTCGAGTCGTAGTACCGTGCGGCTGTTGCCCGCTATGCGGATATAGTTGCCGTTGACCGTAGAAAGGATACTGAAAATACCTGCTATCAGCAGGAGCGAGAACATCGGTATGGAGGCTGCCCACTTGTCGCCGAGCAATATCAGTACAAACGGGCGTGCCATAAAGGCCAACCCTATCAGGGTGGGAAAGGCGATAAATGCCGTCAGTTGCATTGTCTTGCGGTAGCTGCGCAACAGCCGCGTCTTATCGTGTTGCAGATTGCTGAATATGGTATAGGTGCTGTTCTGTATAACTCCGCTGATGGCCGTTATTCCCATATTGCTCCATTTGTCGGCTTGGGTGTAGTACCCGAGGTCCCGGTTGGAGTAGATGCGTCCTATGATAGCCGAGTAGAGATTGAGAAATAAAACATTCAGTACGTTGGCAATCATCAGATTGGAGCCGAAGGCAAACATCTCTTTGAATGACTTTGCCGAAAATACGAGCCGAGGACGCCATTTGCCCAATATCCATTGCAAGATGGTCTTTACAAGGCTTTGTGTCACTGTTTGTGCTACCAGTGCCCACACGCCGCCTCCGGCAAGGGCTATGGCCAAGGCTGCTATTCCCGATGTCACTATGGCAATGATATTGATAAGGGTTATCTTCTTGAAGTCTATCTCTTTTACAAACTTGGCATTTTGTATGAGACATAGTGCATTGAGAATGAATACAATGAAAAGTACACGCGATACCGGGATGAGGAGCGGCTCTCCAAAGAAACGGGCTATCAGCGGGGCGCAGGCATATCCTGCCGCATAAAGTATGAGGGCTATGACGAGGTTGTAGTAGAAAACCGTGTTATAGTCGTCGTCGGTGATGTCGGTTTTCCTCACAAGGGCATAAGAGAAGCCGCTATCGGTGAGTGCCGACGACAGAGCCGTGAAAATAGCGAGCGCACCTATCAACCCGTATTCGGCCGCTCCCAATAGCCGGGCCAGGGCAATGCTTATGGCTACCGCTATAAGTTGTGCTCCTATGCGGTCTACAATGTTCCATACAAAGGCCTGGCGGGTCTTTTGTTGCAGCTCAGTTTCGTTCACGGCTTCATGTATGCTTCAAAAGCGCGGCGTTCGCGTGCCAGCTCTTCATATAGCTGCAACGTGTTCCAGTGTATGTTGGTAGGGGTAAGAGCTGCTTTCAGGAAAACAGGTGTGATACCGGCTTTGCGGTATGCGTCTAAAAAATGGTCGAGAGTATTGCCTTCAAAATTTTTCAGCAACATCATTTCCTCTTTGAAAGCATTGCCGGTAAAGGGGAGGCCTATTCGTTCAAACCCCGGGTTTCCGGTCATGAAACCGAGGCGTTCAAGGTAGTCGCGCGGCTCTATGTGGCGGCATTTTATGTGCAGCCCGGCGCATAATTGTTCTATGGCTTCCCCTTTGGGAGTGTGTAGGTTGTAGAGAAATACTTCGGCCATGGCAATAAAGTTTTTGTGGATATGCCGGCGTGCAAGGCGGTGCGTGTCCGATAGAGACAGGGCAGGTAAAACGCCTTGCACGCCGGCTGGATAGGTTGGGGGAATGATTATTTTACTTCCGAGCCCGGAGCCACCTCGCCGGCAGGTGTTATTACTACCAGCTTGCCGTCGGCATCCTCGGCGCTCAGTATCATACCTTGCGATTCAATACCGCGCAGTTTGCGGGGGGCCAGATTGGCAACGAAACATACCTGTTTGCCTACCAAATCTTCGGGTGCATAATGTTGGGCAATGCCCGACACGATGGTGCGGCCGCCCAGGCCGTCGTCGATGCGGAATTGCAGCAGCTTGTCGGCTTTGGGTACTTTGGTGCATTCCAATACCTTACCCACTCTGATGTCTAACTTGGTGAAGTCGTCAAACTCGATGTTCTCGCGTATGGGTGCTGCTTGCCAATTATTGCGTTTGTTGGCCTCCTTGATATCTGCAAGCCGTTTTATTTGAGCCTCTATGGCGTCGTCTTCTATCTTCTCGAAGATAAGTTCCGGCTCGGCCAGCTCTTTGCCTGCTTCGAGCAGGTTGTCGTTGCCAAGCATATCCCACTGGCAGTTATCCATTTGGAGTATGTGGCGTATTTTGGCTGCGCTGAAAGGTAAGAACGGCTCGAAAGCTACGGCAATGTTGGCCGCAATTTGCAAGGCGACGTTCATGATGGTGGCTACACGCTCCATGTCGGTTTTGGCGAGTTTCCAAGGTTCGGTTTCGGCAAGATATTTATTGCCGAGGCGTGCCAGGTTCATAGCCTCTTTCTGTGCATCTCTGAAACGGTAGTTGTTCAGGTTGTTCTCTATGTCGGCCTTTATCTTGCTTATCTCGGCAAGGGTTGCGGTATCATAGTCGGTGAGTCCGTTTCTTGCGGGCACTTTCCCATCGAAGAATTTGTGGGTGAGTACTACGGCACGGTTGATGAAGTTGCCGAGGATGGCTACCAACTCGCTGTTGTTGCGTGCCTGAAAATCTTTCCACGTAAAGTCGTTGTCTTTTGTTTCGGGGGCATTGGCCGTCAGGACATAACGCAATACATCTTGCTTGCCGGGGAAGTCGTTCAGGTATTCGTGCAACCATACAGCCCAGTTGCGTGATGTGGATATCTTGTCGCCTTCGAGGTTGAGGAACTCGTTGGCGGGGACATTGTCGGGCAGTATGTAGCTTCCCTCGGCTTTGAGCATGGCGGGGAATATGATGCAGTGGAATACGATGTTGTCTTTGCCGATAAAGTGTACGAGTTTTGTCTCGGGGTCTTTCCAATATTTCTCCCACGAATCGGGCAGGAGCTCTTTGGTATTCGATATATAGCCTATGGGAGCGTCGAACCATACATAGAGCACCTTGCCTTCTGCACCTTCAACGGGTACGGGTACGCCCCAGTCGAGGTCGCGGCTCACGGCACGGGGTTGCAGCCCGAGGTCAATCCACGATTTGCATTGTCCATACACGTTGGGACGCCACTCTTTGTGCTCCTCCAATATCCATTGGCGCATGAATGGCTCCCATTTGTCTAATGGCAGGTACCAGTGTTTGGTCTTGCGCAGCACCGGTTTGCTGCCGCTGATAGTCGACTTCGGGTCTATCAGGTCGGTCGAGTTGAGCGACGAGCCGCAGGCCTCGCACTGGTCGCCATAGGCGCGTTCGTTGTGGCAGTGGGGGCATGTGCCGGTGATGTAGCGGTCGGCGAGGAATTGTTGTGCCTCCTCGTCGTAATATTGCTCGGTGACTTTTTCTATAAACTCGCCTTTGTCATAGAGTTTGCGGAAAAACTCCGATGCCGTTTTGCTGTGTATCTCGCTTGTGGTGCGCGAGTATATGTCGAACGATATGCCGAACTCTTCAAACGACTCTTTGATAAGTTTGTGGTAGCGGTCTACAATATCTTGGGGCGATACGCCTTCTTTTCTTGCCTTGATAGTGATGGGCACGCCGTGCTCGTCAGAACCTCCAATCATGATTACATCCTCGCCTTTGAGTCTGAGGTAACGGGTATAAATGTCGGCAGGGACGTAAACGCCTGCGAGGTGACCTATGTGCACCGGGCCGTTGGCATAGGGGAGTGCCGTTGTCACCAATGTTCGCTTGAATTTCTTTTCCATCTTATATATACACTATTGGTTCTATTTTGTTTCTCTTCTTGTGCTATTTGGGCGCTGTCCTGTATAACAGGATGGCTATAAGGGCGTAGAGGATATTGGGTATCCACATGGCCAATGCGGGCGAGGTGGCGCCGCTGATGGCAAACGATGAGGTTACCGTCGAGAAAAAGATATAGGAGAAGCTCAGCAGCAACCCTATGCCTATGTTTATGCCCATGCCGCCCTTGGTCTTGCGCGACGAGAGCGACATGCCTATCGCCGTCAGTATAAAGGCTGCTGCTGCCATGGCATAACGCTTGTGGTACTCTATCTCGAAGCTCTGTATGTTGGCAACACCGCGTTCGCGCTGGCGGTCGATGTATTTGACAAGTTCGGGCGAGGTCATGGTCTCGCAGTCGGTGGGCGAGATAAGGAAGTCGGAGGGGGTGACGGTTATTGTCGTATCTATGCGCGTGCCGCGGGTGAGGGTCTCGCGCATCCCGTCGAACTTGCGTATTACATAATTGTTGGCATGCCATTGGTAGGCCGAGTCGTATGTGATGGTCTGTGCCGTGAGACGCGATTTGAGTATTTTCCCGTCGAACGTCTCCAACGAAAAGCGGTAGCCCATCTTGTTGCTGTTGTCGTAGCGGGCTATGTAGGCCACGACGCCCGGTTCTACCATAAATTGTATGTTGCTGGCATAGTCGACCCGCTTGTTGCGCACGTAGGTGTTGGTAAACTCTATGCGGGTGATGTTCGATGGCGGGATGATATAGCAACTCAGTACGATGTTGATGGCGGCGATGACCGCAGCCGAGAACATGTATGGGATAAACAGCCGTTTGAAGCTTACGCCGCTCGACAAGATGGCGATAATCTCGCTGTTGTCGGCCAGTTTCGAGGTGAAGAATATCACGGCGATGAACGTAAACAGCGGGCTGAACAGGTTGGCGAAGTAGGGCAGAAAGTTGAGAAAATAATCGAATACGATAGCTCGTAACGGCGCTTTCATGAAGGCATCGAGTTTCTCATTCGTATCGAAAACGATAGTGATGGCAAGAATGAGTACTATCGAGAAAAAATACGAACCGAGAAATTTTTTGATGATATACAGGTCTAATATCTTGAATACCTTCATGTCTCCTTTTCTCTTGGTATAACAATCGTTTTACAGCCGTGTGGTTACCCGTTCCATCATCTCGCGCTTCCACGAGGTAAAGGTATCGTCGAGGATGTGTCGCCGAGCCTCTTGCGACAGCCACACGTAGAAGGCCAGATTGTGTATCGAGGCAATCTGCATGGCCAATATCTCGTCGGCGACAAACAGGTGCCGGAGGTAGGCTTTGCTGTATGCCGTGTCGACAAACGAGGTGCCTTCCTCGTCGAGCGGCGAGAAGTCGTCGGCCCACTTGCGGTTGCGCATGTTCATGATACCGCGCGAGGTGAATACCATGCCGTTGCGCCCGTTGCGCGTGGGCATTACGCAGTCGAACATGTCGACGCCGCGGTCTATCCCCTCCAAGATGTTGGCGGGCGTACCCACCCCCATCAGGTAACGGGGCTTGTCGGCGGGCAGTATCTCGTTTACCACCTCTATCATCTCATACATCTTTTCGGTAGGTTCGCCCACCGCAAGGCCGCCTATGGCATTTCCGTCGGCTCCCAAGTCGGCCACATGGCGGGCAGCGTCGCGGCGCAGGTCGGGATAGACGCAACCTTGTACGATGGGGAAGTAGGCCTGGCGGTAACCATACAGCCCCTCGGTCTCCTTGTAATGCTTCCAGCCCCGTTCGAGCCAGCGTTGGGTCAGTGCCAACGACTTCTTGGCGTATGCGTAGTCGGCATTTCCCGGCGTGCATTCGTCGAGAGCCATCATGATGTCCGAGCCTATGACGCGTTGTGTATCCACGTTATTCTCCGGCGTGAACAGGTGCTTCGAGCCGTCGATATGCGAGCGGAAGTGTACCCCCTCTTCGGTGAGTTTGCGGATGCCCGATAGGGAGAATACCTGGAAACCTCCGCTATCGGTCAGTATGGGGCGTTCCCATCCGTTGAAGCCGTGCAGCCCGCCGGCGCGTTGCAGAATCTCCAATCCGGGGCGCAGGTAGAGGTGGTAGGTATTGCCCAGTATGATTTGTGCCTTGATGTCGTCGCGCAGCTCGCGCATGTGCACCGCTTTTACGGCGCCCACCGTGCCCACAGGCATAAATATGGGCGTCAGTATTTCGCCGTGGTCGGTCGTTATTTTGCCGGCGCGTGCGCAGCCCTCGCTGTTTGTATGTTGCAGTGTAAACTCCATATAGTCTTCGTTGACGGGATATAAAACTCCCTACAAAAATATAGCCTACAAAGTTAGCGATTTTCCCCGATGAAGAGAAGCGATATTTCCTAAAAAACGCATATATCGCGATTGTGGCATGGGTCGTTTGCGGCAATCTCTGTGTCGTGTATCCTATTTTGCGCAGCCGTCTTGTGTTTTTGGTATTCAATCCGATTTCGCAATGTGCATCGGGGTGTGTGGCTGCAATGTCGTTGCAGGGGAAATAAGGGTTAGTGCATAGCCGGTTTATACCCCGTTCCGTTTGCGGAACTCGGCCGGCGAGCAGTTGTGGCGGGTGGCAAAGGCGCGGCGGAAGGTAGAGAGGGAGTTGAACCCTGAGCTTTCGGCTATCTTAGCCAGAGAGTCGGGCGTTGTGAGTAGCAGATTCTCGGCATAGTCGAGCCGCAGCCCGTTTACATAGTCGTAGAATGTGTGCCCCTTCTCTTGGTTGAAAAAACGGCTGAGGTAGGTGCGGTTGGTACCCACCTTCGTCGCTACGTCAGAGAGTCGCAGATGGGGATTGAGAAAGAGTTGCTGTGTGACAAACTGATATTGTATCTGGCGTTCTATCTCCGACAGGTCGGCTTCCGCATCGTTCTCTTCTTTGCTCTCTTTGTCGGGTATGGAGAGTATCAGTTCGTCTAAGACCGACTCGTGCTTGTAGATGAAGTAGCAGATAAACATCCACATTATCATTGCTCCCAAGAGGTAAAATATTTCTATGTTTACGTTCATTATGTAGCAATTGAGCAACCATAAGCACAGTATGATGATGAAAGTAACCAGTACGATTCTGAGCCAACCGAGATTGACGTTCTTGTCGTAAGAGATGGAGTTTTTCAGTATCTTATGGTAGCGGGGAATGGCAAACATAGCCCATATGGCATGGGTCGTTCCGTAGATAATGGCCCAAGCTACCTCTATGTCGTAGAAAAGTCGCTCCCCGGTGATGATAAATAATATCGGAAATATGGCAAACGATACTTCGTGTATCACAATTTCACGAGTTTTGAGCTTGCCGGGTTTACACAATTCTCTGATTATAAAGGCGTATAGAGGCACCGCTACCATGTCTATCGATGCTGCCAGCATCCATATGTTTTCGCTATTATAGTCTGTGTGGCCAATAAAGTATAGGTCTTTTACGCATTCGACCCCCAATACAGCCATCAGAACCATGACCAGCCTCGAAAGCCGGTCGCTGCCTTTCATCCAAAACATCCACGACATCATGAAGTAAAACATGATGTTCATGCCGTATGTAAAGTACAAGTAGTTGTTGTCCATAGTCTTACCGCATCTCTTGTTTTCTTTGTTTATGCCACGTCTTTGGCCTGTTGCAATGTCGTTGTTTCTGTGGTAGATGTGTTTCTTGTTGCACAGTAGGATTTAAGTTCTTGATACTTCGGCCGTTCTCTGCACGAATATCATTCGTTTCTCCATTGCTTTATGCACCTTCCAAAGGTAAACATATTATTTGGAATATAAAATTCCGATTCCCGATTAGCGGTTTTGCACTCTATGGTATTGGGGCCGGCCGTTTCTTGTGTTATGAAACAGAGCGTGTTTCTTATATTATAGGGTTGCTGTAAAGAGAGAAGAGCCGCCTCAATGTGGGCGGCTCTTCTCTCTTCCCTGTTGCACGGGGATGGTTTTTACGTTATTTTCCCGTATCGACGGGAGTATCTGTCTCTTTGTCATCGGCAGGCTCTTGCGAAGCAATGGCAGCATCATGAGTCGTTGTGGTTGTAAATGTGCTGTCGCCCGATGTATGGTTTGTAGTTTTGTCATCGTCGGCGCTTTCTACCATAGCATCCTTCTCTTTCGACTCTTTATTGTTGGCTTCTTCGTCGTTTAGTATCTCCTCCGAACGTGATTTCCAAGGACGTTTGCCGAATATCTTCTCTACATCTTCGGTATATATGACCTCGTTTGTGAGCAGGACATCTGTCAGACGGGCATGTCCGTCGGCATGTTCGTTCAGGATGCGTTTGGCTCGGTCGTATTGTTCCGAGATGATGCGGCTTACTTCTTCGTCGATGAGTTGTGCGGTGTTTTCGCTATACGGTTTGGTAAAGCCGTATTCTTGTCCCGTAGAGTCGTAGTACGACAGGTTGGGCAACCGTTCGCTCATGCCGAAATATACCACCATGGCATACGCCTGCTTGGTGACACGCTCCAAATCGTTGGCAGCACCGGTAGAGATACGGCCTATAAACAGCTCCTCGGCAGCACGTCCGCCCAGTGTGGCGCACATTTCGTCGAGCAATGCCTCCCGCGGGGTGATTTGTCGCTCCTCGGGTAGGTACCATGCAGCCCCCAGTGCTTTGCCGCGTGGTACGATGGTTACTTTTACCAGCGGGTTGGCATATTGCAGATGCCAGCTCAGCGAGGCGTGGCCGGCCTCGTGTATGGCGATAGAGCGTTTCTCCTCTTCGGTGGTTATCTTGGAACGTTTTTCCAGTCCGCCCACGATACGGTCTACCGCATCCATGAAATCTTGTTTTTGTACCGATTTCTTGTTTTTACGGGCGGCAATAAGGGCTGCTTCGTTGCATACGTTGGCTATATCGGCGCCCGAGAATCCCGGGGTTTGGCGTGCAAGGAGGTCTACATCTACCGATTCGTCGATTTTGACGTTGCGCAGGTGTACGTGGAATATCGCCTTGCGGTCGTTCAGGTCGGGAAGCTCTACATATATTTGTCGGTCGAATCGTCCGGCGCGCAGCAAGGCTTTATCCAGAATGTCGGCCCGGTTGGTGGCGGCAAGTATAATGACACCGCTGTTCGACCCGAAGCCGTCCATCTCTGTCAGTAGCTGGTTGAGGGTATTCTCCCGTTCGTCGTTGGCTCCCATGTTGGGATTCTTGCCGCGGGCGCGTCCCACAGCGTCTATCTCGTCTATGAAGATGATGCACGGAGCTTTCTCTTTGGCTTGACGGAAAAGGTCGCGCACACGCGATGCACCCACGCCTACAAACATTTCTACGAAGTCCGAGCCCGATAACGAGAAGAAGGGCACGTCGGCTTCACCTGCCACGGCTTTTGCCAGCAGCGTCTTACCCGTTCCCGGAGGCCCTACCAGTAAGGCTCCCTTGGGTATCTTGCCGCCAAGGTCGGTATAGCGTTGCGGGTTTTTCAGGAATTCTACGATTTCTTCTATTTCCTGTTTGGCCTCCGACAATCCTGCCACATCGTTGAAGGTGACACGTGTATCGCCTTTTTCGTAGAGCTGCGCCTTTGATTTGCCAACGCTGAAAACGCCGCCGCTGCCACCGCCGCTGCCGGGGTTGGACATGCGTCGCATCATGATAAACCAAAAGACAATAAACAGGACAATAGGGCCTATTGACCATAGGATGGTGCCTATGTCGCTGCTCTTCTCATAGGTGACATCGGCCGAAAATCCGAAATCCTTCTCCCATCGTTGCAGAGTTTCGGAAAAACTGTCACTCGATGGGATATTGGTCGTGATGGTCGCCGTGCCGCTTTTGGGATTGAAACGCTCTCCGTAGATAGCGACAGCCGCCGAGTCGGTAAGAAAGGCCTCGGCGTAATCCTTCTTGGTGAAGATGATAAGTTTTTTTATGCCGCCATCACGGGCAACCTTTTCAAATTCAGTCCAGTTTACCTCTCTCGATATGGAAGAGTTGTTGAGAAAATATATCGCTGCCAATCCTAATCCGATGCTTATATAGAGCCAAGCCAGATTGAAGCGAAAAAAATTTTTCTTGTTATTATTCATTGTATTGTATGCAATAATACGAAAAAATGCTATCGGTCACATATACCGCAAAAACTATTCCATGTCGGCTATGGCTGTCAATTTGGCATCGCTCCACAATTGTTCGAGGCGGTAGAAGTTACGTGTTTCCGGCAGAAAAATATGGACAAATATAGTGCCATAGTCTATGATAATCCATTGTGCGTTGCGGTAACCCTCATAACCGTAGGGTTTTACACCCGTTTGCTTGCGGGTATATTCGCGTACGCTATCGGCGATGGCCTCTACTTGCGATGTAGAGTTGCCTTGACAAATGACGAAGTAACGAGTCGATGCTGATTCGATATTGGTGAGATCTACCGTAGTGATGTCGTGTCCTTTTTTTTCTTGTATTCCTTCGATGATGGTTTGTAGCAGTTGGGTATCTTCCATATTTTATTATTAAACATTTCTGTGCAAAGATAATATATGACGAGTGCAATACGAAGAGAAAAACAAAGTTTTTGTTTTTCATAGTCAAACCCTCATAGGTTTGTTAAAAAATATGCTGATTAAGCAGCTGTTGTATCATTATTTTGCGTTTTATCGGATTGCCAAGGATAATATATGGTGGCAGTAGAATCAGAAAATCATCTTCACGCCGTTGTGTTACAATTATAAAGGCCTCATATACTATATTGGATAGCTGTTATGAGTAGTACGTAATAAGCTCTCCATGTTTTATTGTTTGAAAAGAAAAAAGTTTATATTTTTGACAATATTTTGATGATGATAAAATATATAGCGTACTCGTTGGCGGAATTAAATTAGCGCATATTTAACTCTACCAATGGGTTTCTCATTTTTATAGTTAATATATTGCAGGATTGTAAGTGCGCTAATCTTCCCGACAATTCGGGTAAACAATCCGTCTGTATCTTTCGCATAATTTCTTATAATCATAAACTGGTCACACAAATGCGAGAATAGAGTTTCAATTCTTTTTCTCGCTTTGGCAAAAGCTGGAAATGTCGGCTTCCATTCTTTCTGGTTAGTTCTGTATGGTACTTCCAATCTGATATTGGCCGTTTCAAACAAATCCAGTTGTATCTGAGCACTTATATATCCTCTGTCCCCTATGACAGTACAATTACTATAGTCCACATTCACATCCTTCAGGTAATGAATGTCATGCACACTTGCCTTGGTGAGGTCAAAGGAATGGATGACTCCACTTAATCCACAGACCGCGTGGAGTTTATATCCGTAATAATACACTCCTTGTGACGCACAGTATCCGATTGACGGTGCTTTCTCAAAATTCTTCTTCCCCATACCGCAACGCTTGGAACGGGAAAAACGACAGACCTCTATTGGTTTTGAGTCAATACAGAAATAGTCTTCACCTCCATCCATCTCCTTCACAATCCTCTCCCTGACCGCATTGCACAGAGATGAGGTTATCTTACGTCTGTCATTGTATTGTCTGCGTGAGATAAGATTGGGAATTTCTTTTCTATATTCCTGCAATTTAGCAAACAGCAAGGATTCACTGTCAATTCCTATTGCTTCTGAAGTCATATTCAACGCGATTACTTCAAGATCGGAAAATCGTGGAACGACACCTCTTCTGGGAATATTACCTGATTCATTTACCAAATTACCTGACACTTGCTTGCATATGTTCAGAAATTTTGCGAATATTGCATATAGGTTGTGCATACGATATTTGTCTATTAAAAGTTTGGGCACATTTAATTTACTAAATATCAACAATATGCACAACTTTTTATTCATAAATCTTTTATCAATTTAATTCCGCCAACGGGTATAGCGTGTATCGAAGTAGTGTAACTCTATATGGAAGAGCAGAACCGAGCTGGCTATGTGCCGCAACCGATAGATACGACAGGCGTAGAGTTGCCTGATGAGTTGGCCGAATTGGCCGAGCAAATTGCTTGCAATGTACACGAGGTGTGGGCTGCCGGCCGTATGGCTGAGGGATGGAAATATGGTGAAAGCCGTAATG
>UQMR01000004.1 GCA_900542255.1 uncultured Porphyromonadaceae bacterium
AAACAGAAAAGCAAGTTACAGAAACCTCTGAAACAAGCGCTTCTGACGTAGAAGAGACTCCCGCCGCAACAAGCGAAGAATAAAAACAAAACAGAGGAGCGGGCTTTTCCAAAAAAGCACGCTCCTTATTTTATAAACCCAACAATTAACCCTAAAAAGAAGACAATATGGCAGTTACAATGGCCGAAATAAGCAAGCTCCGCAAACTTACCGGAGCCGGCATGATGGATTGCAAAAACGCCTTGACTGAAACCAACGGCGACATAGAAGCCGCAAAAGAGATAATCCGCAAAAAAGGTCAGGCAGTAGCGGCAAAACGCGAAGACCGCGAGGCCGCAGAAGGTTGCGTAGTAGCCAAAGCCGAAGGCGCATACGCTGCAATTGTAGCCTTGAAATGCGAAACTGACTTCGTTGCCAAGAACGAATCTTTTATAGCCCTCACCAACAAGATACTCGACGCCGCCATGGCAGCCAAAGCCAAGAGCCGCGACGAAGTATTGGCACTTACCATAGACGGTTCAGACGTAGCGTCTTGCATTACCGACGAAATCGGTAAAACAGGCGAAAAGATGGAATTGGGCGACTTTGAATACATAGAAGCTCCCTACACAACCGCCTACATACACCCGGGAAACAAATTGGCTACCATCGTTGGCTTTAATATTGCCGACACAGACTACCAAGTAGCTCACGACGTAGCTATGCAAGTAGCCGCCATGAATCCTATTGCCGTACGTCGCGAGGAAGTTCCCGCCGAGACAATAGAGAAAGAGATGGAAATAGGCCGCGAGAAAGCCCGCCAAGAAGGCAAGCCCGAGAACATTCTCGACCGCATCGCCGAAGGCCGTCTGCACAAGTTCTTCCAAGAATACTGCCTGGTAGACCAAGCATTCGTAAAAGAACCCAAGGAGACGATACAACAATACATGAGCAAATCCAACAAAGAGCTTACCGTAACGGCTTTCCGTCGCTTTACGCTCAACGAAGAGTAATCTATCAGCTCACGATAAACACAAAGAGATATGCCCGAGTGGGCATATCTCTTTTTTATTCACGAACAGACCGCATGCAGTATCTACCGGACAGGAAGAAGCTCTTCATTGCGGAATCCTATGCTTCGACAACCCGAAGGTCAAACGAAGAACAAGAGAAAATAGAGGCGCCACAGCAACCATACAGCGGCATGAGTTCCACAAAAGCACGATTAATGATTCCGACATCCGGCTGTTGCCTAAAACGGCGCTATTTCAGCCACTGCAAACGCTCCTGCCAGTCGTCGAGAATCTCTTTACGCCATCGTGCAACGGTTTGCGCACCCTGCCATACGCCCTGATAGAGATACGCCTCACGTCGGTCGCTATACCAATGCTTTCCTACCCGATAGTCATCCCGGCTACGCTCTTCGCCCGGCCACTGCGGGGAAACCTCTAAAACGCCTTGCACGGCAGGGAAATTCTCTACCTGCGAAGTAATCTCATAATCGAGCACAGCCGGAGCCTTAGGAGCATACCTCACAATATACTGCCCGTCACCGCAATAATATCCGGCCCAATCTTGACCATCGATATGCAAATTGAGGCAGGCACTATCTACCGGTATATCTTCTCGCGGCCCTTGCAGCCGAAACTCTACGACCGAGTATACCGGAACAGTATCCCGTCGGGCGGGCTGTACATCATCGATAATCACTCGCGAGGAGTAGACCAACGGCTCAAAGCTGCCGCCCCACGACTCCGCTTCGGGATTTTCGGGGTCTCCCTGCATCAGATAAAAAAGCGAGGGGGAGTCGCCCATTTTAACAACCCCGTTATAATATCCGAGGAAGTCTTCACCCAGAGCTCCCGCACCCCTGATAGAGGCATCATAGTACCCTGTATGATAGCGGTCGGAGTTCTTGTTATCGGTAATAAACCCCCGATAGGAAGCATTGTTCTCTATAAACCATAAATCGGGGAAATTGGCAACTATATAAGCATAGCTGTTTACACTCCATTTCTTGTTCGGGCCACCTATCCAATAGACGCGTATCTTATCCTGTATATCAGGGGCGTCATGCAGCGCCTGGGCCAAATCCTCCAAGCCACCCCTTACCAAGACCCATAACGGGCGACTGCTTAAACGGCGGGCACAGCGGACAATCCAATCAGAGCCCTCGGTCGACTCTGTATATCCCCTCAATGGAGCTGTGCCATGACGGCCTTGCTTACACAACGTACGCAAGGAATCGGGCGAAAGAAATCCCGATTGATGCGCACACAACCGGGCATAATCTTGCTCGTACAACTCTATCATCCGCAAAATCTCTGCAACACTTCCATCTCCAAAAGAGGGGGATGAAACCAACCCTTCCAAATCAAAAAGGTTATTATACATAAGGAGATGCGCCATCGACTGGTTATCATCGGGGTCGGTTCCTCCAATATCGGTACTTATCAAAACACGGGGTTTGTTTGCAGTCGGTTCCAGTGTACGGGCAGAAACAATCGCACTACTCCATAACAGAACAATAAATAGGAAAAAACGCATACTCAAATTATTTATGGAACAACTCACAGACAGAAAGCATCATTCGAAGTATAACTTACTATCTCTTTGACACAAAGATAATCGTTTTACGCTTAGCATCACAGTACCGACAATATAGAAGACACAAGATTTCCATCCATACAAGCGACATATCCATCAGGAACAAAACACATGGGCGGTCAGGAGAGAGCTGGTATTGCAACAGCATAGAGCCTCCTCAGGAAATCAACATCACCCATCTATCCAGCCGCCCTACATAAAAACAAGGGCTGTGTTCTTATCGCGAACACAGCCCTTGCGACAATAATGAAACGCTTTATTCTACTGTAACCGATTTTGCCAGGTTACGCGGCTGGTCTACATCCTTGCCTTTGCACACAGCAATGTGGTAAGCCAGCAACTGCAACGGAACAACAGCCAACAGCGGATAAAGATAATCTGCCGTAACGGGAAGTTCTATGGCATAATCAACCACTTTTGAAATCGTATCATCGCCCTTCACGACAAATGCAATAACCTTGCCTTGTCTTGCTTTTATCTCCTGTATGTTACTCAGTATCTTCTCATACAGCTTCATGTTGGTTGCCACGACGATAACCGGCATTTCGGCATCTATCAGGGCAATGGGGCCATGCTTCATTTCGGCGGCAGGATAACCTTCGGCATGAATATAGGAAATCTCCTTTAATTTAAGCGCTCCTTCAAGAGCCACAGGATAATTAAACCCTCTACCCAGGTAGATAAAGTTGTGGGCATAGGTAAATATCTTCGACAAATCGGCAAGAGTGTCATTGAGGCTCAATATCTCTTTCATCTTGCCGGGTATCTGCAACAACTCCTTCAAGGCGTTATGAAGCTCCTCGGAGGTAATTGTACCTTTCTCTTTGGCAATGCACAAAGACAACAGCGTGAGCACGGTAACCTGCCCGGTAAAGGCCTTGGTAGAGGCGACACCTATCTCGGGTCCTACGTGGATATAGGCTCCCGTATCGGTATTGCGGGCAATGGACGAACCCACAGAGTTGACAATACCGAAAACAAAAGCTCCTTTACTTCGCGCCAGCTCGATGGCGGCAAGGGTATCGGCCGTCTCGCCCGACTGCGATATGGCTATCACCACATCGCCGTCTTCTATGACCGGATTGCTGTATCGGAACTCCGAAGCGTAGGCCACCTCGACGGGGATGCGGCAGAATCGCTCTATCAGGCTTTTACCTATCAGCCCCGCATGCCACGACGTACCACAGGCGACGATGATGAAACGACGGGCGTTAACCAGCTTGTCGCCGTAATCGATAACAGCCGAGAGACGCACATCGGTAGCCTCTACATTGACGCGCCCGCGCATGCAATCGAGGATACACTGGGGTTGTTCGAAAATCTCTTTGAGCATGAAGTGCGGATAGCCACCCTTTTCTATCATGCCGAGGTCTATGTTTACGGTGCTCACCTCGTGGTCTACCTCCTCATTCTTAATGGTGACAATATGCACTCCCTTTTTGCGATTGATAACGGCTATATCACCATCTTCGAGATATATTACCTTGTCGGTATATTCTACAAGGGGAGTGGCATCGGATGCCAAGAAATACTCATCTTCGCCCAACCCGATAACCAGCGGACTTGCCTTGCGTGCCGCAATAATCTCGTCAGGATTGTTCTTATCGAGTATTGCTATGGCATACGCTCCTATCACTTGCATGAGCGCCCGCTGCACGGCTTGCAACAAATCGCAGTTGTATTTGTTTTTATAATACTCTACCAACTGTACCAATACCTCGGTATCGGTATCGCTGACAAACTTAAATCCTTTTGCCATAAGCCGCTCTTTAAGAACGGTATAGTTCTCAATAATACCATTGTGTATCAAGGAGAGAGAACCCGATGAAGAGAAATGCGGATGGGCATTTTTCTGGCATGGTACCCCGTGCGTAGCCCAACGGGTGTGAGCTATACCTATTGTACCCGAAACATCCTTGTCTGCCAGAAATGTCTCCAAGTCACTTACCTTTCCCTTTGTCTTGTAAACATGCAGTTCTCCCGAGTTGCTTATCATAGAGACTCCGGCACTGTCATAACCACGATATTCTAACCTATGGAGTCCTTTCAACAAAATAGGGCAAGCCTCTTGCTTCCCTACATAACCAACAATTCCACACATAAATTTTCTCCAACTTTTAATAATGCGCAAAGATATAGTTTTTTGCTATAAAAAACACTCTATTACCTATATTTATATATGGGAACAAAAAAACGCCCGCCGGAATCTCCGGCAGGCGCCCACTTATAGCACACACGGCTTTACTCCGTGCAATCAATTATCTGCTTACTTTTACTATACGTTTTACTACGACGTCATTACCATCGCTGATGCGGATGAAATAGACACCATCGGGCAATGAGGCGACAGGAATATCTACACGACCCTGTACGCTCGCCAAACGACGCAACAAAGTACCATCGGTACCGATAAGCTCTACATCATACGAAGCAGCAGGAAGTGCCACGGTCACATGGCTCGATGCCGGAACGGGATATACTTTTATCGACTCCAAAGCAACCGCAGAAGCAGCTCCGGTAGTCTTCAAGACAAGAGGCAGGTGCACATATTGTCTGCGGCCCTTTTGCACGGCAGTCAGCACAACAGAAAGCTCGCCATCGGCCACAGCGGTAACTTGCAGAGAGGCTCCGTCGATGGCCAGAGTTGCCAATGACTCATCATAAGCATCGGCTATGGCATAACTTACAGAGGCCTCTTCATCCTCAAAGGTAAAGTAATCGCCGAGATTGAGCGTCGTTGCATACGAAACAATCTCTACGGGTTCTACCTCCTGCAAAGGACGGGTACCGTCGATATTGTCTATACAGAAATAGGTGGGAGTAGAGATGCCATATTCGTTGCTTTTGGTACTGTTCATCGAGAAGGATACTTTCGTCACTTTGCCCAACGGCCGCAGGTCGAACCACTCCCATGTATCGAGGCAATAGTAATTGGCAGGATTCTCAGAACGATAATCGGCCAAATAGAAATCGAGAGAAGCCGTCGTACCATCGGCACGCGTACCGGTAGCCGTCAGCGAGAAGTAGTCGCCATAAGCAAACGGACCGGGCACCGTCGACATACCGTCTCCATTGATAACGGCATCCTTTCCCCATGCCGAATTGGTAATATAGCATCCGCTTATAGAGTCGCCCTCACTGCTGTCTGCAACATAAAAACAGGTAGAACCGGGACCAAACATGGCATCGGCAACATACGCCACACCATAATTGGCCGAGCCTTCTGCCCCTTGCCCGACGGCCGAATGGAACTGGTCGTCGAGCGACTCATACGTTGTAGAGGTTTCGTTACTATAAGCAAATTTGCCCCAAAAATCATAATCGGCCCAAAGATAATTATCGAATAGGAAGTTACCGCTCTGGAAGACCGACTCCGGTTCTTCACCCGTTTCATCGCCCCGCCAATGGCTCTCGGGGTCAAGGTAAAGGTCATCGAAGGTTGCTACACCGGCGTTGTCCTGCGATGCATCTTGGGCATCGCTCCGTTCACCGTTTGCCTGTACGGCCGGAACAAGGCACGACAGCAACACGAAAGAGAAGATAAATTTTTTCATAAGCATTTAGTAATTAAACAATTATTTGATTTGAAAAGATTCAAAACAACAATTGAATAATCAATGCCTGGAAAGGATAAAGATTCAGATAAGAACCACACGGCAGAGAATGCCGTGATGATGCGGAGATGCCGCCATTCCTCGAAAAGTCTTATCACTGCTCTAACTCCCGAAAGCATCAGATATTCAACAAGAGCCGGCAGGTTTTCTGACTTGTCCCTCCCCCTTCGCGCCTTCCCACAACTGTCGTTGCAGTGACATACGATGCGAGGGTTCTCAAGGAATCACAGCAGCGGGTACTGTTACCGATTTGCACGGTATTCCCTACACCAAACTCGCTGCAAAGATATATATTTTTTTAATATGGCAATACCCTACACAAAAAAGCCACCCTTGCTGTTGAAAGATGGCTTTATGGAGTGACGGTGGGCGTTGACGGATTCGAACCGCCGACCCTCTGCTTGTAAGGCAGATGCTCTAAACCAGCTGAGCTAAACGCCCGATTCTCTATGAAAGTGTCTCGCCCGAGAGTGAGACGCCGATTTTGCTATTCGGTAGTGGGCGTTGACGGATTCGAACCGCCGACCCTCTGCTTGTAAGGCAGATGCTCTAAACCAGCTGAGCTAAACGCCCGATTCTCTATGAAAGTGTCTCGCCCGAGAGTGAGACACCGATTTTGCTATTCGGTGGTGGGCGTTGACGGATTCGAACCGCCGACCCTCTGCTTGTAAGGCAGATGCTCTAAACCAGCTGAGCTAAACGCCCGATTTTATTGCAAAAGCGTTGCAAAGGTAAAACTTATTTTTTTATTGCCAAAGGGTTTTGATAAAATTATTTCAAAAAAATCTTGTACAAAAACTCCGGCACCGGATATAAACCGCGTATCGGAGAATCTACGGAACCCATCTTCCCCGCTTTCTCAACCGATTTTGGCACAACCGACCATCTACAAACCGCCCCCATCATATCCGTGGCAAACCCGAGCCTGACGGCCAACAACACTTTGAAACAGACATTTTATGGGACGAATGTGCGCCGAAAACGGAAAAACAACATATTTCATCGCCTATCAATAAGGCTATGTGGAAAATAATTACGAAATTTGCACATTCTATCAGAGTAAAAAGTATGAATTTCACAGCAGAACAAATTGCAGCTTACTTGCAGGGTGAGATTGAAGGCAACCCACAAGCCTCAGCGAGCAGCTTTTCAAAAATAGAAGAAGGCAAGCCGGGCACACTTACATTCTTGGCAAATCCGGTATATACGCATTTCATATATAGTACAGAAGCAAGCATCGTACTGGTGCGCAAAGACTTCATCCCGGAACAACCCATAGCCGCAACCCTCATCAGGGTAGACGACCCCTACTCCTGCCTGTCGCAGCTCCTCGACCTGAGCCAAAAAATGCAAGAAAACAAGCAGGGCATAGAGAGCCCGTCGTATATCTCAGAGTCGGCACAAATACCCGACGACATATACATAGGCGCCTTTGCCTACATAGGCAAGAATGTTGTCATAGGCAAAAGAGTGAAAATATATCCCCAAACCTACATCGGCGACAACGTCGTAATAGGTGACGATTGTACAATATATCCCGGCGTAAAAATATACCACGGCTGTCACATCGGGCAACGCTGCATATTACATGCCGGCGTAGTGATAGGCAGCGACGGGTTTGGGTTTGCACCGCAAAAAGACGGCTCCTACAAGAAGATTCCACAAATCGGCATCGTCACCTTGGAAGACGACGTAGAGATAGGCGCCAATACGGTAGTAGACCGCGCCACCATGGGTTCTACCCTAATACACAAAGGTGTGAAACTCGACAACCTGATACAAATAGCACATAACGTAGAAGTAGGCGAACACACCGTAATGGCAGCCCAGGCCGGCGTTGCAGGGTCGTCCAAAGTAGGCTCGCACTGCATGATAGGCGGCCAGGTAGGAATCGCAGGTCACCGCCACGTAGGCAACCGCGTAATGGTAGGTGCACAGACCGGTATCCCCAACGACGTGAAAGACGACTCGGAAGTAATGGGTTATCCGGCCGTCTCTCGCAAAGATTTCGCCCGCCAGGCCATATACGTAAAACGCCTGCCGGAGCTGAACGACCTGGTAAAACGCCTGAGCAAAGAGATAGACGAGCTGAAACAACAATGCGGTAAAAAATAAAACAGGCGCAGAAACCTGCACCACAATACAGAGATAGAATGAAACAGAAAACATTGCAAAACAGCTTCTCGGTAAGCGGAAAAGGACTGCATACCGGGCTTGAAATCACTGCCACATTCTTACCTGCACCCGAAAACAGCGGGTATAAAATCCAACGGCTGGACTTGCCGGATGAACCGATTATAGATGCCGTTGCAGAAAATGTAGTAGAAACCAGCAGAGGCACAGTCATCGCCAACGGCGAAATAAAGGTAAGCACCATAGAACATGCCATGGCCGCCCTCTATTGCGCCGAGATAGACAACTGTCTGATACAGGTAAACGCCCCCGAATTGCCGATACTCGATGGCAGCGCACAATATTATGCCGATGCCATAGAACAGTGCGGCGTCGTAGAACAAATGGCCGAGAAAGACTACTTCATCATCAAGCACAAGATAGAGATTACCGATGAAGAGAGCGGCAGCTCGATAGTGGTGTTGCCCGATGATAGTTTCAGTATCAACACCATGATTTCATACGACTCTCCGATTCTGACCAACCAGTTTGCCTCACTCGACCAACTCAGCGACTTCAAAAGCCAAATCGCGGCCAGCCGTACATTTGTCTTTGTACGCGAGGTGGAGCCCCTGTTGAAGAACAACCTCATCAAAGGCGGCGACCTCGACAACGCCATCGTAATATACGACCGCAAGACTTCACAAGAAGAACTCGACCGGCTTGCCGACTTGACAGGAATACCCCACAAATCGGTCGACCAGTTGGGTTACATCAACAACAAACCCCTTGTATTCCCCAACGAACCGGCCCGGCACAAGTTGCTCGACATACTCGGCGATATAGCCCTCGTAGGACGCCCCATCAAAGGACGTATCATAGCAACCCGCCCCGGACACACGATAAACAACAAGTTCGCCCGCATGCTACGCAAAGCCATACGTCGCCAAGACATGCAGGCCCCCGAGTACGACCCTAACAAGGTACCTTTAATGGATACCAACCGCATACGCGCCCTGCTCCCCCACCGCTATCCGTTCCTCTTGGTCGATAAGGTAATAGAAGTGGGTGCAAGACATATTGTAGGCGTAAAGAACGTATCGGGCAACGAACCCTTCTTCCAAGGACACTTCCCCACCGAGCCTGTTATGCCGGGTGTACTCATTGTCGAGGCCATGGCACAAACCGGAGGGTTGCTCGTACTCAATACCGTAGAAGAGCCCGAGCGCTACTCTACCTACTTCATGAAAATCGACAATGTAAAATTCCGCCAGAAAGTAGTACCGGGCGACACCCTCATCTTCCACCTGTCGCTGGTGGGAGAGATACGCCGCGGCTGCGCTTACATGAAAGGCTATGCTTTTGTAGGAGAAAAAATCGTGACGGAAGCTGAATTCATGGCACAAATCATCAAGAATAAATAACACACACAATGAGCAACAACTTATCATATATTCATCCCGATGCCAAAATAGGCGCCAATGTAGAGATAGGCCCTTTTGTCACCATTTATGATGATGTAGAGATAGGCGAAGGGACACGCATATACCCGAATGTAACAATCTTTCCCGGAGCTCGCATCGGTCGCAATTGCCGGATATTCCCGGGCGCTGTGATAGCTGCCATACCGCAAGACCTGAAATTTCACGGCGAATATACCACGGCCGAAATAGGTGACAACACAACACTCCGCGAGTGTGTTACAGTAAACCGAGGCACCGCAGCCAAAGGCAAAACCGTCATAGGCAGCAACAACCTCATCATGGCATATTGCCACATTGCCCACGATTGCATCCTGGGCAATAATATCATCATCTCCAACTCGTCGCAACTGGCCGGCGAAGTAACAGTAGATGACAATGCCGTGATTGGAGGCGGAACACTGGTACACCAATTCAGCCACTTAGGCTCATACATCATGATACAGGGCGGCTCACATGTCAACAAAGACGTACCGCCCTATGTCACCGCCGCCAAGTCGCCCATATCGTACGTAGGGCTCAATTTGGTGGGCTTGCGCCGCCGTGGATTTAGCAGCGAAAAGATAGAAGAGCTGCAAGAGATATACCGCCGCCTGTTTGCATCAGACAGCAACCTCTCCGATGCGCTGAACATGATAGAAGCCGAGATGCCTGCATCGACAGAACGCAACAACATCATCAACTTTATCAGAAATTCATCACGCGGCGTTATCAAAGGCATACACCTTGTAGAATAACCACCTCCGTGTAAAATAAAAAGTGGCAGCCTCGTGTGAGGCTGCCACTTTTTGCTTGCTCTCACTTCGACAAATCATTCATTATCATCATTCTTGGTATAGCCGAAATAGTTTTTCTGGTAACGGCTGGGGCTGCACCCCTTCAACGCCTTGAACTGGTGGAAAAAGTTCGAGATGTTGTTATATCCGCAGGCATATGCAATTTCATTGATGTTCATCTCGTTTTCCATCAACAGCTTACAGGCGTTACCAATGCGTACCTCTATGAGAAAGTCCATAAACGTCTTGCCGGTGCGTTGCTTGAAATAGCGGCAGAACGACCCTTTGGCGAAGTGTATGATGTCGGCAACCTCCTGCACCGAGATATCGTGATGATAATTCTCCAAAACATAGTTATATATCTTGCTCATTCGAGAATTATCCGACTCGCGGCTGTGTGTCGATGCGTACCCCTGACTTGCCACATACTCATACTTTTGCGATGTAGCAATGGTAAAAAGCAGCTGCAAAAGGCGAATCATGCTTTGCGGAGGGTCATCGTCGACCAGGGCAAACATCTCCGTCTCCATCTGTTGCAGCAAATCGTCCTTGATATAAATGCCCCTTTCGGTATTCTTGAAGAGATTACGTATCTGAGACATCTCGGGAAGCTCATAGAATGCTCCCCATACCGCAGGATTGATGTGCACGACCACGGCCTCCACCACATGCCCATTGGCCTGATTACCATACGACATCGTATGCGGCAGGTTCGGACCGAGAACTATCATTTGCGAGGAGCCATCGATGGGAATCTCCTTGTCACCTATCATCATTCCTCCCTGACCCCCACGAATAAAAAAGAGCTCTATTTCTGCATGTTGATGCCACATACTATACACAGGCGCACCTATATCCTTTCGTACCAAGAAAGAGCGTTCGGGATGAAGCGAAAAACTGCGTAATACGGGTTTCATAGTAACTACGTTGCGATTAAGATGTGTTAATAGCACAAAGATGGGAATAAAAAATGTAATTTGCAAAAAATTCAGTGAAGATAATACACAAAATTGGGAAAATAGATTGAGAGGCTATTTGCCTGATTATTTTACCTTTGTAACAAAACAAGAACTTCATTAAACTAAATCGAAATGAAAAACAAAATCGTTACTTTCGGTGAGATTATGCTGCGTCTGGCAACTCCCGATTATCTGCGTTTTTCGCAAGCCACTACATTGAACGCCACATTTGGCGGCGGCGAAGCCAACGTAGCTGTTTCGTTGGCAAACTACGGTCTTGAAACAGAATTCGTTACACGTCTTCCCAAGAACGATATAGCTCGCGCCTGTGTTATGGACTTGCGCCGTTACGGTGTAGGCGTAGACAAAATCGTTTATGGAGGCGACCGCGTAGGCATCTATTTCCTCGAAACCGGTGCCGTAGCTCGTGCAAGCAAAGTCGTATATGACCGTGCACACTCGGCCATCGCCGAAATAGAACCCGGAATGATTGATTGGAAAGAGGTATTCAAAGATGCCAAATGGTTCCACTGGACTGGTATCACACCCGCCATTTCGGAAGGTGCTGCCAAGGTTTGTCTGGAAGCCATCAAAGTTGCCAACGAAATGGGCGTAACAGTATCTTGCGACCTCAACTACCGCAAAAACCTGTGGAAATATGGCAAGACGGCATCGGAAGTTATGCCTGAGCTTGTTGCCGGTTGCGACATCGTATTGGGTAACGAGGAAGACGCCGAGAAAGTATTCGGCATCAAACCCCAAGGTTTCGACGTAACCAAGACTGCCGGCGAAGTAAATTCGGCCGAATTCGAGAGCGTATGCACCCAATTGATGGCCAAGTTCCCGCGCATCAAGAAGGTCATCATCACACTCCGCGGCTCTATCAATGCCAACCACAACACATGGGGCGGCGTACTCTACTCGAACGGTTCGTTGAAGATTTCGCGTCGCTACGACATCACTCACATCGTAGACCGCGTGGGCGGCGGCGACTCTTTCATGGGCGGCCTCATCTACGGCTTGAACACCTACACGGAAGACGACCAAAAAGCACTCGACTTTGCCGTTGCAGCTTCTTGCTTGAAGCACACCATCTACGGCGACTACAACCAAGTAACGGTAGACGAAGTTGAGAAACTGATGAGTGGCGACAGCTCGGGCCGTGTATCGCGCTAAACATCGAAAAAACACCGGCAGACAGCTCGCACATGCCGATGCTGTCTGCCCTTATAAATAATCTATATAAAACAACAAAACAATGGCTCGTTTCAATATATTACAAAGTATCAACGCCATGAGCAGTACCGGTATGGTACCTGTATTCTATCACAGCGACGTTGAGATAGCCAAGAAGGTGCTGAAAGCTTGCTACGACGGAGGCGTTCGCGCATTCGAGTTTACCAACCGCGGCGACTTTGCACAAGAGGTTTTTGCCGAACTGATAAAATATGCCGCCAAAGAGTGCCCCGAAATGGTACTGGGCGTAGGCACCATCATAGATGCCCCCACGGCAGCATTATACCTGCAACTGGGTGCCAACTTTGTAGTAGGCCCTTGCTTTAACCCCGACATCAACAAAGTCTGCAACCGCCGGCTCGTGCCCTACATCCCGGGATGCGGCTCTGTAAGCGAGATAAACGACGCACAAGAAAAAGGCTGCATCGTATGCAAAGTATTCCCTGCCGGAAACGTAGGCGGCCCCTCGTTCGTAAAAAATATCAAAGCCCCGCTACCTTGGTCGTTGTTAATGGTGACCGGCGGTGTAGAACCTACGGCCGAAAGCCTCACGGCATGGATTAAAGCCGGTGTTACTTGCGTAGGCATGGGCTCGAAACTCTTCCCGAAAGAGGTCATTGCAGCAGGCGACTGGGAGAAGATAACCACCCTCTGCCGCGAATGCCTTGCAACCATCAAGAGCTTGCGATAAACAAGGAGAGATATATTTGTATTTAATTTATCCTATCCATAACTTTGCAAAGCACCGGCATAACAATATGTCCGATGCTTTGTGTGTATAAAAAGAGAAGCTATGAAAATCAATTACGAAGTGCGTTATGCCGCACACCCCGCCGATGCCAAAAATTACGACACGGCTCGACTGAGAAAAGATTTCCTCATCGAGAACCTCATGGTTGCCGACGAGATAAACATGGTATATACAATGTACGACCGCTTGATTGTGGGCGGCGCAGTACCCGTAAACGAGAAACTGGAACTTACACCCATCGACCCCCTGAAAGCGCCCTTCTTCCTGCATCGCCGCGAATTGGGCATATTCAACGTAGGCGGTGAAGGTACGGTAGAGATAGACGGTACCGTATATGAGCTGGGCTACAAAGAGGTCCTCTATTTGGGTAAAGGCGACCGCAACCCTGTCTTTGCCAGCAAAGACCCCTCGAAACCGGCACACTTCTACTTCAACTCGGCCCCGGCACATGCCACTTATCCCGACAAGAAGATTACCAAAGCCGAGGCCAACGTATTCACTCTCGGCAGCCTCGAAGGCTCAAACCACCGTACCATCAACCAAATGATAGTAGGCCGCGTGCTGCCCACATGCCAACTGCAAATGGGTATGACCGAGCTGAAACCCGGCAGCGTATGGAACACCATGCCCGCACACACACACGACCGCCGCATGGAAGCCTACTTCTACTTTGAAGTACCCGAAGGCAACGCCGTATGCCACTTCATGGGCGAAATGCAGGAGACACGCCACATATGGATGCACAACGAAGAGGCCGTCATCTCGCCGGTATGGTCGATACACTCGGCTTGCGCCACCAGCAACTACACCTTCATCTGGGGTATGGCAGGCGAGAACCTCGACTATAACGATATGGACACAAGCGCGCCCACCGAAATGAAATAAATCACACGTAATCATAAAGAAAGGAAACATACAATGGAAGGATTACAATTATTTGACCTGACAGGGAAAGTAGCCCTCGTAACAGGTGCAACCCACGGACTGGGCATGGCTATGGCTGCCGCCCTGGGCAAAGCCGGTGCTACGGTGACGATATGCGGACGCTCACAATCGCGCATCGATGCCGCCATCGCCGAATATGCCGAAATGGGACTGACAGTGAAAGGATACGTTTGCGACGTTACCAAAGAAGAAAACGCCGTGAAACTTGTCGAGACCATCCGCCAGGAAGTTGGCATCATAGATATATTGGTAAACAATGCAGGTATCATAAAACGCATCCCTTCGCAGGATATGACCGTAAGCGAGTTTGAAGAGGTTATCACTACCGACCTTACCTCGCCCTTCATCATGTCGAAAGCCGTATTTGCGGGAATGCGCGAACGCGGTGCCGGCAAAATCATCAACGTATGCTCCATGATGAGCGAGGTTGGCCGCGACACCGTAACGGCATACGCAGCTGCCAAAGGCGGCCTGAAAATGCTGACCAAAAACATGGCTACCGAGTGGGCCCGCTACAACATACAGGTCAACGGCATAGGCCCGGGCTACTTTGCCACCTCTCAAACAGCCCCCATCAGGGTAAACGGCAACCCGTTCAATGAGTTTATCATCAAACGTACGCCGGCCATGCGTTGGGGCGACCCCGAGGATTTGGGCGGAACCATCATCTTCCTGGCATCCCCGGCATCGAACTTCGTTACAGGACAAGTCGTTTACGTCGACGGCGGCATACTTGCCTGCTTGGGCAAAGCTGCCAACGAAGAGTAATATCATCGCACCACCTGTTGCACCGCCTGCCGCAACAACGGGTCAGGGCGGTGCAAAGGTTTTCAAGAAACATTATAGCTAACACAAATCACTTTTATTGCCATGATTATCGCAAATCTGCAAGACAGCGCACGCATAGAGTCGCTGCATCCGGCATTCAAACAACTTTTTGACTACCTCAAATCGCACGACATGCTCAACGAGCCTATGGGCAAGACCGAGCTCGACGGCAAGGTTCTCTATATCAACAATGACGAACCTACCCTGCGCACCAAAGAGGCACAAGCCATGGAGGTACACAAAGATTACATCGATGTGCACATCCCGCTGAACGGCGTAGAGATTATAGGATGGAAAGCTACCCGCAACTGCACCGACCTGAAACAAGAATATGACGAAGTGAAAGACCGCATGTTCTATAACGACCGTCCCACAACCTATTGCGAGGTATTGCCGGGCGAATTTTGCATCTGCTTCCCCGAAGATGCCCATGCCCCCATCATAGGCGAGGGCAAGCTCCGCAAAGTAGTTGCCAAAGTACGGTTATAAGGAACAGCCACCCTATCCGCACACAAACGAGGATGTATCTGCGACAAGATACATCCTCGTTGTTTTTACAACACACGGGTTATAAGACAACCGACACCTTCGGCACGCGCATATATCAATCGACAACTATTTCTCATTATAGCATTCAATTTTTCTCATTCAATTCATGCGAATATATTAATTTGTTGTATATTTGTAAAATATAGGAGATTGTCGGGCATAATCAAATCTGAAAACTATGTTTTTATTTTTGGCCTCCCTTTTATTTTAGTATGGCATAAACAATAAATCTATTTTATTATGAAAAACATTGATGATGACATTTCTTTGAGCTCTTGTGCTAATGAAAGAGAAGAGTTTCTCATGCAACTACCCGATGCAAGATTTAACTATTACGTAGATGATAACCGGAAACTCGGGTTTAGGGACTTTCTCACCGGCGACCCGCTAATCCCCTGCATATACGATGACGCCGGTCCGTTCTGTGAAGGATTGGCCAATGTCAAAAAAGAGGGGAAATACGGCTATATCGACAAGTCGGGAAAAGAAACAATCCCGTGCATATATGATTACGCTTATTCGTTCTGCGAAGGTGTGGCCTTAGTAACCAAAGAAGAGAAATATGGTTTCATAGATAAGTCAGGACAAGAAGTCGTTCCCTGCATATACGATATTTCTTATCCGTTCTCTGAGGGATTAGCGATGGTCATCAAAGAGGGGAAATACGGTTTCATCGACAAGTCGGGAAAAGAAACAATCCCTTGTATATACGATTTTGCCCATTCGTTTCATGATGGATTGACCGATATCCAAAAAGAGGGAAAATACGGTTTTATCGATAGGTCAGGAAAAGAAATAACCCCGCGAATATACGACTTTGTTTATCCGTTCCAGGAGGGGGCGGCCATGGTTGTCAGAGAGGGGTTGTTTGGGTTTATCGATAAAGCGGGAGACGAGCTTGCTCCCTGCATATACAACTCGGCCTATCCGTTCCAGGAGGGAGCGGCTATGGTTGTCAGAGAGGAGAAGTATGGTTTTGTCAACACATCGGGAGAAGAGTTTGCCCCCTGCATATACGATGATGCCGGCCTCTTCCAGGGGGGAATGGCCATCGTATATAAAGAGGGGAAATATGGCTTTATTGATAGGTCGGGACAGGAGGTTGTCCCTTGCATATATGAAAAAAGCGATGCAGCGTTTGAAGAGGGTTTTGCCCGGGTCATAAAGGGAGAGCTGTACGGATTTATCGACACATCCGGGCGCGAAGCCATTCCCTGCATATACCAGCTGGCCAACGCCTTTCATGAGGGATTTGCCGGTGTCATGAAAGAGGGGAAATGGGGGTATATCGACACTTCGGGACATGAAGTGGTTCCCTGCATATACGACACAGTCTCTGACTTCCAGCATGGGATGGCAGCAGTCAAAAGAGAGAATAAGCGCGGGCTTATCGATACATCGGGGCGCGAAATTATTCCTTGCATATATGATTATCCTATCTATCCGTTCAGCGAAAAGTTGGTAAAGGTCATAATCGAGAAGAAATATGGACTTATCGATACATCGGGACAAGAAGTTGTCCCCTGTATATACGATTCGATAGAGCCCATAGAAGAAGGATTGGCAGTAGTTAAAAAGGATGGCTTCTATGGCTTCATAGACTCATCGGGACAAGAAGTTATTCCTTGCACATACGACAAATCTCATTGTTGGTTCAAAGAAGGAATGATATGGGTCGAAAAAGGTGGCTTCTTTGGTTTCATAGACACATCGGGACGCGAAGTCATTCCTTGCATATACGACTATGCAAAATCATTCGAAAAAGGAGTTGCATTAGTTCAAAAAGGATGGAAATACAGCTTTATTGACAAGTTGGGACGTGAAATTCTACCCTTCATCTATGATAATTTCGATGGCTTTGAAGAAAACATAGCCAAAGTACAAAAGGCATGGAAAAGTGGGTTCATCGATACTACCGGACGAGAAGTTACACCTTGCGTATACGAGGAGGTCGACTATGAGTATGCCGATTCACTCCTTTACGAAGGTTTGGCCTACGTAAAAAAAGAGGGGAAAAGGGGGTTTATCGATGCTACCGGACGAGAAGCTATCCCCTGTATCTACGACGATACCTACTCCTTTAACGAAGGTTTGGCCTGCGTAAAAAAAGAGGGAAAATGGGGCTTCATCAATAGATGGGGACAGGAAGTTATCCCCTTCATATACGACAGTGCAGAGCCTTTTGAAGATGATTTGGCAAGAGTAGAAAAAGACGGGGTATCAGGAGTCATTGACAAGTCGGGGCGTTGGATAGAGGAGGAGAACTAAGATATAACTCCCCTCCCCCCTTGGCAACCCTATCCATACAGACAAGTGGGGCTGTGCCGCTGGTTTTGCGATACAGCCCCACTTTCAAAACACATCAGGAACTCACTTCAACAAGAAAGTATCTACCACCCGTTCCAGCTCGGCCTGAGGCAGCATGCCCGAGTGCATCTGCGGCATCTCGGCAAGAGGAACAAAAAGCAGCGTCGGTACCGAACGGATGTTGAAAACCTGCGACAACTCCGACTCTTTGTCGACATCTACTTTATAAACATAAATTTTACCCTCATACTTCTCGGCAACCTTTTCGAGGATAGGCGACAAAGCCTTGCATGGGCCGCACCACGTGGCATAGAAATCGATAATGGCCGGCTTATCGCCCAGGTATTTCCACTGCGGGGTATCGATACGCGCCACTTTCTCTACAAACTCCTCTTTGGTTAAATGTATAGTACTCATAGTCTTGGTTTTTATCAGATTACTTATTGCCCAACTTACTCTCGACTTGCTCCTTCGACAACTTCCTGGTGCAGAAGAACCAGTCGTAGCAATGTATGTCGCCGCTGTGGTCGCCTACGCGCTCTTTGGCTACGCCGCACGAGCCGGCTGTAGGTACGATAACCTCATCGCCCGGGCGCCAGTCGGCAGGCAGTGCCACCGAGAAGTTATCGACGGTTTGCAACCCCACAAGCACACGCTTTATCTCATCGAAATTGCGTCCCAACGATAGCGGGTAGTACATAATGGTGCGGATTGTATTTTGGGGGTCGATAAAGAAGACCGCACGCACTGCCGACGTCTCGCTCTCGCCGGGTTGTATCATACCATACAACTTGGCAACCTTCATGGAGATATCGTCGATAAGCGGGAATTTTACTTCGACACCCTTCATGCCCTTATAATCTATCTTCTCCTGGATTGTACGCAGCCATGCAATGTGGCTATACAACCCATCGACCGACAAACCAATCAGCTGGCAATTGAGCGACTCGAACTCGGCTGCCATAGAGGCAAACGCCATAAACTCCGAGGTACACACCGGCGTAAAATCGGCAGGATGGCTGAAAAGGATTTTCCACTTTCCCTCGAAATCTTCGGGGAATCTGATAGGACCTTGCGTTGTCTTCGCTTGAAATGCAGGCGCCTTATCGCCTATTCTCGGCATTACATAAACTTCATTTTCCATCATAATTAATCGCATTATAAATTTAGAATTAATATTATATTTTATTTGCTACAAATTTAGAGGGATGAAACGAATCTTGCAAATAGATAATTTCTATCTTTGCATTGACACAAACTATCATGCCCATGACTATACAACAACTGAAATACATAATTGCTCTCGACCGATGCCGTCATTTTGCGCAAGCAGCCGAAGAGTGCAACATATCCCAGCCTACCCTCAGTACGATGATACAGAAATTAGAAGAGGAGATAGGCGTGCCGCTCTTCGACCGGAGCAAGCAACCGGTCGAGCCGACAGCCGTGGGCAAACAAGTGATACGACAGGCCGCCAAAGCGCTGAAAGAGATAGACGTCATAGGCGAAATCGTGAAAACCGAGAGCGAAACCCTGTCCGGAAAGCTATCGATGGGTATATTGCCCACCGTATCGCCCTGTCTCACACCCGAGTTTATTCATCTCTTTACCGCAAACTACCCCTCGATAGAGCTTACCATTACCGAGACCCGGCCGCAGGTAGCCATAGAGAAACTGCGGGCCGGAGAGATAGATGTAGCCATACTCTCTACCCCGCTGCGCACCGATGACCTGTTGGAGATACCGCTCTACCACGAACCCTTCGTAGCCTATTTCGCCGATGGAGCAACGAATATAGAGACCGAGGCCATCCTCGACAGCCCGCCCCATGAAAAGCTGTGGGTATTGCGAGAGAGCCACTGCGAGAAACATCCCATATTCGGTTTTTGCCAACGAAACGAAGAGTATAACCGCATATACGAAGCGGGAAGCATCGACACCCTTATACGCATCGTAGATACCAATGGCGGCTACACCGTCATACCGGCATGGCACGTACAATTTCTGCAACCGCGACAGAAAGAGAATATAAGAAGATTCGACAACGACAGAGCGCAACGCGAAATCTCCATGGTGATTCGCCACGATTACGTAAAGGAAGGTTTCCTCAATGCCATAGCCGAGACTGCCAAAAAAATAATCCCCGAAGATATGCTCGACAACTATCTGAAAAACTATAAGATAAGACTTTGAAACAACAATTTGCCCTACTCTTCGGTTTGTCACTGAAAAAGCGTACCTTTGTAACCTTAAATAAACCCAACTCCATAAAGGAAGTTACCGTAACGACGGCAACGACCGACAACGGAAAAGACAGAAACAGTTATGCTGAAAATAAAAGACTTACACGCCAACATCAATGGCAAGGAGATACTCAAAGGAATAGACCTCACCGTAAGACCGGGCGAGATACATGCAATAATGGGCCCCAACGGCTCGGGCAAAAGTACGCTGTCGGCTGTGCTGACAGGTAATCCGGCATACGAAGTGACGGGCGGAAGCGTAGAATTCTACGGCAAAGACCTGCTTGCCCTCTCACCCGAAGACCGCGCTCACGAAGGGCTGTTCCTCAGTTTCCAATATCCCGTAGAGATACCCGGTGTAAGTATGGTGAACTTTATGCGCGCCGCCATCAACGAGCAGCGGAAATATAGGGGCGAAGAGCCTATGTCGGCAACAGAGTTTCTGAAACTGATGCGGGAAAAACGCGCCATCGTAGAACTCGATAACAAATTGGCCAACCGCTCGGTCAACGAAGGCTTTTCGGGCGGAGAGAAGAAACGCAACGAGATATTCCAAATGGCCATGCTCGAACCCAAACTCTCTATCCTCGACGAGACCGACAGCGGGCTCGACATCGACGCCCTACGCATCGTGGCCGAAGGTGTGAACAAACTGAAAAACGAAAACAATGCCATTATCGTAATAACCCACTACCAACGCCTGCTCGACTATATCGCTCCCAATTTTGTACACGTGCTATACAAAGGACGCATCGTGAAATCGGGCGGACCGGATCTTGCCCTCGACCTCGAAAAAAGAGGATACGACTGGATAAAAGAAGAAATGGGAGAAATGTAATACCGCCATGCAAGAAGCTATACGACAATATACCGACCTATACAAAACGCAACGCGATGCCATAGAAAGCCACTCGGCGCCCGTACTCAACGCCCTGCGTACCGAGGCCTTGGCCTGTGTCGAGGAGAAAGGATTGCCCACAAACAAAGATGAAGGCTACCATCACACCGACATAGAGGCATTATATGCCCCCGATTACGGACTGAACATAAACCGTATCGCCTTGCCCACAAGCGCACACGAAGGATTACGGTGCGATGTGCCTAACCTGACAAGCCAACTCTATTTCTTGGTGGGCGACTGTTTCCGTGCGCCCGAGAAAACGAGGCAGCTGCCCGAGGGCGTCATTGCCGGCAGCCTCTGCGAGGCAGCCATGCAACACCCCGATTTGGTAGCCCGTTACTACGGCAAGATAGCCGAGATGAAAAACGATGGCACAGTAGCACTCAACACGATGCTCGCACAAGACGGCTTCTTCCTGTATATCCCTTCCCACACCATTCTGGAACGTCCCATACAGCTCATCAATCTTATCGGCGGCAACATACCCACGATGAACAACCGGCGCATCCTCATCGTTGCCGAGGAGGGTGCCCAGGCCAAAATACTTGTATGCGACCACAGCGAAGAGACAGGCATCAACCACCTCATCACGCAAGTAACCGAGATATGGGCCGGCAAAGACTCGGTTATAGACTACTATAACCTCGAAGAAAATCTACCGGAGACACGCCGCGTCACCTCTACCTACGTACATCAGGAAGAGGGCTCGAATGTGCTGGTAAACGGCATCACACTGCGCAACGGCATCACCCGCGACAACTATCATATCACTCTTGCCGGCACGCACGCCGAGACACAACTGTGCGGCATGGCCATTGCCGACGGAGAAGAGCAAGTAGATATATCGACCTTTATAGACCATCGTGCCGCCTACTGCCGCAGTAACGAACTGTTTAAGTTTGTCCTCAACGACCGGTCGCAAGGAGCATTTGCAGGTCGCATCCTGGTGCAACCCGGTGCCCAAAAGACCGAGGCCTACCAAAGCAACAAAAACCTCTGCGCCTCTGACGAAGCCCACATATATACCAAGCCCCAGCTGGAAATATATGCCGACGACGTGAAGTGCAGCCACGGAGCAACCGTCGGGCAGCTCGACCAGCAGGCCCTCTTCTACATGCGTACGCGGGGTATCTCCGAAGCAGAGGCCCGCATGTTGCTTATGTTTGCCTTTATGAGTGACGTAATAGGCCACGTGAGACTCGATGCCCTCAAAGAGAGACTCAGACAATTGGTAGAGAGACGATTCCGCGGCGAGCTGTCGACATGCAAGCAATGCAACATCCATATCAAACCGTAAACGCCATGTTAGATATAGCAAAGATACGCTCGCAATTTCCCATTCTCACGAAAGAGATATACCACAAACCCCTCATCTATCTCGACAATGCAGCCACCTCGCAACACCCGCAATGCGTAATAGAGAGTATTACCGACAGCTACTACCGCGTAAATGCCAATGTACACCGCGGAGTGCACACCCTCAGCATAGAGGCTACCGAAGCTCATGAAGAGGCCCGTCGTCGGGTACAGCAATACATCAACGCACGCAGCGCACACGAAATCATATTCACACGAGGCACCACCGAAGCCATCAATCTGGTAGCCGGCTCATGGGGCGACGAGTTCCTGCACGATGGCGATGAGGTCATCCTCTCTATCATGGAGCACCACTCCAACATCGTACCTTGGCAATTATTACAACGTCACAAAGCGATAAAGCTGCGCGTAATCCCCATGAACGAGCAAGGAGAGCTGGACCTTGAAGCGTATCGCGCCGCCTTCAACGAGCATACCCGACTGGTAAGCATAACCCATGCCTCAAACGTATTGGGGACCATCAATCCCATCGAAGAGATAGTAGCCTACGCCCACGAAAGGAACGTGCCGGTGCTCGTCGACGGAGCACAAGCCATACCCCACCTCACTGTCGATGTACAAGCCTTAGATGCCGACTTCTACGTCTTCTCGGCACACAAAGTATACGGGCCTACCGGCATAGGTATTCTATACGGCAAGGAGAAATGGCTCGATGCCATGCCGCCATACCAAGGGGGCGGAGAGATGATAGCCCACGTATCGTTTGAACAGACCACCTACAATGAGCTTCCATATAAATTTGAAGCCGGAACACCCGACTATATCGGGTCGAGAGCCTTTGCCACCGCATTGGATTGGATAGAGACTACCGGGGCCGCCGACATACACGCTCACGAGCAGGAGTTGCTGCATTATGCCACCCGCAAGCTGGAAGAGATAGAGGGTATCAGGATATATGGTACGGCACGCCAAAAGACACCCGTAATATCGTTTCTTGCCGGCCACATACACCACTACGACATGGGAATGCTGCTCGACAAGATGGGAGTTGCCGTACGTACAGGACATCATTGCGCACAACCGTTGATGGAGGCATTAGGCATAGAAGGGACCGTGCGCGCCTCCTTTGCTGCATACAATACACACGAAGAAATCGATGCCTTTGCAGCCGCAGTAACCCGATGCTGCAACATGCTGCGATAGCCTCGCGGGGCAGGCGCAGCGGCTCTCGGGCACACACCGAAAACAAAAAAAAAGCAAACGAACTGTATTACAAGCAATTTTTTACCTAATTTTGCCGCAGTTTTTCGGGAACCTTCGTATTTTTGAGTATATATGCAGAAAAATTTAGTCATTGTAGAATCTCCTGCCAAAGCCAAAACCATTGAAAAGTTTTTAGGTAAAGATTATAAAGTCCTTTCGAGCTACGGTCACATAAGAGACCTTAAAAAGAAAACATTCAGTATCGATGTGGAACACAATTTCGCACCGATATACGAAATACCTGCCGATAAGAAAAAAATCGTAGACAATCTGCAAGACGAAGCCTCAAAAGCTGCATCGGTATGGCTGGCTTCCGATGAAGACCGCGAAGGAGAAGCCATTGCATGGCACTTGGCAGAGGTGCTGCACTTGGACCCGAAAAAAACCAAACGCATCGTATTCCACGAAATAACACAAAATGCCATCCTCGAAGCCATCAAAAATCCACGTACAATAGACATGAACAGGGTCGATGCCCAACAGGCCCGCCGCATACTCGACCGCATCGTGGGTTTTGAACTCTCGCCGGTATTGTGGAAAAAAGTGAAACCTGCACTGTCGGCCGGCCGCGTGCAGTCGGTAGCCGTACGGCTTATCGTGGAGCGGGAAAGAGAAATAGAACATTTCAAGAGCGATGCGGCATTCCGTATAGTGGGCGAATTTGTCACAGAAGATGGCATAGCATTCACGGCCGAGCTCAACACCCGACCCAAAACCATCGAAGAGGCAACAGCCCTGTTGGAGACTTGCAAGACGGCACAATATACGCTGCAAGAAATCAACATGAAACCGGCCCATAAATCGCCGGCCCCTCCGTTTACCACATCGACCCTGCAACAAGAGGCCGCCCGTAAACTGGGCTTCTCGGTAGCACAAACCATGTCGGTGGCACAACGGCTCTACGAAAACGGACACATCACCTACATGCGTACCGACTCGGTAAACCTCTCGGCCCTGTGCTTAGGTACCACACGTGACGAAATACTCGCATCGCTGGGCGAAAAATATCTGCATACCCGGAACTATCATACCAAAACACGGGGCGCACAAGAGGCTCACGAAGCTATACGCCCCACATATATCTCGCAACACGAAATAGAGGGGACACGGCAAGAACAACGGCTGTATGAGCTAATATGGAAGCGCACCATCGCCTCGCAAATGAGCGACGCCGAGATTGAAAAGACCACGGCTACAATAGCCATAGAGGGGCGTAAAGAACAGTTTGTCGCAACAGGCGAAGTCCTGAAATTCGACGGCTTCCTGCGTGTATATTTGGAGAGCAACGACGAAGAGGGCGAAAACGACACCCTCAGCCACTCCCTGCCGGCCATGAAAGCCGGCTCACACCCCACATGCAATACCATTACGGCCACAGAACGTTTCAGCCAACATCCGCCCCGCTATACAGAGGCGAGCTTGGTGAAAAAGCTCGAAGAGTTGGGCATAGGTCGCCCCTCGACGTATGCACCCACCATATCTACCATACAACAACGCGGATATGTTGAAAAAGGCGACCGCCCCGGCAAAGAACGTTCATACCGCATATTGTCGCTGAAAAACGGCTCTATAAAAGAGACCGAGAAAAAGGAAATTGCCGAAGCCGAAAAAAACAAACTGCTGCCTACCGACACCGGCATCGTAGTAAATGATTTCCTCACCGAATATTTCCCCGATATTCTCGATTATAACTTTACGGCAAGCGTCGAAGAACGATTCGACCACATCGCCGAGGGAAAAACCTCATGGCCCGAGGTGATAGCCACCTTCTACAAATGGTTCCACCCGGCAGTAGAAAAGACCGAATCGATGCGATTCGAGCACAAAGTAGGAGAGCGCATCCTCGGCACCGACCCCAAAACAGGACGCACGGTATCGGTAAAGATAGGCCGCTTCGGGCCTTTTGTACAGATTGGCCTACCCACCGATGCTGAAAAGCCCCTCTTCACCTCACTGCAAAAAGGGCAGTCGATGAACAGCATCACGCTCGAAGAAGCCCTCAAACTCTTCGACCTGCCCCGCAAGCTGGGGACATTCGAAGATAAAGAGATAGAGGCCAACGTAGGCCGCTTCGGCCCCTACATACGCCACAACGGAAAGTTTGTCTCCATTCCCAAAGAGCTCACGCCGCAAACCATCACGCTGGAAGAAGCCATCGAGCTGATAGAACAAAAACGCAAGGAAGACAGCAACCGCCTCATCAGGCAATACGACGAAGATGCCGACTTGCAGGTCCTCAACGGCCGCTATGGGGCATACATCGCTTACAAAAAGAAAAACTACAAGATACCCAAGGGCAACGAGGCTGCGGCCCTAAGCTATGCCGACTGCATGCGCATCATCGAAGAAGCCGATAAAAACCCATCGACCTCAAAAACAGGAACGCGCAAAAGCACAACCAAGAAAAAATAAAATGTTTACGATATAACCGAAGTTTATGAAAATAATAAATTTTGCAGAGCAAGACACAATCGTCAACAGATTTATGAGCGAGTTGCGCGATGTCAACGTTCAACAAGACAGAATGCGCTTCCGCCGCAACCTCGAAAGGATAGGTGAAGTCATGGCCTACGAGATAAGCAAGACCCTCGCTTACCACCCCCAGACGGTAGAAACTCCTCTGGGAAAAGCCACGGTAAACCTGCCGGCCGAAAAAGTCGTACTGGCCACCATCCTGCGTGCCGGCATAGCCTTCCACCAAGGATTCCTACACTACATGGACAATGCCGAGAACGCCTTCGTTTCGGCATACAGGCAATATAGCGACGAAACACACTTCGACATCCATGTAGAATACATCGCCTCACCCTCTATCGAGGGCAAAGTACTCGTACTGGCCGACCCCATGCTGGCAACAGGCAGCTCCATGGAGCTTTGTTACCGGGCTCTGTTAGCCAAAGGAACCCCCTCGCACATACACCTTGCAGCAGCCATAGCAAGCCGTCAGGCCATAACGTTCGTAGAGAAACATTTCCCCGAGAACACCACTGTATGGGTAGCTGCCGTAGACGATGAGCTGAATGCCCATGGCTATATCGTGCCCGGATTGGGCGATGCCGGAGATTTGGCATACGGTACAAAAGATTGAAGGCACCGATACACAGCATACTCAAAAAGGTATGTCCCGTTAAACAATATTTGGAAAGAGCCCTTGCAATGTAAAAAATTCTTATCTTTGCAAGAACTAAAAATAAAACTGAAAATGTCTGTTACTATCAAAGAGGTCTCGGGTAAAAGTGCGCTCAAAGCGTTTGCCGCTTTCCCTACCGACTATCTTTACAGGAATCATTCCTACTATGTGCCGCAGCTCATAACCGATACCATGGGCACATTCTCGTCTGACGAAAATCCGGCATACGACTTTTGCGAGGCAACATGTTTCATGGCGTATCGCGATGGCAAACCGGTAGGGCGCATCGCCGGCATAATCAACAAGCACTTCAACGAAAAGGCCGGCAAAAAAGAGGGTAGGTTCGGATTCGTCGATTTTATCGATGACGAAGAAGTAAGCAAAGCTCTGTTTGAGGCAGTAGAGAACTGGGCGCGCCAAAAAGGCATGACCTCCATGCACGGCCCCCTGGGTTTCACCGATATGGACCCCGAAGGCTTGCTCATAGAGGGATTTGACGAAATAGGCACCTCTGTGACACTATATAGCTATCCGTACTACCGCAAGCACATAGAATCGCTCGGATATACCAAAGAAACCGACTGGGTGGAATATAAAATATACGTTCCCGACAGCATCCCCGAGAAGCATCAGCGCATCACCGAAATCGTACGCAAGAAATACAATCTACGCGTCATCAAATATACCAGCGCCAACAAACTCATCAAAGAATACGGACAAAAGGTATTTAACCTCATCAACGAGGCGTATGCCGACCTGTATGGATACTCGGCCCTGTCGCAACGGCAAATCGATTACTACATCAAGATGTATATCCCCCTGCTGCGACTCGAAAACCTCACGCTTATCGTCAACGAAACCGACGAACTGGTAGGCGTAGGTATCGCACTCCCCTCGCTTGCCAAGGCATTACAGAAATCAAAAGGACGCCTCTTCCCCTTCGGTTTCATTCCATTGCTGCAAGCTCTCAAAGGGAAAAACGATGTCGTAGAGTTGCTGTTGGTTGCCGTACGTCCCGACTATCAAAGCAAGGGTGTAAATGCACTGCTCTTCTCGGACCTTATCCCTATTTTCCAAAAAAACGGATATATATATGCCGAGAGCAACCCCGAGTTGGAAGAGAACAACAAAGTGCAGTCGCAATGGCAATACTTCGAGCGCGTGCAACACAAACGCCGCCGAGCTTTTTGCAAACCATTATAACCCCAAGATACAACGCTATACGAGAGCGGCGGCAACGAATTGACAAATTCACCCGCCGCTCTTTGTTTATCTCGCCAGGCTGCAAGTTTGACGAACGACAGCCCTTCCGACCCCACAGAACGGATAACTTCATACTACATCATTCCCCCTGGCCAAGGAAGAAAAGAGAATATATTATCACATATTTTAACGTTCTATAAAAGTATTCATAGGTTTGTACGGATTTCATTTATCAGCAAAGCTGTTTCGTATGATAAAAATAGTACAAAAGTAGAGATGACTTAATATTTATCAACAGAGGCATGAATATGCACTACAATATCTTAAAAAACGATTTTTTGTCACATTTATCAAAGCAAAGCATTATCTTTGCAGCGTGAAAAGGACAAAATCTCGTATAATTCAACAATATCAAGAAAGAACAACAAATTTCTACACTCAGACCGGTACGAGATGTATAGGGACTGAGGGGGTTATACTTTCGTTCCCTAATTAATAAAAAGTATAACCAGGGGGAGGCCTTTTTATGCCACGGAGGCCTCCTCTTTTTTTATACAGGAGAGCCGCTTCAAGAGCGGCTCTCGTTGTAATTTGCTGGCACAACAAGCGAGTCGGCATAATCTCCCACAGGATGCTCTTCTTTGCATGATACAGAAGCCTACGTACATCTAAGAGCGAGACCCATCATAGTCTTGCCGGAACGGAACCCGGCAAGACATGGAACAAGAGAAGGCGCGCAGCCGCTTACCGACGAGTCCCCAAAACGACACCTCATGACATAAAAAAGCCCGGCCGATTCAGCAAATCGGCCGGGTTGATGGTTTTAGTGTTGGCGAGACGATATTATCTCATAGCCCCTACTTCAATTTCCACTCGGTACCCTCCTTGGTATCTTTTATCTCGAAGCCTATTTCGCCGAGCTTATCGCGAATAAAATCGCTCATAGCCCAATCTTTACGGCTCTTTGCCTCGCGACGCATATCGAGCAGCAAATCTACGGCCTTGCGATAAGCCTCATTGCCGTTCTCGTTCGACTCGGCCAAGTCTACAAGACCGAGGACATCGAAGATATATTCGCGCATGGTCTCGCGCAAGGTCTCTATATCGGCCGATGTAAGAGTCCCTTTGCCCGCCAAAACAGAATTGACGATACGTACCGCATCGAAAAGGTGCGATATAACGATGGGGGTAGACAAATCGTCGTTCATGGCCTCGGCACATTTCTGCGCGATATCTCCTACCTCAAACGTCGATACATCGGCCGGCGTGAGTTTCTCTACATTGTGCCAGCCCTCCATCAGGCGATTATAGGCCTTCTCCGATGCCTGCAACGCCTCGTTGCTGAAATCGACCGTACTGCGATAGTGTGCCTGCAAAATAAAGAAACGGATGGTCATAGGCGAATAGGCCTGCTGCAACAACGGATGCGTACCGGCAAAGAAGTTGTCGAGCGTAATAAAGTTCCCCAAGGATTTGCCCATCTTCTGCCCGTTGATGGTTATCATGTTATTGTGCATCCAGTAGCGCACCGTCTCGTGCCCTTGTGCGGCTACCGATTGCGCTATCTCGCACTCATGGTGCGGGAATAGCAGGTCCATGCCACCGCCGTGAATGTCGAAAACATCGCCCAGATATTTGGCACTCATCGTAGAGCACTCCAAGTGCCAGCCGGGAAAACCGTCGCTCCACGGCGAAGGCCAACGCATGATATGCTCGGGGGCTGCTTTCTTCCACAGAGCGAAGTCGTACGGATGGCGTTTCTCGCTCTGTCCGTCCAATTCGCGCGTCGTGTTTATCAGCTCATCTATATTACGACCCGAAAGTTTTCCGTAGTGATGCTCACTATTGTACTTTTCCACATCGAAATATACCGAACCGTTGCTAATATAGGCATATCCGGCATCGAGAATACGTTTGATGTACTCTATCTGCTCGATGATATGCCCCGAAGCGTGCGGCTCGATACTCGGCGGCAATACGTTGAGAGCCTCCATCGCCTTATGATAGCGGTTCAGGTAGAACTGCACCACCTCCATGGGTTCGAGTTGTTCCAAACGAGCCTTCTTGGCTATCTTATCCTCGCCCTCATCGGCATCATGCTCGAGGTGTCCTACGTCGGTAATATTACGCACATAACGCACTTTATAACCGAGATGTGTAAGATAACGGAACAACACGTCGAACGTAATGGCCGGACGTGCATGCCCCAAATGGGCATCGCCATAGACCGTAGGGCCGCACACATACATGCCTACATGAGGCGGATTGACAGGGATGAACTGCTCTTTCTTACGACTGAGCGTATTGTAGATATACAAAGGATTTTCCATTGTGATACGTTTTTAGCAAAATACAAAATTACACGATAATATCGGCAAAAACAAGGAGCGGAGTACAAAATAAATGCCCTCTCACTCTCTTGTAAGAGAGGCACGATGCGACTCCCCGGAGCCTTGTCGCCTCTTATTTCGTCACAAGACTACTTTTGAGTTGTCACACTCACCGCCCGGGCGACTTCCCTACTGAGCGAAGCGCCTTTCAGACCGCGTGCCACAATAGTACCATCGGCCGCAAAAAGAATGGTATATGGCAAATCGTTTATCGCATACAAATCGGCAGGCTTCTCCCGCGCACCGAGAATCTGGCGCCACGGTATCTCCTTGTCGGCAATCGCCTCTCTGCTGTCGACTGGGTCGTCCCACAATGCAATACCTACGACAGAGAGCCCCTTGCCGTTGTAGCGACGGTAAATCTCTCTCACTTCGCGAGGGGCTGCATCGTCCCACGAAGCCCAGAACAAAGCCAACACCGGCCTGCCCTGCCCCACAAAATCGCTCAGCGAGACGCTGCCGCTATCGGTCTCGACCGTAAAATCGATAAAGGGCATACCCACTGCCGACAGCGATTTGTATCGGATAATATCGAGCTCTTCCTTTACAATCGGGTATGCGAGCAGGCTGGCAGGAACCCGACCGGCCACAGAATCGATAGCCGCAAGGTCGCGTTCTTTATTGGTAAGCCAACGCCTGAAAGCGATGGCACCCACAATATCGTCGGGATGCTCTTGTATGGTACTCCACACATTCTCATCGAACAGGCGGCTTATCTCACGCTCTTTCTCGTTCAGACTGTCGAGAGCCTCCCGGCGGCCAATCTTGCGCTCATCGGCAAGCCGCATGATGCTATCCACCTCCGTCTGATACACATCAAACAGCTCCCTGTTGCGGTCGTCGTAGGCATTGAGAGCATCATTGAGCGGAGCGCCCGTGGCCGGCATATACTCCATCATGTCGGCAAAAAGCGTGTCGGCCGGCTCTACGATAAGCGGGAAATAATAGTTTCCCTCCTCTATGACGGCAAAGAATGGCGTATCTACCACACCGGAAAAGCTGAACATTCCGTCGCGCACCACGGCTGTATCTATGCGTACATCGGTCACATAATCGGTAAGATAAATCTCGCGCCCCTCCATCTCATCATCTATGATGCCCTCGATATAATAGGTATTACCCGGAGTTTGGCAAGCGACAAGCGTCGCAAGAAGCAAGGCTGCAAACAAAATTTTTTTTGTTTTCATAAACAATAACCTATAACGGCTGCAAAGATAGTGATAAAGAAGATAGTCGTATAGAAATCTTTGGAGGCAATTAAAATTTTTCTTACCTTTGGCCTCAGCCAGCTAGCCAAGGGGTTAGAGGGTTATATTTTTTTGGAAAAGACGTTACCAACGTTTATCTTCTAGTTCCAAATCTCGCAAATTTGAACCTACAAGAAGATACGGCAATGGGGACGTCCACATGAAGATGTTGTATCGCACATGGCGTTGACTCCCGATAGAGGGAGTATGCGACGTGGTGTTTTGTATATCTGCATCTCGGCGTGGGCTAGCTGCATTGCTTATCCTTGTAGGTGGGCAATGCGAGAGCCTTGGAACTGGGATGAGCAAAAGTACAGACTCCCACGTCTTTTTTTTGTACTGCCGACTCTTGGGTTGTCTATCGGCACAACAAAATGAAAAACATGAAAAAGCTGGGATTGTTGGCCTTGTTGCCAATCGTGATTTCAGGATGTTCTACCACATCTTCTGTTAGACAAGAAAGAGCAAAAGAGAGACAAGCAGTAGTTGAGACTACACTATCAGAAGTAAACCGCAAAGCCAGTAAAGCCGCACGCGACGAAGCCAAAAGATTGAAAAAAGAGGGATGGCAAGTCGCCCCGGGAGCATTACCCCTCGAAAAACAGCTCGACCGCTCCTACATGATGCAATATGAGTTTGATGAAAGCCTCTACCCCAAATACATCATGGGCGAAGCCATGAGCATAGGCACAAACTACGACGGCGCCAAGATGCAAGCCCTTGAATTGGCAAAACAAAATTTAGCCGGCAATATACAGACCGAGGTAGCGGCATTAGCCAATAACTCTGTAAGTAACGAACAACTGACCAACGAACAAGCCGCTACCATCACTAAAACCATATCGGAATCGAAAAGCCTCATCGTGCAAAGTTTGGGTCGAACAGTTATTATTGTAGAAGCCTATCGCACTCTCAATAACAAAAACAAAGAAGTATTGGTGCGCATTGCTTATAGCTACGAGATGGCTATGCAAGCCTCTCAAAAGGCTATTATAGACGAACTCGAAGATGAAGGCGATGCCTTGCGCGAAGAGTTGGATGCTGTATTTTCTCAAAGAATACTGAAAAAATGAGGTTGCCGGCTTTATGCGTGCTTCTCTTGATAGCCTTTGCATGTCATGCACAACGCACGGCCGTTGTCGAGGCCGAGTACACCTACTACGCACCTACAAACGTCACGATAGAACAGGCTAAACAAACCGCTTTGCAACGTGCCATGACCGAAGCCATCGCAGCCCATTTTGGTACGCTCGTACAACAGGTTAGCACTACAAAAGTCACCAACGCCGACGGCTCTTCATCGGTCGATTATAGTGCATTGGGCAGCTCGGACGTTCGCGGCGAATGGATACGTACCATAGGCGAACCGCTCTTCGACATAGACTATCAAGAGCATCAACTCATCATAAAAGTCAAGGTCAAAGGCGAAGCCCGAGAGATAACATACCTGAAACCGCAATTTGCAACTCGTCTGCTCCGCAATGGCACACAAGACCACCACGAGTCGGAAGAGTTTCGCGATGGCGACTACCTCTTTATGTCGGTTATTTCTCCCATAGAAGGTTACATAGCTATTTTCTGCAAAGACGACTCTATAAGGTGCTTGCTCCCTGCTATCGATACCGCCGGCGGTGTAGAACGTATCGAGGCAAACAAACGTCATCTTTTCTTCACCGGATATGGCAACCGACTACAAATCGGGTACAATGGTGCCGACGAGGTAAACTCGGTTTATGTCCTCTTCTCACCCAACCCCATTATACGCCCCTTATCGGCCCAAATCGACGAGGGCGGGTTACCGGTCTTCTCGAACGACGAGTTCAACCAGTGGTTATCGGAGATGCGCAACCACGACAGAGACTTACAAATTGAAGTGAAATACTTTTATATACGAGATTTATGAAACTTTTGAAACGTTTATTATTGGCCATAACACTCATCGTAACAGCCACCGGAACGGCCTCGGCTCAAAAAGGGATGAGTGGTATAGGTGTAAATTTAGGATTTGATTACTACATCTTTGAATCTTCTCTTTTAAACAAGTGGGCTATAAAATATCAATATAATTTCAGTAACTATTATCGTATAGAACCTGTCATTTCTTATAGTTACACACTTGTTGAATCTGATGAAAATCTAAACCCAACTTCCTTTGAAATAGGTATTAACAACCACTTCTTCCTAACGAAAGTAAAACGCTTCCGACCCTATGCAATAGCTGGTATAGGTTATATGCATCTAACCTGTAACGATTATGGGAAATTAGTAGAACTACCCACTTTCTATTTTTGTGGAGGAATTGGTGTTGATTATAGACTCTCTCATAAATGGTCAATGCAAGCATCATTATGCTATCTCGGTAATTTCGATTATTGCGCAACTATTGATTTTGTGTTAGGTATAGCATATAACTTTTAGAAACAGGAGGCACCATTATGTTACGAAAAATCTTCTTCTTAGCAGGTACGCTGGCACTGCTTTCGCAAACAGCTCTTGCACAGTTGTCCATCACTATATGCGGCAGCAAATTTATGGTAGAAATCAACAAGCAGACAATGACGGCCAAAATTGTAGATTACTACTACAATATCGACGACCATAAGTATCCCTACTCGGCCGGTGAGCGATACTTTAAGGATAAAACAAACAATACAACCTTACTTATTCCAGAGACCGCCAATATCGACGGCGAAGAATACACGATAACTGCCATCGGGCAAGCGGCATTTGCCGGATATCGCGACTTTATCTACATAAAAATTCCCGAAACGATAAACGAGATAGGCGATTATGCCTTCTTCCGCACCGCATTGCGCGAAGTATATGTGCCAAGTAGTGTAGTAAAAATAGGGAAACGTGCTTTTGCCCGTTGCGAAGATTTGAAAAGAATTGTTTTACCCGCCAATATTTCCATGAACGACAATGTTTATGGCGATTGCAACCCCAAATTGGCAGTAAGTATCCATCATGACCCCACAAAGACAGAAACACGTAAAATCCAGCAAGAGTTATTGGCCAAGGCCACTCCTACAACATCCGATATAGACGAAAATATACCCGTTACGTCTCACCGGGCAGAAAACACGTTTGCCATTATCATTGCCAACGAAAATTACCAAAACGACCCAGATGTAGACTTTGCTCTGCGCGATGGCAACACCTTCAAAACCTACTGTCAACAAGTACTCGGCATTCCCGAAGAAAACATCCGTCTGCAAGAGGATGCCACTCTCAACAACATAAGGTCACTTGTAAACTGGATAAGCATGGTAGCCGATGCCTACGAAGGCGATGCACAAATCATATTCTACTACTCGGGGCACGGGGTTCCCGACGATAAAGGCAATACCAACCTGCTGCCGGTCGACGGTACAGCCAAAGACCCTGCTACCGGATATAGCCTGCACACCCTCTACCAAAAGCTGGGAAGTCTTGCAACACGCAACGTATGCGTTTTCCTCGATGCTTGTTTCAGCGGCAAACAGCGTAACGAAGACATGCTTGTAGCCGCCCGTGGCGTGAGACGTGCCAAGGAAGAAACCCCGATAGGCAATATGGTGGTATTCTCTGCATCGCAAGAGGACGAAACGGCACACGCCTACCCCGAAAAAGCACACGGTATGTTCACCTATTTCTTATGCAAAAAGCTACAAGAAAGCAAAGGCAATGTAACATTAGGAGAGCTGTCGGATTATGTAAGACAAAACGTACTGAAACGCTCTACCGTGATGCTCAATACCACACAAACGCCTACAACCAGTTCATCACCGAAGCTCCTCACGCAATGGCGCGAAATTACCATAAAATAGCATTTCGCTATACATAACTCGTGATGCACAGCCTCAGCCCATCGCTCTGCCACACAAAATTCATACGTCAACAAAGCGATGAGCAATATATAAAGGGAAATAGCTACTATTATAACCGACCATACATCCCGGCGAAACTATCCTGTTCGCCGGGATTTTTATTCAACCTCGAAAACGATAGCCGCTGTTTGTCTTTATCGATAGATTATCGACCACTCAGTAGCATTTGTGAGTGTACTTGCGCCCCCTTTCGACGATATCGGAAAGGTCGGGGTCACATGCTCGTCAAATGACAATATACTTGCATGACACTGCACGAAAGTGATTTTTCAGAAATTAACCATTACAAAGTTGCACGAAATCTCTTTTTTCAATACCTTTGCAGCCGTAAAATGTGGAAGGATTTGGCTGCTTGCAACCACAGAAAAAAATGCTAAAACTGCGTCTTTCGGAGCTACCCCGCATCGGGGGCTGCCATCGGTTCAAGTTTTACATTTCCTACTCCGCATTACAACGAGGTAACGTACCGACAAAGATACCCCGCATGTAATGAATGTATTTATCAACAAAATAGAATAACTATGAACTACCTATTCACGTCAGAATCGGTGTCGGAAGGACACCCCGACAAAGTGGCCGACCAACTGTCGGATGCTGTGTTGGACGAATTTTTGGCACAAGACCCAAACTCGAAAGTTGCTTGCGAAACATTGGTAACCACCGGACAAGTTGTATTGGCCGGCGAGGTGAAATCGACGGCGTATGTTGACCTGATGGATACCGCCCGCCGCGTCATAAACCGCATAGGATATAACAAGAGTGCCTATAAATTCGACGGAGACTCTTGCGGCATCTTCTCTGCCATACATGAGCAAAGCGCCGACATCAACCGCGGTGTAGAACGCAAAGACCCCATGGAACAAGGTGCCGGCGACCAAGGCATGATGTTTGGCTACGCCTGCAACGAAACAGACAACTACATGCCATTGTCGCTCGAATTGTCGCATCTGCTGCTTGTAGAGCTGGCCAAAATACGTCGCGAAGGCCAACAAATGACCTACTTGCGCAAAGGTAAAGAGGTATCGTATCTGCGCCCCGACTCGAAATCGCAGGTAACCATCGAATATAACGATAAAAATGAGCCGGTAAGAGTACACACGATTGTAATCTCTACACAGCACGACGAGTTTATAACAGCCGACGACAATACGCCCGAAGCGCAAGAGCGCGCCGACGCCGATATGCTCGCAAGGATATACGACGATGTGAAAAACATCTTGCTGCCCCGCGTCAAAGCCCAACTTCCTGCAAGGGTACAGGCTCTCTTCGATGATGAGCTGAAACTGCTGGTAAACCCGACAGGTAAGTTCGTCATCGGTGGCCCCCACGGCGATACCGGACTGACGGGACGGAAAATCATCGTCGATACCTACGGCGGTAAAGGAGCTCATGGCGGCGGTGCCTTCTCAGGCAAAGACCCCTCGAAAGTCGACCGCTCGGCAGCATACGCCGCCCGCCACATAGCCAAGAACCTTGTAGCCGCCGGTGTGGCCGACGAAGTATTGGTACAGGTTTCATACGCCATAGGTGTAGCCCAACCGGTAAGCATCTACGTAAATACTTATGGCAAATCGCACGTCAAGGAGAGCGATGCTGAAATTGCCGAAGTAGTAAAACACCTCTTCGACCTACGCCCGCGCGCCATAGAAGAACGACTCAAACTGCGTAACCCCATCTACGAAGAGACAGCCTCCTACGGTCACATGGGTCGCACCCCGCGCACGGTAACCAAGGTGTTCAACTCGCGCTACCTTGCCCAACCTATCGTACGCGAGGTAGAACTCTTCACATGGGAGAAACTCGACTATGTAGAACCCATCCGCAAAGCCTTCGGACTGTAATTTCATCCACTCCTCCATAAGACCCGGCGGCAACTTTGTTGTGACAGAGTTGCCGCCGAGCGTGTTTTTTCAATACCTCGTCCTACTTACAAAAGCATGCGACTCGCCCTCCCCTATTCTGTCTTTACCGGTATCAGGTATATGAATCCCTATTTACGAATAGCGGCTTTTGCCAACAGTTTATGCCCTATGCGGCAATAAAGGCACTTTTTAGCCATGCAATACTCATTATATAACTGTATCAATGCTTGGCTTTCGAGAGCATTGCGCACCTCGATACCGATGGCAGCAAAACGACGGATGATGCTGTTCTGCTCGGGATGCAACGACTCCCATATCGTCTGCGCACGGTCGATGTAACGGTCGTCGCCTACATACGTTCCATAAGAATAGAGCAATGGCGCCACAGTGTTGATAAGAATTATATCTATGGCCGGTGTCCCCAATACGGCTGACGACACGGGCGAAACATTATCGAAAGTGTAGTGCGTATTCCAATACCCAGAGAGTTGCACTTGAAACAATTTGCGCAACTCGTCGAGCGTCGGAGTTTCGCACAAACGGGCAAAGAGCGAGAAGCCGCCGCAGATATAGTGTGCCAACATGGCCAGCCGTCTGTGAGGAAAATTCTGCGGACGCAGACGGGAGAACTTCCACGCCGAAGACGGCAATGGATGCAACCCGAACTTATTCTGCAAGAAAGCATATTCTCCCGACAACCGTGTATAGTAGTTGTCTTGGGGTCGCTCGTCTTCGAGCAATCCGGCCTGCCCCAGCAAGAAGGCCTCGATTTGGAAAAGACTGTCGGCATGCTTCCGCAAAAATGCAAGAGGCAGACTGCGCGCCAACCTTTCGAAGGCATCGCCATTGATGCCGAAACCCATGTTGCGCGACAGGGTGACATAGCACACTTCCTCCCAATCGCCGCGATACAAATCGTACCACACGGCAATGCGTTCGCTCTTGGCCTGCAACCGTTCGAGCGAAAGACTGGCAAGCCAATCGGTAACAAAGAAAGCGTCTATCTCAGAAATTTGTTCACCGCAAGGCAACGACGGAGCATTGTTGGTCAAGCTTTCGTAATCGTATCGCAACGTAGGCGCGGGACGCAAAACGAATTGCGGAATTACCTCTCCGTTGCTGCGGCATACACGAGCATCGTCTTGTTCCACAACATGCAATATCACAGAATCGTAGGCTTTATCGGCATGATGTCCGTGACGTTTCCAATCGGAAGCCAAACGATGTATCTCGATATTTCCCACCCACAAACAACCGTCTATACGTATTTTGGCATTGAAGAAATCGGGCCCGGCATCGGTATTGAGCTGCCCGGCATCGATTATTTGCAAACGGCGACCGTCGGTTGTGGTCAGTTGCGACGTATCGAACAACAAATGCTGCCAAACATATTGCATCAACTTCTCCATAGAAACTTACTACATGGGGTTATCTATTTTCTATATCTTTGCAAGATAAAGAATCTTTACCGGATTTGGAGCATGTAAAACCATTTAATTTCTACCCGATATGAAAATAGCACTGATAGGATATGGCAAGATGGGACACGCCATAGAAGAGATAGCCCTCAAACGCGGCCACGAGATAGTATGCCGCATAGACCGCGACAACACGGCCGATTTTACTTCGCAAGCCTTTGCCCAAGCCGACATAGCCATAGAATTTACAACCCCTGCCACGGCTGTCGATAACTACTACAAGGCTTTTGCCGCAGGCAAACCGGTGGTATCGGGTACCACCGGATGGTTAGAGAGACTACCCGAAATAAAAGAGGCTTGCAGCAAAGGCAATACGCTGTTTTATGCCTCCAATTTCAGTCTCGGTGTAAACATATTCTTTGCCATGAACCGCTGGTTGGCATCGGTCATGAATCATGTAGAAGAGTATCGCGCCTCGCTCGAAGAGATACACCACATACACAAGCTAGACCACCCGAGCGGTACGGCCATCACGCTGGCCGAGGAGCTTATCGCCAACACCGACCGACTATCACAATGGAGCGAAGATAAAACAGGAGATGACATATTGCCTGTCACGGCGATAAGGGAGGGAGAAGTACCGGGCACTCACATCATCCGCTATGAGTCTGATGCAGATGTCATAACAATGGAGCACCGTGCCAAAAGCCGCAAAGGCTTTGCCCTGGGTGCCGTCTTGGCCGCCGAGTTTACAGTAGGCAAGCAAGGGTGGCTTACGATGCAAGATATGCTGCCCTTCCTGCACTAATCACAAGCAGCATCCCTCCCCATACAGGAACGACAAGCTGTTATAACCAGGCATTTTGTCGTTCCTTTACGGCTATCGATTCACTCAGGAGTTTAAGGAACGCCAACATGGAGCGTTTACGATAAGAGTTTTTAAGGGTATGCACACAGCCCTCCATCTCGTTATGCGGAATATCGAGACGGATGGCTTTCACGCCCTGCTCATTATGAATCGTCGCCTCTGCCAGAACCGATACCAGATGATTTTGCCGTATCAGCTCTAAAAGGATATTCACCTCATTAAGCTCTATGCGCACTTTATAATTGCATTGGGAGGCAACCATGTCAAAGGCATTGCGGGCCTGCAATCCTCGTGCAGGGAGTGCCAAATCGAATTTTTCCAATTCGGACAACGTGATTCTCTCTTTTCCGGCCAGCACATGTGAATCACCTACCACCACCGACAGATAATTCTGGAAAAGAATGTGCGACTCTACATCTTCTATGGGATAAGAGGGCTTGAAGGCCAATACAAAGTCGACCGTCTCGTTGCGAAGCAGCTCCATCAACTCCGCCATCGGCTTGTAAAAGATATTGAGCTTTATCTTGGGGTACATCTTCATGAAAGAGAATATCGTCTCCGTCAGTATAGGACTGAAAGAATAGGTGACACCAATGCTCAGTGTACCCACCGAAAGCTCGTTGAGGTCGTTTATACGCGTGATGCACAAATCGGCATCGCGCAATGTCTGCCGCGCATACGGCAATAGCTCGCAACCGGCCTCGGTAAGCACGACCTTGTGGCTGCTTCGCGTCAATAACTGGGTTCCTATCTCCTGTTCCAACTGTTTTACCTGTTGCGAAAGAGTACTCTGCGTCACAAAAAGAGCCTTGGCTGCCACAGAAAAATTGAGGGTTTCGGCAACCTTGACAAAATATCTCAACTGACGTAATTCCATGCTGACTTAAATATTAAGGATACAAATATAACAAAGCTATCGGGTAGCACGAAAAGATATGTTCTTAAAAAGAAAAATAGGTATCGTGGCTCCGGTAACCATTCCTATAAGAATAAAAAGGCAGGTAAGCCCATTATAGGCAAAAAGATAAAAATAATGATTGAAAGACTCCTCGCCGATGGCCAGAATAGACATGGCCAATCCTCCGAAAGACTTATACGCATAGATACCCGGTATCATGGGCAACAGTGCCGGGAACAAACAGGTCTCGGCAGGAGTCTTCACCTTGGGCGAGAGAAAGACGGCCAACACTCCTATGATAAATGCCGCCACCACCGAGGCGACAATGATATGCCACCCTATGCCGGGAGCCTGCATCAGAACAAAACGGAGGGAATGCCCTACCGCAGCAAGAAGCGCACAATAGAAATAGGCCCTCTTGGGGGGCTTGCTAATAGCGGAAAAACCGATAGCAGCTATCGCTGCAAACAATGCGTCCTGTAAAATCTGCAATAACATAATAGCCTCTACCTATTAAAACATACCTATATTCATCAATAACATGCCGCAACAAAGCCCCACAGAGAGACATCCCGTCAGGATAAGCGCATCGACAAAACGGCTGAACGCACATATATAATGGCTGTAAATCATATCGCTGAAAGAGTTGAGGAACGGAATGCCCGGTACAAGATACAATACACTGGTACCTATGGCTATATCGGGGGTCGTACCCCAACCATACAAAGCACACGTAGCTCCCAGGACCGACGAGAGAAAGGCGCAAAAAAAGACTGTAACCCTTGCATCGAAACCTCGTCGCAGAAGCTGCTGTTTCAGGTAGAATCCAGCCAAGGTGGCAATACCCACCATCAGCATAGCCACCCAGTCGCCTCCAAACAACCGGCAAAACGAAGCATTCGCCAAAGAGACCAACAGCAAAACGACCCATCTATTGCCCGAACGACTGCTTATAATAGACTCGAAACGCTCTTTGGCTTCAAAAAAACCTATCTTTCTGTCGGCAACTTCCCAGCTTAATTCACTCAGTCGGGTATTGATATCGAAACTTATCGCCGTATGTAATACCGTATCGATAGAAGTAAACATCTCGTTCTTGTCCTTTCCATATACCGTCATATGCACATGGCGTGGCATAATGGTGAGTTCCACATCTTTCCCGAAGGCATGTGCCATACGCCGCACGTTCTTTTCCAGGCGAATGCAGGTAGCCCCACAACCTAACAAGAATACGGCATAACGCGACAAAAAGAGGCACAACTCTTTGGATGTCACACTATAACTGGTCGAATCCATAGAATAAATAAACTAATCTTCATCCTCCAAGCTGTCGCCCGGGACATAAAATTCATCATACTCATTGCCCAACTCGAAAAGCCGGTTTTCTACCGACTTGGCCCATACAAAGAGAACAACCTTGAACAACATAAAAACCATAATGAGAGCTACAACACAGCTCCATGTAAACATCGGCAAATTCATAATACAGAATATTTATAAGTTTTCTTGCGCAAAGGAAGTGTACTATACAATGCTCGAAAAGCCTTTTTTAGTGAAAGATTCGATAGGTATCATAAGCAAAACGCATCACTCGCGGCACCCTACAACCCAAGAAGCCCCCATGACTCTGTCGGGGAGCGACAAAAGGCGGCAAAAAGAGTTAAAAGAGAATTGTTTATCAGAAAAAAATAGATACTTTTGTCATCAGAAAGAGTTGTTTGTCTCTACCGCAACCACAAACGGCAGCAAGAGTCGATACGATGTAATATCGTGTAAACCAGAGACTCCGCAACAGATGTAACGCAGTGCAGACAAGATGTACCGGAAACTTTTTCACCCCAGAAAACAACCGCTCATACAGCAAACATGAATACGAAAACCTCTCATACGCAGACGGCCACACCGCGCCCCCGCAACCTGATAGCAAGGTTAAAGACCGTACGTCGCACACGCTGGATACGTTTCGGCCTATTTTCGCTCATCTATATTTTATGGATTATCTGGCTGGGCAACTACTGGCTGCTATTACTATTTCCTCTCTTTGGAGACATATACCTCACGCAATATATCCCCTGGGGCGCATGGAAAAACATCAAGAATCCCATCCTGCGCACCATTGCCGATTGGGTAGATGCCATCGTATATGCCCTCGTGTTGGTCTATTTCATATTCATCTTCCTTTTCCAGAACTTCCAGATACCTACACCGTCGCTCGAAAAGTCGATGCTCGTAGGCGATTACCTGTTGGTTAGCAAAGTGCATTACGGCCCCCGCATTCCACAAACGCCGTTGCATTTCCCGCTCACACAACATACCATTCCCCTCATCAATACCAAATCGTATATCGAGAGCGTACAATGGCCCTACCATCGCCTCAAAGGGTTGCGCGATGTAGAACGCAACGACATCGTGGTATTTAACTTCCCGACCGGCGATACCGTAGCAAGCCTCATGCCCAACCCCGACTACTATACACTGATACACTACTACGGACGCGAAGCCGTACACCGCGATAAAGCGCGCTTCGGCGATATTATATACCGCCCCGTAGACCGCAGGGAACCCTATGTGAAACGTTGTATAGGACTTCCGGGCGAAACATTCGAAATAAAAGACAATCTCGTATACATCGACGGAAAGGCGTTGGAAGAGCCATCGAAACTCCAATACAACTACTTCGTCGAAACCGACGGCACGCTGATAACCGATAAAACCTTTGAAAGCTGGGGGGTAAGCATCGATGACCGCAACTACACCAACAACTCGGCACAAGCCCCCTACATATATGCCCGCATAGGCATCTCCCCCAAAGCCAACGGCATGTATAACCCCGTATATCACATGCCTCTTACACAAGAAGCGCTCGAAAAAGCCCAAGCCGCACCTTTTGTGAAACAAGTCATAAAAGAGCCGGGGGAATTCGGAGGCGAAGTCTTCCCGTTAGACACGGCATACCGTTGGACCCGTGCCGATTTCGGTCCGCTGTGGATACCGCGCAAAGGAGAAACCCTTCAACTTACGGCACAAAACTATCCGCTCTACGAAAGGGCGATACGTACTTACGAGGGCAACGAGCTGAGCTTAAAGGATGGCATCATATACCTCAACGGAAAGCCTGCCACCGAATATACATTCAAAATGAACTATTACATGATGTTGGGCGACAACCGCGATAATTCGGCCGACTCCCGTTACTGGGGTTTCGTGCCCGAAGACCACATCATAGGCACTCCTATTCTGGTATTCATGTCGTTGGACAAAGACAAAGGCTGGTTCGACGGTAAATTCCGCTTCAACCGCTTTTTGCGCCCCGTTAAATCGTTGGTAAAATAGCGGTGGCCCCACATGGCGAAAAGGCGTAACCATATCGCAAAAGCCGCTCTTATACTTGTTGTAGCCTTGGTGATAGCAGGTATATGCCGCACCTTTTGTGTAGAATCTTACAAGATTGCCCCCGCGCAAATGGAGAATACGCTACTCGCCGGCGACCGCGTCTGCGTCGACAAGCTGTGCTATGGCATACGCCTGCCGCAAACCTTCTCTCTCCTGCCCATAGCAGACACACTGCCTTTCTTCCAAGTACCCTCCTACTACCCCACTCACCCTCTGCCTTATAAAAGGGTGTGGATGGCAACGGCGCGGCGCGGCGATATCGTTGTATTCAACTACCCCACGGGAGAAAACAGACCCATCAGCAAAAACCCTACCGCCATATCCCGATGTATAGGTATTCCCGGAGATACCATCGTCTACCATACCGGGAAACTCTCTATCAACGGAGAAAACGTAGCGCAAAGCCCCTACGTCACGGATGCTTACCAAGTTGCCGACACGATACTGCCCCTTTGGGAGAAGGCCATGCAGAAAACCCTGGACAAAGAGCCCGATACAGATACTATCGGCTCTGTCAATATCCTGTACATCAACCGCTACGACTACGACCAAATAAAAAATCTACTCCCTGACAAGGCAGCCTTGCAGCCCATCGCCTTGCCGCAAGACAGCTACCGTGTAGAATTACCGCCATACGGACAACCGGCAAAGGTTACCGCTGACAATGCCGCCCAATATGCCCATATCATAAACCGCTATGAACGTGAGAAAGTGACACTCCGCGGCAATAAACTATACAGGGGCGGGCGCGAAGTGAAGGAATATACCTTCTCGCAACCCTATTATTGGGTAGTGGGCGACAACCGCACCACCACCATCGACTCGCGCTACTTCGGCGCACTCCCGCACAGCCACCTGATAGGACGTTGCCGGTATATCCTATACTCCATTGCTCCCGATGGAGAAAACGGCAACCCGTGGCGCAGTAACCGATTTATGCTCACAATAAAGCCATGAAACAACTCTACCTCTCTACGGCCTATTGGGCTCCCGTATCATACTATGCTGCAATATTCAGACACAATGGTGCAACGATAGAGCAATACGACACGTACGTCAAGCAAACCTATCGCAACCGCTGCCATATCATCGGTCCTGCGGGAGTGCAGGCACTTACCATTCCCATTGTAAAACCGCTTGCCGGAACACCTACACGCGACATTCTCATCAGCGAACACGGAAACTGGCGGCACCTGCACCGCATGGCTATCGCCTCGGCATACGGCTCATCGCCCTTTTATGAATATTATGCCGACGACATAAACCGCTTCTACGACAAACCGTGCAAATATCTTCTCGACTATAACCTGAAACAGATAGAGTGCGTATGTAACTGGATAGAGAGGTATCCCGCCATCGCATGCAGCACACAATACTCTCACGACCTTCCTTGCGACACTACCATAGATTTGCGGGATGCCATACACCCCAAACATCCCGACGAAACACGCATAGCCCCTTACCTGCCCCGACCCTATTACCAAGTATTTGAAGCCCAAACAGGCTTCGTATGCGATGCCTCGATATTGGATTTGCTATGCAACATGGGCAACGAGTCGCTCCTCGTATTACTGGGTATAGCATCCTGAACGGCGCAGGTTAGCCCCGGCAACCTACCCTGTGCCGGCACAAAGAGCTTGCCGCACCTGTGAACGGCATCGGACTACCGACCGAAAAATAAAACAGAGATGTTCTTTTATATCCCTCGGGCTTGTTGTATCTTTGCACAACTTCTATCATCGTAATAGTCAAAGTTGTGCAGAACGAAAAATTTGAAATTGTAGCCAAAACCTTCCAAGGGCTCGAAGGGGTATTGGCAGAAGAAATCACCGCCATAGGCGGCAGTGACGTAAAAACAGGATGCCGCATGGTATCTTTTACGGGCGACAAAGCCTTGTTGTACAAAGCCAACCTGGCATGTCGCACCGCCTTGCGAATACTGAAACCCATATTGCATTTTACCGCATCGAACCCCGATGAAGTATATGACATACTGAAACAATACGATTGGGAACAATGGCTCTCTCTTGAAACTACCTTTGCCATAGATTCGGTGGTGTACTCAGAAGAATTCAGGCACTCGAAATTTGTGACCTACCGCATGAAAGACGCCATCGTCGATTTCTTCCAGGAGAAATACGGCAAACGCCCCTCGGTAAGGCTCAACAACGCCGATATACAATTCAACCTGCACATCTACAACAGGAGCTGCACCCTGTCATTAGACAGCTCGGGCGAGTCGCTCCATAAGAGAGGTTACAGAGAGTCTCAAACAGAAGCCCCCATCAACGAAGCCCTTGCGGCCGGACTGATTATGCTGACAGGGTGGCGCGGAGAGAGTGACTTCGTAGACCCCATGTGCGGCTCGGGAACTTTCCTGATAGAGGCTGCCATGATAGCCGCCAATATATATCCGGGTATTTTCAGGCAACACTTTGCCTTTGAAAAGTGGAAGGACTTCGACAAGGATTTGTTTGAGGAACTATACAACGACGACAGCTGCGAGCGAGAGTTCAACCACAAAATATATGGCTCCGACATATCTGTGCGCGCTACTGCCATCGCTGCCAAAAACATAAAAAGCGCCGGCGTGGGACGGTATATCGAATTGGAAACAAAACCTATTCAAAAGTACGAAACCGCCCCATCGGACCACGGCATCATCGTGACGAACCCACCCTACGGAGAGCGCATTTCAAGTCCCGACATGGAAGGGCTGTATGAAGATATAGGCAACAGGCTCAAACATGTCTTCAAAGGGTACACGGCATGGATACTGGGTTACAAACGAGAACTTTTCGATAAAATAGGGCTGAAACCTTCGGCCAAAATACCGGTGTTGAACGGTGCCTTGGAATGTGAATTCCGCAAATATGAAATCTTCGATGGCACATACCTGGCTTACAAACAGAATATGGCCACAGAAGAAAACAACGACGAGAAGCCGCGCACACGCACCTCTGAGAACAGAAAGCATTTCGATGCCAGGCCGCACAGAACATCGCACAAACGTGAAGAGAGCGACAGAAAAGGTGGCTTCGGACACGAAACAGCCGGTAGGAAAAAGAGTTTCAGAGGCGAAGATTCCGAGCGGAAAGGGGGGGTCAGAAGAAAAGAAGAGGAGAGACACAAGACCTCAAACCACCGCTCAAAGAACTACGAACTCCATACGGGCAAAGATATGCCGAAGGGTTTCCGCCGCCGCAAAGAGCAGGGAGACGACAAGACAAAGAAGTAATCATTAAAATAGGATAGGAATGAATATACTGTTATTAGGTTCGGGCGGTAGAGAGTGTGCTATCGCATGGAAAATAAGCCAAAGCAAACAATTACAAAAACTCTTTATTGCTCCGGGTAACGCAGGAACCGCACAATGGGGCAACAATGTCGATATGGCAGCCGACGACTTTGACGCCATAGGTGCCTTTGTCAGGGAAAATCATATAGACATGGTTGTGGTAGGCCCCGAAGACCCTCTCGTAAAGGGCATATATGATTACTTCGCCAACGATACCACACTGCAACATATACCTGTTATAGGGCCATCGAAAGAAGGCGCACAACTCGAAGGCAGCAAAGAGTTTGCCAAGACGTTCATGTACAGGCATCACATACCCACAGCACAATACCGCAGTTTCACCCGAGAAAACATAGAAGAGGGATATGCGTTTCTTGAAACGCTGAAAGCCCCCTATGTACTGAAAGCCGACGGCCTGGCTGCCGGAAAGGGTGTGCTGATACTCTCTTCGCTCGACGAGGCCAAAAAAGAGCTGAAAGCAATGGTAGAAGGCATGTTTGGCCATGCCAGCTCGACGGTTGTAGTAGAGGAGTTCCTCTCGGGCATAGAGTGCTCGGTATTCGTCCTGACCGATGGAGAACACTACAAGATACTGCCGGTTGCCAAAGACTACAAACGTGTAGGCGACGGTGACACCGGACTCAATACCGGCGGAATGGGAGCCGTGTCGCCTGTGCCGTTTGCCAGCGAGTCCTTCATGGAAAAGGTGGAAGAGCGCATCGTAAAACCCACCATAAAAGGTCTCGCCGAAGAGCATATAACATACAAAGGCTTTATTTTCTTAGGCCTCATGAACGTCGAGGGTGACCCCTACGTTATAGAGTATAACGTACGTATGGGCGACCCCGAAACGGAAGTTGTAATGCCCCGCATACAATCGGACCTGGTAGAGTTGCTCAATGGTGTGGCAACAACCACTCTCGACCAAAAGGAGCTTTGCATCGACTTGCGCTATGCCACTACCGTCATGCTCGTATCGGGCGGTTACCCGGGTCATTACGAAAAAGGCAAACGCATAGAGCATCTTGCCGAGGTAGACGAGAGCCTGATATTCCATGCCGGTACGTCGCTATCCCCCGACGGAAGCATACTCACCTCGGGCGGCCGTGTGCTGGCTCTCACATCGTATGGTGAGACGATGGAAAAGGCGTTGAAAAAGTCATACCGGTCGGCCGAAGTCGTAGAGTTTGAGGGTAAATATTACAGACACGACATAGGTAAAGATTTACTTATGGAGTTATAACATAGATGTGAACCAAAAAAGCATCCATATCATCGCCCCTATTCTTACAAGTATATGGTTTGTTGTGTTCTGCATCATTGCAGCCACAGAAAGCATAAGCCCTGCCACCATAGACTTGGAGGGAATCGCATGCGGCATATTTCCGACCGAAATATATAACAACCCTATCTATTATGCAGCCAATGCAACAATCATTGCATTGACTGCATATCTGCTTTCACGCTTAAACTCGGTATTTCCGCTCATGAGAGAGCATTCGTATATCGCCATGATGTTCTTTCTCTTGCTGGAAATGCTCTCGCCCTCTTGCATCACTCTCTTTACAGCCGGCAACATGGCGGCCCTGCTCATTTATGCAAGTATATTTGTCCTATACTCTTGCTATCAACAAGGCGAGGCTCCCAAGGAGGCATTCCTAATCACGTTGTTGATATCGACAGCAAGCATCGTATATGCCCGCATATTATACTTCCTGCCTCTCTTTATCCTGGGCCTGTACCAAATGAAATCCTTGTCGCTTCGCACGCTCATAGCTGTCGTAATAGGATGGGTAACCCCGTTTTGGACAGCATGGGGAATGGGGTGGATAAGTAGCGACCAATTCTGTCCGGAGGTGCTGCTCGTCAAACCCGAATGGGACAATATAGGACTCGACCTGCTGCCTGCCGGTATAAGTATCTTGCTGGGATTATTTACGGGTACAAACAACTTGATGAATGCCCATACCGAAAAGATACAGACACGAGCCATGAACGGCTTTATAAATATCCTTTCGATATACGCAACCCTGCTGATATTGATAGATACGGCACACTATATGGCATATTTGCCTATACTGAACATGGGAGTTTCGCTACAAGCGGCATACTACTTCACGTCTCGCCACAGCAAGGCTACCCACATACTTTATTACACGCTTATCGTTATCCTTCTAATGGTAAATATATGGAGTTTCTGGGTGATTTAAGCAGTTGGGGGTATTGGGGGCTTTTCATTGCAGCCTTCCTCTCGGGAACCGTAATACCATTCAGTTCCGAGGCGGTACTAAGCCTGCTCGTCATCAATAATTACAGCCCCTGGGGGTGTATTCTCGCAGCAACAGCCGGAAACTGGCTGGGTGGCGTCACCTGCTATTATATCGGATACCTGGGGAAAAGAGAATGGATACACAAGTATCTGCGCATCAGTCAAGAGAAAATAGACAAGATGACACTCTTTTTACAGGGAAAGGGGTCTCTATTGGGCTTTTTAGGATTCTTACCCTTTATAGGCGATGTCATTGTGGTCGCTTTGGGATTGATGCGAGCCAATAAGGCAGGGTCGTTGCTATCGTTGCTGGTAGGAAAATTCGGACGATATTATTTCATCATATTCTTGCTCGACAAGCTGCAACGGTATATCCCTTACTTCTCGATAGACTTCTGACGCAACTCCTTCAACCGTTGCAACCCTTTCCGGATAGATGACAGACCGAACAAAGAGGTATCGAGCTCCTCAAAAGGCAACCACATCACCTCGGCCACATCGTCTTGTCCCCGTACCGGCAGAGAACTGTCGATATGTACCTCGAAAAACAAATCCATAGTATCTATTTCGATGCCCGAATAGCTGTAAATATTGGGTTCAGAGAAGAGATAACGGGCGGAGTGGACATCTATACCGGTCTCTTCGAAAACCTCGCGACAGAGGGCTTTTTCGGCGGTCTCGCCGTTTTCTGTAAAACCTCCGGGCAAATCAAGCGTCCCTTTCGCGGGTTCTTTTCCGCGACGGGCTACCAACAGACGTCCCTTCTCGTCCCATATTACGGCTACCACCGCAGCCCGGGGATTGGAATAATATACAAATCCGCACGCCTCGCATCTTTTCGATGCGGTGTTATTCACCACAAAGCGCGAAGAGCCGCAACGGGGACAATAGAGAAACTTACTCAGAGGATGGCTATCCATACCCATCATTGCACGGGAGTTGCGAAAAAATCAGTTTACAACCATTATTTTGGTTACCACACCCGACGAACCACCGCTCTGCGAGGCGTATACCAGATATACACCGGTTTTCACCCGTGCTCCGTCTCTTGTGCGCCCATCCCACGTAACGGTTCCGCCATTGGAATAGGTCTCGTAGAAGAGATTCCCGGCCACATCGGTAATTTTCACGAGCGAGTTTTCCATCAACCCCGATATGGTAATCCAACCCGAATAATCGGGACGTACGGGATTGGGAAAAGCATATACGTTGCTGTAATCGTCAGAGGCATTGGATACATCGGAACGATAGGATGCTACACCGGCATCGGTAGCAACGAACAACTCGCCTGTCTCATCGTTTATCGCCATGGAATATATGCAATTGGATGGCAACAGACTGTTGTCGGTAGTATATTGTTGGAGAATCTCCGTACCGTCTTCACTTACCAAATAGACGCCCGAATTGGCTGTTCCCAACCATTTCCGGTTGGCACCGTCCACTACGATGGCATTGATGGTTTCGTCTTCGAGCAGATAGTCGGCATAGTCGGTACCGTCGTTGCGAGGCACTTTCACGCGTGTGCAACGATAGTTGGTATTCATGATGTTGGAAATATTATTCAAAACAATAGGACCCGATGTGGTACCCAACCATACACTTCCGTTCATATCTTCGGCAGCACACTTGAAATTCAATATACCGCTTCCGACAGAAGAACCATCTTGGTCTGTAAATTGAGAAAATATTCGAGTTTCGCCCGAAGAACGATTTACGACCGTCAATCTTGTAGGATTAAGCGTTGCTCCTTGCACGACAAAGCAAAAAGAGGATTTCTTGGCTACAAGCAAATCACTAAAAAATCCCACGCTGGAATTAAACCCTATATCATACGTAATCCAGTCAGATTCTGTCGTTTGATCGGGTGACAATATATTCTTCTCTTTGGGCAAGCAACCCAAAATAGAGGTAGAACCGGCGCTGTTATAAATCAATTCGGCCCACAAATTACCATCGGTATCGAAATCGGAATTAGTGGCTGCCATGGCATAGGGATGCCTTAGAGGTGAATTATACTGATTGTAATTGCCTACATATTCGCTACCTTTGAATTTGTGCAACCCGTCGAACCAAGAACCTATGAAAATAACATCTTCTTCCGACGGAGAGAAGCTTATATTATAAGAACTTCTAAGAGCTCCTTTCCGATTGCTGTTTCCATCATAGATGACATTATCCAACGTCAGTGTCTGCCATTCTCTTGTAGTGCAGTCCAAAATACTTATCTGCGTAGGATCTGTCTGGTTGACGGTAAAAAAACATTGTCCCGAATTTTTTACATATACCTTATTATCATGTATTTGTATGATATGCGGAGTCGTTACATTGGAGGTATTGTAAAAGGAGGGTTCCATGAGCCACGTAAAGGTAGTTCCCTCGATAGAAAAGTGCGATAATCCTGCTGCACTCGAACACCACACCGTACGCTCATCGTTATAGGATGAGCAATAACCGCCCTTTACGCTCGAATCTTTCAGATTTTTCTGTTCTACCAATACCAATTTGTCGTCATCGGTAACATCGCTGGATATAAACCTTATATTATCGGTAAACGTAGCCAAAAATCCGGTCTTGGTTTCGGTAAGAGAAAGGGCATAAAAAAGCATGGCAAATGCTTCTGTCTGCTCGGTGAAACTGTTTTTCTCTATATCGTATACATAACTCCTCTCATCGTACGAAAGGAAGATATGGTCGTCATTGATTCTATACAGATATTTGAAATTTTGAGGCTGGTAGGTCAAATCTACAACAGTCCAATTACTATCAAATTCATACATGCCCGGCACTATGGCAGCCTTATATAATTGTCCATCGGCAACAATAAAAATAGTATTACCGGCTATGGCTACCTTTGTCAGCGCTTTATCATACATATATGATTCGTAAATCTCATACTTTTCGTCATTGATTATCATCAAACCGAAATCGGTTGCCACATATATCCTGTCGGCATCGAAAACAACATCATTGATGGACTTAGACGACATCATGATTGTATTTTTCAAGTCGGGTATATTCACTACCCGCTTATCGGAATATATCAAATCGATGTTGGAGTTCTCATATACAATCATCAAGTAGTTTTTCAGATAATTGTAATAGATATTCTTTATCTTAGAATCGGAAAGATAATTACCTGTATTATAAGATTCTATTTCATTGCTGCTTTGGTCATAAGAAAAGAGATTATTACCCGACATATAATATACCAAGTCGTCGCCCGAGTCAAATATAACACTGGCCTTGGTAGAACGTGTAGGATATACTTCCCATTGACCCACAGATGGTTGCGACCAAGAATAAAAAGATATTGAGGTCAACAAAAAGAATAAAACAACAATTTTTCTTAGCATTTTTATCATCTCTATTTTTAATTCTTTATCAATAGATACTCTATCAACTTGTTTGTAGCCAAAGCTCTATGACTTATTTTGTTTTTTTCGTCCGACGACATTTCGGCAAACGTAAGCTCATAACCCGCAGGCATGAAAAGAGGGTCATATCCGAAGCCATTGCAACCTCTCAGCTCTTCTATGATAGAGCCTTCGATAGAGCCTTCAAACATAGATTCTTCTCCTTCATAGATAAGTGCTATGCAGGTTCTGAAACGGGCTTTCCTGTTTTTCACGCCCTGCATCTCTTGGAGCAGCTTTACTATGTTTTTCCGAGAGTCGGAAGGCTCACCGGCATAACGGGCAGAAAATACTCCGGGAGCATTGCCAAGAGCCTCTACCTCTAATCCCGAATCATCGGCAAAGCAATCATATCCATACTTTTCATGTACATAGCGAGCCTTTATCAAGGCATTACCTTCAAAAGTAGAGGCTGTCTCTGCAATATCTTCACTACATCCTATATCTTTCAAACTCAATATATTGAATTTATGGCCTGCTATGGCTCGCACCTCTTTGAGCTTGTTTTCATTATTGGTAGCAAAGACTATATCTTTCATTACTAATACAATGTATAATAATAACGGTAGGAGAAGAATTTTATTTTACAGCCCTCTTTACTTATTATTTTATTTTATCGAAGCCTTGCCCGTAAACCCCCAATACACTCGATTGTGAAATGAATGCCTGCGGATCTATCATTTTTATCATTCTATTCAGACTGTTGGCCTCGGTTCTTTTTACCAAAACCACCAGAACTTTACGCGGCTTTTTGGAATACCAACCCATCCCGTCTAAGACGGTGACACCCCGGTGCAGATCTTCATTGATATGATTGGCTAACTCTTCCCATTTATCGGAGAAGATAAGCAGTTGCACAGAGGCTCTTATACCGTTTATGACCATATCGCATACATAGGTCATTATACACAGTATTATATAGCCGTATATAACCTTCTCTACACTGTGATATACAAAATAGGATGATGAAATGATAATAGCATCGGTATACAAATACATGCGGCCAAATGTGATATTCCTGTATTTGTTCACTATGGCTGCCACTATATCCGTTCCGCCTGTACTACCGTTGGATATAAATACCATACCTACTCCCACACCACAAAGTATACCGCCGATAATAGCCGACATAAAGGGCTGGTTCTCAACAATAGCATGGTCTATAAACTTAGGTAGCAAAAACAGAAATAGCCAGCAGAAAAAGACACCGAAAATAGTGCGCAAACAGAATTTCTTACCGAGTATTTTCAATGCAAGCAACAACAATACCACATTGATAACGGCATAAGTCACATTTATATCGGGAAATCCAAAGGCATAATATAATATAGAGCCTATACCGGGTGCTCCACCTATGGTAAGTTTATTGGGTATAAGAAATCCTGCCCATGCAAAGGCATAAATAAAAGAACCCAAAATTATAAACAGATGGTCCTTTATTAAAAACCACATGCTATTTTTTTGCATTACCTTGTTTATTTCCATGATAATTATAAGAGATATTATATTACAATGTTTACTATTTTGTTGGGTACTACAATGATCTTTTTAGGTGTTTTACCCTCTATCCATTTTGCCGATGATTCATGCGAAAGTACTGTTTTTTCTACTTCTTCACGAGGTGTTCCTGCCGGTATTTCTATACTGAATCTTACTTTGCCATTGAATGATACGGCATACGTTACATTATCTTCTTTGAGATACTCTTCCTTATAGTCCATCCACGATGCGTCGCATACGGTTGTATCGTGGCCTAAACGATGCCATAACTCTTCTGCTATATGCGGAGCAAAGGGTGACAATAAGATTACCAGCGGCTCCAAAATCTGCTTGCTCTTGGTTTTGAAAGATGTCAACTCATTGACACATATCATGAAAGCACTCACCGAGGTATTGTAAGAGAAATTCTCTATATCCCATGATACTTTCTTTATCAACTTATGCAACGATTTCAGCTCTTCGCGAGTAGGTTCATTTTCGCACACTGCCCACTTGTCGCCATCGAAGAAGAGATTCCACAACTTGCGCAGAAAACGATGTACGCCATCTATACCATTGGTATCCCAAGGTTTGCTCTGCTCTATGGGACCCAAGAACATCTCGTAAAAACGCAATGTATCGGCACCATATTTTTCTACTATGTCATCGGGATTGACAACGTTATACATCGATTTGGACATCTTCTCAACAGCCCAGCCGCATATATATTTATCATCTTCCAAGATAAACTCGGCTGTCGCAAACTCGGGTCTCCATTGCCTGAATTTTTCTATATCGAGAATATCATTATCTACAATATTTACATCTACATGTATGGGTGTCACCTCATATTTCTCTTTCAGGTGCAGCGATACGAAGGTATTGGTATCTTTAATACGATATACGAAATTGGAACGTCCCTGTATCATGCCTTGGTTGATGAGCTTCTTGAAAGGCTCGCTCTCGCATACGACATCTATATCATACAAAAACTTATTCCAGAAACGGCTATATATGAGGTGTCCTGTGGCGTGCTCGGTACCACCTACGTACAAATCTACATTTCTCCAATATTCATCGGCCTTATGCGATACCAACTCCTTGTCATTGTGAGGGTCCATATAGCGTATATAGTAAGCCGACGAACCTGCAAAACCGGGCATCGTACACAACTCCAACGGATACCCATCGGCCGTATGCCAATTCTTTGCACGACCCAACGGGGGCTCACCCGATTCGGTGGGTAAAAACTTATCCACCTCGGGCAATTGCAACGGTAACATACTCTCATCCAATACGTAAGGCATGTTATCTTTATAGTATACAGGGAAAGGTTCGCCCCAGTAACGTTGACGGCTGAATATGGCATCGCGCAAACGATAATTTACTTTTACTCTGCCCAATCCCTTTTCCTGTACAAACTTTTTAGTGGCAGCTATGGCCTCTTTCACCGTGAGTCCGTTCAAATCGAGCCCGTTGCCGCATGAATTTATCATGATACCTTCTTTGGCATCGAAGCTCTCATTGCTGACGTCACAATCTTTTATAAGAGGTATAATGGGCAAATCGAAATGTTTTGCAAAGGCATAGTCTCTGCTATCATGAGCCGGTACGGCCATGATGGCCCCTGTACCGTAACCTGCCAATACATAATCACTTATCCATATAGGTATATGTTTCCCGTTCAACGGGTTGATGGCGTAGGCACCCGAAAATACGCCTGTGACACTGCGGTCTATAAGACGCTCTCTCTCTGTACGGTTCTTTATGCTTTCTATATAATCACAGACAGCTTGTTTGCAATCGGGAGTTACTACTTTATCTACATAATCGCTTTCGGGGGCCAATACCATGAACGTTACGCCAAATATCGTATCGGCGCGGGTAGTAAAGATGGTAAGCTCTACATCGCTGTCTGCTACCTTGAATTGCATCTCTGTACCTTCCGAACGTCCTATCCAATTGCGTTGTGTCTCTTTCAGGCTATCGGTCCATTCCAACTTATCGAGCCCGTCCAATAATCTCTGTGCATAAGCCGAAACACGCAGACACCATTGGCGCATTATTTTTTGTTCTACCGGATAACCTCCTCTGACCGAGACACCTTCACTTACTTCGTCATTGGCCAATACTGTACCCAGCTGCGGACACCAATTTACCATCGTATTGCCCAAATAGGCGATACGATAATTCATCAATATCTCTTGTTGTTCCTTTTCTGTTTTGGCATTCCACTCATCGGCCGTAAAAGAGAGCTCTTCGCTACATGCAGCATTGAGCCCGTCTGTACCTTTTACCGCAAATCTCTTTACCAAATCTGCGATAGGTAATGCCTTCTGGGCATCATTGCAATAGTAACTTTCAAACATCTTTATGAAAGCCCATTGCGTCCATTTGTAATATTCGGGGTCACAGGTACGTATTTCACGACTCCAATCGTAACAAAAGCCTATCTTGTCGAGTTGTTCTCTATAACGATTAATATTCTTTTCGGTCGTTATAGCCGGATGTTGTCCTGTCTGTATAGCATATTGCTCGGCCGGCAGACCATAGGAATCATACCCCATGGGATGCAATACATTGAATCCTTTCAGTCTTTTATACCGTGAATATATATCGGAAGCTATATATCCCAGCGGATGTCCTACATGCAACCCTGCTCCGGAAGGATAGGGAAACATGTCGAGTACATAATATTTAGGTCTCGATGTATCTTCTGTTACTTTGTAGGTATGGTTTTCTTTCCAATACTGCGACCAACGTTTTTCTATATCCTTAAAGTTGTATTCCATATATATTCTTTTTTATAAACCGAGTTTTCTAGATATTTCGAGCATTCGTTCGATAGGACGTATAGCTTTGTCTGCCAATTCTTTTTCTACTTTTATTTCGGGCAATTCGTATAGCAATGTGTTATATAGTTTTTCCATGGTATTCAACCGCATAAAGCTACATTCATTGCAAGCGCAGGTACTGTCGGCCGGCGGAGCTGGTATGAATGTTTTATCGGAACAGTTTTTCTTCATCTCATGCAGAATACCGCTTTCGGTAGCAACGATAAAGGTATCTTTGTCACTTTTTATAGCATGTTTGAGGAGAGCTGCCGTAGAACCTACTTTATCGGCTAACAGAAGTATTGTTTTCTTACATTCGGGATGTGCCAAAACCTCGGCATCGGGATATTTCTTCTTCAATTCTACTATCTTTTCAACCGAAAATTGCTCATGTACATGACAAGCTCCATCCCACAACAACATATGGCGGCCCGTGACGCTGTTTATGTAATTGCCTAAATTCCTGTCGGGACCAAATATGATTTTCTCGTCGGGTGCAAAGCTCTCTACTATCTGGCGTGCATTGGTAGATGTTACCACAACATCTGTCAGAGCCTTTACGGCAGCAGAAGTATTCACATAAGATATTACTTTATAACCGGGATGCTCTTTGATAAAGCGGGCAAAATCTTCGGCATTGCAACTGTCGGCCAAAGAACATCCGGCATTCATATCCGGTATCAGCACTTTCTTATCGGGGCACAAGATTTTGGCTGTTTCTCCCATAAAATGGACTCCGCACATAACCAATATGTCGGCATCGGTTTGTGCAGCCCACTGAGCCAGGGCGAGACTATCGCCTACAAAATCGGCTATATCCTGTATAGCTCCTTCCTGATAATAGTGAGCCAGAATGGCGGCATTCTTTTCTTTCTTCAATCTTTTTATTTCGGCAACACAGTCAACTCCATCGGGAACAGGCTCCGAAACAAAACCTTGAGAGATATTCACGTCATTCATATATTTATTTTTTTTCTTTTTTACTCGTATCTTTTGTTTTTGATAATATGTTGTTGGTAACTACAATAAGTTATAATACAGATATTTGTTTATTAAGTTATTAATATTTTGTTTTGTTTTCTTAATAACTTATCAACATTATCACTTTGTCATAATCAATAGGTTAAATAGATGGATTAACCGATGTTTATGCCGAACAAAGTTAATAACTTTATCTCATAGATGTTATGGAAAAACCGAGTTTTTGGTGTTTATAAGTTGTGTATTATGTTGTTATTTTTTCACATGGTATAGAGTATGTAGTTGCGGTGTGGAAAAGTTATTGGTTTGTTCATAGCATATAAACAGGGTTGTGAACAACTTTTACCTATTCTGTCAAATACATCTTTATGTTCTTTTGGCGTGATTGCTTATATTTGCATTACAAATATGATTTTAATTTTTGTTTTGGTGAGATATATACAGAAGTTGTTATTCATATTTGGTGTTTATAAGGTGTAGTTCTATTGGTGAAGTATAGTGGAAAAGAAAAATATATTGGATTTATCGAGAATCAATGTCGCTGAATATAAGAGAATTGAAAAAATAAATTTGGTAGTGGTTCTCGACAATATAAGAAGTTTCAATAATGTTGGTTCTGTATTCAGGACCTCCGATGCTTTTTTGATAGAAAAAATAGTGCTTTGTGGCATTACAGCTGTTCCGCCGCATCCCGATATTCATAAAACGGCTCTCGGGGCTGAAAATAGTGTAGAATGGTGTTATTATGAAAATACGGTAGATGCCATCGTCGCATTGCAGCAAGCGGGGTATTATGTGTATGCCGTAGAACAGGTAAAAGGGAGTACGTTGCTAAATGATTTGTCGTTGAATGGACAGAATAAATATGCCGTTGTTTTGGGTAATGAGGTGAAAGGCGTACAGCAGCAGGTTGTTGATAAATGCGACGGTTGTATAGAGATACCGCAGTTTGGTACCAAACATTCGCTCAATGTGTCGGTAACGGCAGGGTTGGTTATATGGGATATGTTTAAACAGCTCTATGGTGGTTGTTGACAACTATGTTTATAACATACCTTGTTCTATCAACACGCATATACGCTCTATATCTTTGTCTTTGCCTTCCGGGTCCCATTCGCTTTTAAGAGTAACACCGAAAATTTTACCGAATGCTTGCCAGAAACCGGCTCTGAAACTACCCAGGAAAGCTCTTATTATTTCGTAAGAAGATTGGTTGCACTCGCGGTTTACCAATTTGATAAGCATTTTTCCTTGTGAAAAAGTGAGTTTTTTAAGTACAGGTTTATATTGTTCGAATATCTCCTTTTCCATTTTTTCCAGATGCTTTTGTCTCGATTTGTCGTCGGGCAAAGTCTCCATATATTGGTAGGTTTCTATCAGTATGTTGTATATGAGCTTGGCATAGGGTAGGGTGCGTTTTACATCGCGAACGGTTTTCCAATAAAACTTTTCCTCTTTCTTGTTTTTGAATTTCTTGGGAGGAAATATGGTTACAGGTTTTATGTTTATAACTTTCACCGTATCGCCTTCTATAACGGCATAATAGTAACTTTCATAACAACTTACGCGCAACAGCGGAGCTTCCTCCGTAATGTTGGCTTTTGCCGTAAAAAGAGGATACAAGAGAGATAATAGCAATATTATGATGTCTCTTTTCTTTATCATCGTTGCAAATGTAATGCTTGTCAATGAGTTATCAACAAACAGATGTTATAATAAATATTCACACCTGTAAATAAGTGCTGTTTACAAGTTGTAAATAAGATGATAATAACTCTGTTTATAAGATGTTATTTATTTGATTATAAGTATATTGTATTTTGTTGAAAAGTGTGTGGCCGAGTTGTTTACAAAATGTTTATATGATGCTGAAAAGATGTTTGCAAGTAGTGCGATATGGTGAATGCTTCATACTTCTTGTATGTGTATGAAGCAAGGGAGAGGCCGTAGATATTTCTGAAAAAAGGATTGTTTTTAGGAGTTATATGATGGTGTGAAATAAAAAAATCCGGGCTGGGAGGCCCGGATTTCTGTTATATAAACTTACAAATTATTGTCACACTTATATACTTTAATGTACCAAACAAAAAGAGGATTCCTTAAAAAACAGAATCCTCTAAGTATTCATTCCAATCAAGTATAGATACATATTCTATCAAAATCAATATCCCCATTTATTGAACCATCAAAGACAAGTTCCTTAAATAGTTCAGTAATGGAATACCGAGTACAATTGGAATATCCTTTAAAATATGAAACAAGGTCAGAAACTCTTACCTCATAACTATTCTGTTGCGGTAGGCGTTTAACCCAACTCGACAAACAGAATTTATCCAATGGTGGATAAAGCGGGATTCTGTTATCCATTCTTTGTAATATGCTGAAATCGGATTGGTGTGCCTATTCAGTACATTGCAAAGGTACAAATTTATCCGCAATTTCCAAAGGGTAACTCTGTTATAGCTATCTGTTCTTCAGGTAGCTATTTTTGTATCTGTTTCACTCTTAATATAAACCCAAGTCCAAGGATTAAATCCTTGATACTTCTTGTTTCCCCTCGTGGCGGGAAAGGTTCACCCTAATATATTTCCTTATTCACAATATTTCCCGTAATCCTGGATAATCCTATGAACTCAAATTCTCTGAAAGATTTTTCTTGAAATTGATAACATTTCGCCATTTTCTTGTATAATTAGCAACATCGCAACAGATACGCCAATGGCTGCCCGAACAAGGCAGCCATTTTTAGTATGTACCCAATGAAAATAATTTGAAAATGTTATCAAATTATAACTCATTGATAGTTAATATGTTAAATAAAAGTATTATATTTATATAACAAAATAATGTTACTATTTTACGATTGGAATAACAAAGAATACGAAATGAAGTTTTACAAATCATTCGATGAAATGAGAGAATCTCTAAAAGATGAGTCCGATTTTAGAGAATATCTTGAACAAGCAAGGTGGAGAGGTACACCAATATGCCCTCACTGCGGTTGCATATCCACAGAGCATTACAAGTTAAAGAGCAAAGGAGAGTTTAAAGGTCTATACAAATGCAAGCATTGCCGAGAAAGGTTCACGGTAACAACCAAGACAATGTTTGACAGAACACATATTCCTTTGAGAAAATGGTTCGAGGTAATCTTTATATTCCTCACTAACAAGACTGGTATAAGTAGCGTGTTTATTCACAGACTTACAGGTGTTACACAGAAAACCGCCTGGTTCATGCTAAACAGAATAAGGCAGAATATGAACAAGATAATAAAGTTCAAGGACATAGTACAGATTGATGAAACCTATGTGAGTGTGAAACGCAAGAAAGGGCAGCACTCACAAGGACGAAGTCTTAAAACCAAAGTGCCGGTAGTTGGATTTCGTTCCGGTTCAATGGTAAACACCTTCATAACAAAGGACGCCACAAAGAAAACCTTGCTCCCACTGATAAAGGAAATTGTGGAGAAAGGTTCAACGGTCGTAACTGATGAATGGGGTGCATACAATGGCTTGAACAAGCACGGCTATACGCATGAAAGAGTCAATCACTCTCATGGCCAGTATGTGAACAAGTCGGGATTCTCGACCAATGGCATTGAAAATTTCTGGTCACACTTGAAACGAATGATATTCGGAATATATCGCAAGGTATCGGCAAAGCATCTGTATTGGTATTGTGCTGAATGTGCATACCGATACAATACAAGATACTTTGAAGATGGTAGGAGATTTGCGCTATTTTTATCCGAAGCAATAACCACATTGACCTACAAAGGAACTATACATCAAGAGATGTTTGCGTTCTAAATAGTAATTTTGCCATCGCAACAGCCTTGTACAATTTGCATAGGTGAGAAATAAGGTATATTTTTGTGCCGAAATATTGGATAGAACACGGAAGTGTTTGAACCTTATTCCTTTCAGACGAATCTGGTAAATTTTTCTTGGACGGGAATAAGTGCCACCTCTCACTATATGCTATATGGTGCAGAGGCTGTTGCTTATTTAGTCCAAAGGCTTTACCAGAGCCTGTCTGAAGAAATAGCAATGGCTCTCTGCACTTTCTTTTGTTCCCCAATCAGTCACAAGGGGAAGCCGAAAACCTTATCAAAGAGTAGGCAAAACTAATAAACAAATGTATTATGGCTTATTTATTCAAGTGTACAGCAAAACAGAATGTTGGCAGTAAAGTCCCAAAGGGGACAACCATTCAAGTTGTAATGCCTCATGACACTAAACCTCAAATGAATGATTTACGAGCTGCAATTAAACAACAATTAGGAATTGATGTGAAAGAATACTTTTCATCTAGTTTTTTTAATATTGAAAAGATAAAGTAAATGCCTATGCGAGACCAATTCTGTAATGAATGCGGTCTGTCCTATGATGTTCCACACCTTGTTGCTGAATGGCTGCTTGGTGTGGAGCATTTGAGTACAATAGAAAACCGCTATGAACAAATGCGCAAGTGCTATGACCATACTTATGCTGAATGGCAAAAGGTATTTACAGAGGACTTGAAGCCATTTAACGGATATAGTGATACCACCTCCGTAACCATTCCGCTTGGGAATACCCAACTGGGTTCCGACATCAAGGCTTTGCACAAGGGGGCTATCGGTGTGGACTTGCCCACATGGTTCAATATTCAAAACAATACGCATATAATGATTGTCGCACAAGACCCGTTAAGGAGCAACAAATGGTATGGAGAATGCTTTGATGCGGTTATTTCAAGTCCGTTTGGTCAGCAGGATTTAGAGCATAGACAAAGGGGCAATGGAGGTAAAATGATGTCATTACTGGTCGAGCAGATTGTAAGTAACGGTTATGGCGTTTATCTGACCGATGCCAACAAGTTCTTTATCCATGACCACAAGACGACAGATATGTTTTCTGCTGCACACATGGATATGTATGCAGAAATAATAAGACGGGAAATAGAGATTGTCAAGCCTGCCGTAATTGTATGTCTTGGCAAACGAGCCGAAATATTGTGCAAGAAAATGGGATTGTCAAATATCTTGGCATTGCCGCATTTGAGCGGTACTGCCTGTGGTGCAATTGTAAGGAGATTTCCAAAATTGGAGAGTATGGGTGCAACTGCGGAGAATATTGCAGAGGAATATGCGAAAGAAATAATTAGAAGTCTTTAATGCCATTAACCCCTCCGTGCAACATTACTCTGCATGGAGGGTTTTTATATTCCTTTAATCTATTGGTGTCCCGAAACAATGGATTTCAATGGTTAATGTATATACGCCATTAAGAGGAATAGTTGGCATTGAACCAGATACCCATAAATTCCTTCCATCCTTTACATGACCAAACCCATATAGATTTATTGAAGATATGGTTTGATTAATACTCCTAAATATTGGTATGCAAATGGTTGTGCCGCTTGTCAAATTTGTAAATGTTTCTTTAAATTTCAGAACAGCCATTTGACCGATTTGTAAGTTTCTTACCAATGAAGAAATAGAAGAATCCGTTATGGATGTCTTCATTATATAGTGTTGTGGATTAATGCCATTAGATGTCCAAGAAGAGTTTGGGAGGTCAATTATCTCGGGGGGACACATTGCGACCCGCTCCGCCAAACCGAGAACCGATTTTGTTGTCAGAAAATTATCTGTTGCCATTGTACCAAAGTTTATATCTTTGTATATGTATAGACTATGATTTATTGTTGGTACAGAGGATGTAAATTAAACTGTGTCAGCAAAGAATAAAATATTAACTTTGCTAACAC